>JBHIEF010000061.1:0-21060 GCA_046760465.1 Armatimonadota bacterium | reverse complement strand
GGCAGGGCCCGCCGCCGACCACACGCCACGTAACCCGCATCCCCCGCTCGACCAGCCGGCGGCAGATGCGCACGGCGGCGGCGTAGTTCTTGTCTGGCACCAGGCGACCGACGGACAGGATGTTCCGGTCCGCAGAGCCCCCGCCGTCCACCGGCGCGAACTTGTCGCAGTCAATGCCGGGGTGGTTGACCCTCAGCTTGCCGGCACGCAGAGCCGGGAACGTCTCCAGCAGGTAGCTGCGATTGTAGTCGGATACCGTACACAGGAAGGCCGCGCGCTCGATGAGGCCCGGTAGGTCGCGCGGCGGGCACTTGTAGATGTCCCAGTGGTGCATGGTCACGCCCCACGGCACCCGCAGGAGTCCGGCCACCACGGCGATCAACGCCCCCGTCACGTTGGGGAAGTGCGTGTGCAGGTAGTCGGGCGCGTGGCCGCGCATGAGCCCAGCCGCCATGGGCGCCCGCCAGCTCGAACGTGGCCCGCCGTGTCTTCGCAGCATGTGCGCTGTGAGGTGGTAGGCTCGTCCGAGCTGCCGCCCGAGCCGCCAATGCGCTCGCGCCGCCTCGCGCCCACCGATGTCACACAGGTACTCAGTGCGGCGGCCCCACGCCTCGCCCAGCGCGTCCCGGGCGGCCTTGTCGCGAGGAGGCCGGTGTATCGCGATCACCCGGACCTCGCGTCCGGCCGCCGCCAGGGCCTGCAACTCCTGAGGTATCCACGTCTGCGAGGCCACCGGGAAGCAGTCGAGCAAGTAGACGACGCGCTGCGCACGCGCCGGCCGTGCTCGCACTGGTCGAGGCCGATGTTCAAGCGCGACGGCCTCTCTCCCTACGCCTATGCCGATGGCCATCCACTGCCTCCGTAACGGCCCCGGATACCAGCAGCCTCAGGCTGCGCTCGACGCCGCCCCCCGCGCAGCAGAGCCTCGCCACCTACGAGATGCCGGGTCCCGCCGCGCCCTGAGACGACCTGCGCAGCACCTCTCGGTCACCACACACGCGCGGCCGGGTGCGCCGCCCTCTCAGGACGGCAGGCAGTTGGCCGGCCGCCATGAAGAACCCGCTCAGGTACGCGGCATCGCGCCTCAGGGCGGCCTTGACGAGCCGCCCCGGCAGGAGGGCGATGTGGGTCATCAGTGGCCAGGGATCCGTCATATTGACCCACTGCGACAGGAACCAGTTCTTCATGAAGACGGGGTAGTCGGTGTAGTACCGGCCTATGGTGGCCGCGACCT
The DNA here is from genome assembly GCA_046760465.1 of Armatimonadota bacterium. Taxonomy (GTDB): domain Bacteria; phylum Armatimonadota; class Zipacnadia; order JAUWAU01; family JBHIEF01; genus JBHIEF01. The sequence goes on along the minus strand of JBHIEF010000061.1, from coordinate 19,826 downwards.
TATGCCAGGCAACTGCCCTCGGCTCATACAGACATCGCCAGCCGCGCTTCCACGCCCGGTAGGAGATGTCGAAGTCCTCGAAGGAGTGGGGCCGGAAGAGCGTGTCGAAGCCGCCGAGCTCCAGGAACTTCTCGCGGTCATAGGCGACCGCCGCGCCGATGCAGTAGATGGTGGGGCCGGCAGTTGACATGTCCTGCGGGTACTGCTTGAGCCAGCCGGCCGTTATCTTCGCGGCCTGGCGACTTAGCGGCAGCGCGAAGCGGTCGGTGTCCCATTCCAGAATCCGGCCCGTCGCCGCGAACACGTCGGGCTCGCCGAAGTGCGGCAGCAGGGCCTCCAGGAACCCGTCGTCCAGGTAGACATCGTTGTTCAGCGCAACCACTATCTTCGCCTCGAGACTGCGGATCACGCCGTTGTACGAGAACAGGTAGTCATTGGGCCGCCGCACCACGGTCACGTCCGGGAACCGAGTGCGCAGGAGCTCCAGGCTGCCATCCGTGCTCTGGTTGTCAATGACGACGGCCCGGCAGCGCGCCGAGCAGGCCTCGCCGGCACGAAGCACCGACTCCATACAGCGCGGCAGCAGGCCTTCGCCGTTGTGGTTGAGCACCACCACCGCACAGTCCACCGACCCCCTGCCGCGTGCCTCCCCAGGGGCCCCTCCGGCGAGTGAGCAGGCCCTATCCTCCGCGTGTATGGCCCGGCTGTCAGTTGTCATCGAGCAGCGGCCTCCCGTGGTCCCAGGACTTCGGAATCGTGCCTCACGCTGGTTGGCTGCCGAGCCAATGTCTTGACCGAGGCTGTGACTACGGCAAGCATCACCCAGAAGTAGACGCGCGCGGACAGGAACGCGAACTCGCCGTTCCAGAACGAGCCCATGACCGTCTCGGAGGCCAAGTTCTCGACCAGGTGCGCAACGAACACGGCTTCCGCCGCCGTGCCGATGGCGGCGGAGAACCGTCCGGGGCTCCGAGCCAGGTGGCGACAGGACTTCCCCATCCGCCAGAGCAGCCAGAGGTAGAGGCCCAGCGCCGGCAGGCCGGCTCCGGCAGCTACCGCCAGGTAGTCGTTGTGCGCGGAGTTGATGGGGGCCAGGCGGCCACGCAGGTGATGCCACTCCTTGAAATGCGTGTACTTCCCGTAGTCGTCCAGACCGATCCCAAAGACCGGGCGCTCGCCGACGATGCGTATACCGTCCACCGCGATGGGTACGCGCGCCGACGACATCTCGTCCAGACGCGCGCCGGCTCCCAGCTCTCGAGTGACGAAGCCGTAGGCGGCGATGGTGGCGCTGAGGACGGCGCCGTACAGCAGCCAGCGCGGCAGCAGGCGTCGAGCCAGGACGCGGCGAGCGGCGACAACGGCGGCTATCATGGCGGACACCAGACTGGCGCGCGAGAAGGCCAGGACCAGGCCGGCCAGGCCGAGGGCTGCGGCACCCAGCCAGGCCCCACGGCGCACCAGTCGCGGTTCGCAGGCTGCCAGGGCCAGCGCGAAGGCCACGCATACGATGTAGTAGGCGCCCAGGAAGTTGCCGTGCAGCGTACCGAAGACTCGTGACGATACCCCCACGCCGATTACACCGGACTGGCCGAGGTGCCAGAGCTGCACGGCCAATTGCCCCACCATGGACGCCGCACACGCAGCGCCGACCATGCGCACCTCTCGCTCCGTGGTGATGCTGTTGGTCACGGTGGTGTAGGCGAGCAGTGGCAGCAGGTAGAGGACGAGGCCATCCAACTGACCCACCAGCCCCACTCCCGAGCTTGTCAGCTGGACGACCGCGACTGAGACGACGCACCAGCCAAAGAACGCCAGGTAGGGAACCACGAGCGGATCTCTGTCCCCCGGCAGCCTCCGCTGCAAGGCCAGGCGAGCGACCGTGCCCGCGAACAGGACCAGGAACATGCCCTCGGCCACGTGCAGGGGCGGCAGCCCGGGCAGGTCAAGGAAGGCGTTGGCCCCGACCGCCGCCACCAGGCACGTCAACGCCACTCCGGTGGACGGACGACCCAGTGCCATGGTGGCAGCCGCCAACATCGCCACCAGAGGCGCGCTGGGCGCCGGGCCGGCGGTCAGGGCAACGGCGGCAATGACCGCCGCGGCGGCGAAGGGCACCCAGGCTTTGGCCCGAGACGACAGGACTTCCCGCGTGTGGGCCAGCCGGTCGGCCCACCGCCGCCTCCGCGGCCTGGTGACTCTGATCGCCTCCAGAGGCTCCAACACGAGCCGTTCCCTCGCCCTTCGAACGTCGGTGCCGCCCGCTGCCCGCGAACGGGCCTCGGGCCCGAAACTGCCGCCGGTCTGGCGCTCGCCCGCCCCCGCGCACGCCGTCCGTCTACCGGCCCTGGACAGTCCACACGTCCCCGAACGAGTCGGGCGGTATCCGCACTTCGTCGGGGTCGTCGCGCCTGTAGACTGCACTGGCCGTGCTGATCAGTTGGGTGTCGTCCTCCAGTGCCATCCAACCGTGGTAGACGCCCGGCGGCACGGTGACCAATGCCGGCCGACGTTCCCCCGTGGTTACGGTCATGATCTCCCCGTGGGTGGGGCTGTCCTGCCGGTCGTCCTGGAGCACGAACTTGGCCGATCCGTGCGAGATGAAGAACCAGTCCCACAGCTCCTCGTGCTTGTGGAAGGCCCGGATGGTCCCCTGGGCCATATCGCCGACGATGTAGACCTGCCCGAATTCGGTGAAATGGGGATCAGACGCCCGCAGAATCTCGATCAGGTAGCCGCGGTCGTCCATGTGAACGACCAGGTCTACCACGCTGACACCCTCGATCACTGGCTGTGTCCCTCCTCTGACTGGCGCACACCGCTCTGAGCCCGCCCGGGCGCTAGGGCAGAGGCCCCATGTCGCGCAGGGCCTCGCGCATCTCCATGAGCAGTTTGAGCCACTTGATGTTGTAGTAGCGAGGGTTGCCGAAGTCGTTGGTTACGTCGTGGTCGAAGTGTCGCCAGAGCTCCTGCACGCTGTGGGCCAGGCCGGTCTCGCAGCGCAGGCCGACGCGGGCGGCGCGCTCCGCGCTGATGGCGTAGCTGCGGTTGTCCGGGCTCTGGTGGTAGTCCACCTCTACGTCCAGCGCCAGGTGGTCACGGAGCACGTAGCTAAGCCAGTTCGCCATTTCGCTGATGCGGTAGTTCTTGTGATTGATGTTGAAGACGCGCCCCTCGGCATCCGTTGGGCTCAGGTCCAGAGCGTTCGCGTACACCACGGCCGCGTCGCCCACATAGACGTTGGGGCGCCAGTTCTCGCCGCCGCCGAAGACGCGGATGCGCCCATACTGGCGCGCGTCCTTGCAGAAAGTGTTGACCGCCAGGTCGTAGCGCATGCGCGGAGACCAACCGAAGACGGTGCCCTTGCGCAGGATGACGGGCTGAAAGCCGTCGTCGGCCATCGCCATCAGAGCCTGCTCGGCCTGTGCCTTGCTCTCTGCGTACGTGGTCTGCGGGTTGGTGGGCGCCTCCTCGCTGCACAGCGTCCAGTCGTTCTGGAAGCCGTAGACGGCGGCGCTGCTGGCGAACACGAAGGTGGCAATGCCGTGGGATTTGGCCGCCTCTGCCACCTGCACAGCGCCCTCGAAGTTCACGGCCGTCGTCGCCTGCGGGTCCAGCTCGCTGGTGGGATCGTTGGACAGCGCCGCCAGGTGGATGACGGCCGACACGTCCTCGAGCGCCGCTGGGTCGAATGTCCGCACATCTCCGCGGACCAACTCGATCCGCGTGCCGACCTCCTCCAGCCCCTGGAACCCGAACAGCCCCTTGTCGAACACGCGCACCCGCTTCCCTCGGCGCAGTAGTTCCCGCACCACTTGACAGCCGACGTAGCCGGCGCCACCTGTGACCAGCACGAACATGGGCTTGTCCGCCTTTCGCTACCGGTCCAGCCCGCCAGGGCCGCTAGCCGCCCGCGGCCTCGGCCCTGCCGACGTGCTCCTCTGCCAGGCACCGTCGTAGTGCGTCGCGCAGGTCGGGCAGGGGGGCGATGCCCAGTTCCTCCACGCGCGTGCTGCGCAGAGCGGAGAAGGCCGGCCGCAGCCGAGCCTCGTCGGCTGGCGTCCGCCGACCGGCGACGGCCACGGCCATGCCCGCCTGCTCGAAGATGAGCTCGGCGAAGTCCCGCCAGGTGAGGCACTGGTCGTTACAGATGTGGAAGACGCCCCGCCCGCCCGCCTCCAGGATCGCCAGGATGGCCCGTGCCGCGTCCGGCGCGTACGTGGGACTGACCGTCTGGTCCTCGGTGACCTCGACGCTGCCCCGCTCGCGCCCGAGGCGCAGCATAGTCTTGACGAAGTTGGCGCCCTGCTTGGCCCGACAGCCCGCCGCCCCGAACAGGCCACACACCCGCGCCACCACGGCTCTCGGCGCAAGGCTGAGCGTGGCCAGCTCGCCCGCGCGTTTCGTCTGTCCGTAGACGGTGAAGGGATGCGGCGCATCTGCCTCCACGTAGGGCTCGCCCTTCGTGCCATCGAACACGTAATCGGTGCTCACGAACACAACCGGCACTCCCCGCTCGCGGGCGACCGTGGCCACGTTGGCAGCGCCGCGGCTGTTGACCGCCCACGAGGTCAGCGGGTCCTGCTCGCATTGCGGCACGTTGTGATAGGCAGCGCAGTTGATGATGGCCTCCAGACCGGCGATGCCCAACAGGGCCTCACGCACGGAGGCCTCGTCCGCCACCTCGGTGTCCTCGTGAGTCAGGGCGGCCAACTGGCCCGCCGGCACCTGCGCGCACAGCTCAACCCCGAGCTGGCCGTTGGCGCCGATAACTGCGATCACCGGTTTGCCTCCACCTGGCCGTCACGATCCACGCGCCGAGGCGGATAGCTCCGTCGCCCGCCTCGGCGCAGCTATGTGTCCCAGGGCCGCGCGGATCAGTTGCCTGTCCTCGCGCGTGACGAGGCCTAGGCCCAGGGCGATCACACCCCACAGCATCAAGAAAGCCGCAAAGCCCACGCCGACCAGGCCGACAGCGCCACCCCGACCCGCGAAGGCGCCCGTCCGCTCCAGCGCCTGTACCAGGCAGAAGACCACTACTGCCGGCACGGCGCCCGCAACCAGAGGGCCAAGCCAGGCTCGGAGGCTGCTGGCCAGCGAGGTCAGTCCCAGACAGCGTCGGCTCACCAGCGACACGTAGAGGATGGAGCTGCATACTAGGGCGATGGTCGTGGCCGCCGCGGGACCGGGCACGCCCAACGGCCGTACCAGCAGCAGTCCCAGCCCGATCTGCACGACCACCAGGAGGAAGCCGCGCCACATGGCGAACTCCGGGCGCCCCAGTCCGTAACCGACGCCGGTCGCCGGCCCGGTCAGCATGTTCGCCAGGTAGCCGACGGCGAGCACGTTCAGCACCGCGAGCGTCTCGGCCCTGACCTCGCCCAGCCAGACCCTGAGGGCCTGTGGGCCGACGGCGACGAGGAAGCCCATGCCGGCCGCGGCCAGAAGCGCCACGTACCTCGACGCCCGCAGGAACAGGTGCTCCAGGCGAGCCGCATCCTCTTGCGCACCGAGATGAGAGGCCGCCGGTATCAGCGGGGCTATGATGGGGGCCGTGCCCGAGTGTACTCCCATCACCAGGCGGCGCCCCAGTTCGTACAGGGCGACCTTCGGCGGGCCCAGCACCGCGCCCACGATGAGGCGGTCGGTGTTCACCATGGACAGCCAGGAGATGTTGGCCGCCTGCACCTTGAGCGTGAAGCCCGCCAGTTGCCCCACAGCGCCTCGGCTCAGACTCCCCAGGGAGGGTCTCAGGCCGGGGAAGTTGCGCCTGGCCAGGGCGACCAGGCTTGCCCCCCGGACGACCCATACAGCCACTGAGACGTACGCCAGACCCACTATCCCGAAGCCCAGGTGAAGGACGAGCAACGTTCCCGCCGCCTGAGCAGCGCCGAAGACCATGCGCAGACCGTTGGTCAAGTCGAGCCTCTGGACGCCCTCGAGCACGCAGTTGAAGACGGAGAACAGCCGCGCCCCGCCCGCTACCGCCACGCAGATCAGCAGCGCCGTGCGCGCCTCGGCGTGCGCGGCCGGCGACACCTGCACCCAGGTCAGGGCGCGATCGGCCCAGAGCCCGGCCGCGCCGATGATGACGACGGCGAGGCCGCCCTGCACGGCCAGGCCGGTGCTGACCAGCCGCTGCACGCCGGGCGCATCGTCCCTGGCCTTGGCCTCCGCGATGTACTTGGTCACGGCCGGCCCGGTGGCCAGGTCAACCAGTGCCGTGTATCCCGTCAGCGTGGCCAGCAGCGCCCACACGCCGAACAAGTCGTCGCCCAGCTTATGATAGACGTAGGGCGTCAGCAGCAGCGCGACGGTCAGGTCCCAGAAGCGGCCCAGATAGCTGAACACCGTGTTCCGCCCCAGCACGGCGCTCAGCCCCTCTGCCTCCGTCGGCTTGGGGCTGGCCTCTTCGGACGAGTGGCTCACTCTGAGAGTCCCTCTCTCCTGCCCGCCGGTTGGCGATGGCCCTCGTGGCTGGGCAAGCAGCATCTCAGCCTGCTGCCGTGGTGCAGCCCTCCGCTCGTGCCTCGCCCTGCTCTGCGGCCCGGGCAGTCAGAAGGCCGACACCGAGACTGAGTACGGGCAGCGCCGGCAAGCCATACCGACTGGACCCTACGGGCCCCACGAAGGCGATGAACAGAGCGGCGACCACAATCAGCCCCCGCGCGAGGGCCGCGTGATCCCCGCCACGACTGGCACGCCACAGTCCCCCGATCCCCACAATGGTGAGCAAACCGAGGAATGCGAACTCCGTCACTGCGGGCAGCGCGGCCGGCACGGCCAGGAGCCGCTGGAGGCGAGTCCATCCTGAGCTCTCGCCTCGCTCGCCGGTGGGCGCGGCCTCCTCCGACTGGCGAGAGAGCGCTGCCGATATCCCGCGGTCGAGGCGGGGCCAATCGCCATACAGCACTATTGCCCACGTCGCACGGCTCGGAACGACCAGCGCCTGCACCGCGCCTGACAGCCAGGCGCGAGCGGCATGAAGGGGCTCGTGGGACATCACCGCCAGGGCACGCCGCGTCTGCCAACGACTGAGTTGGAAAGGAGTCAGGTGGCCCGCTTGACGCGCTTGGTCCTCTTCGTAGGCGGCTTGCACCTCGTGCAAGGACCGTCCCGTGGCCCGCGCTTCCGCCAGCGCCGCGTTGTAGTAGAAGAGGTTGTAGCCGGTGATGCTGGACAGCTCCCATGCGCCGAACTGGATCCTGTTGCGTATCAGGTTCGGGCTGAGGCTGGCCAGGAACCCTAGCGCGAGCAAGGCGAGCGCCGAACCACTCCCGCGGGGCTTGCGCAATAGCATCGCGAGCGCCATTCCTGGCATGAGCAGCAGAGCAGCGGGCTTGACCAGACCGGCCAGGCCCATGGCCAGGCCCGCGCCGAGCGCCGGCCGCCTCTCGGGGCCACGCAGCCAGAGGCCATACAGCCACAAGCTCAACAGCACGCAGCCCAGGAAGAGAGTGTCCGGAAGCAGCAGCGCCGACAGCCGTATGAGCGTCGGATGGAGCGCCCACACCAACGCGCCAGCACTTTGTCCGGCTTGACCAACACCCCATGACCGCAAAACGGCAGCAATGCCCACGACCATCGCAGTCGAGAGCAGGCATTGCACCAGCAGAGGGGCGTACCGCCAGCCGCCCGAGGCCCCGTAGCAGGCTGCGACGAAGTACGGATACCCCAGGGTCCGTAGGGATTCCGGACTGTGCCCGTCCCTGCTGAAACCACGTCCCGCCAGGATGCTGCGGGCTATCCGGTCGTACCCGATCATGTCGCCCTTCTGCGGCGCCGGATCGTACCCATTGCTCACCAACCAGGCCAGCAGGCCCAGCCGGATGAGCAGTCCGGCGACGACGCAGGCTTTGGCCAAGGGAGAGAGCCAGCCCAGGCAGCCCGCCAACTTGGCGAGGATCGGGCGGTTCATCCTGCCTCCCCTGCCTCGTGATACTCAGCATCAATGTTGACCACCCACGGATCGTACTGCCCCACGCCCAATGCCGTGCGCGCTGCCAGCAGCCCCGTGGCTATGCTGTGGTCCTGGTTGTTGTACTTGAACATGCCCCCGCGTCCGATCGTTTGCAGGTTCCGAATGGTGCCCAGCCACCTCTTGACCAGCGACAGAGGAGCCTGGTGCCCCATCTCTAGCACCGGATAGGCCTGGCGGCTCCGCACTACGAAGCCGGACCGAACCTGCTCACGCTCCAATACGCCCATGCGGACCAGTTCCGCCTCCGCCAGAGCCACCAGCTCCGCGTCTGACCGCCGCCAGATGTCATCGCCCGGGAAGCCGAAGTACTCCGCGGTCAGCGGCGTCCTGTCGGCCCGCTGAGCCATGCGATCCGAGAAGTTGCCGTAGTCGGCCACCCGCGCCAACCTCACATCGCGCGAGTGAACGTATATCCAGTTGTCCGGGAACGGCTTGCCGACGACCTCCAGGTTGACGGCGAGGTGAGCCCGGTAGCGAAGCCTGTGCGCCGCGGCCAGCACCTCCTCGGGCGCGCGAGGCCTGATGCGCTGCACGAGTTCCGGCAGGGGGGCACTGGAAAGCAGACGGCCGATCTCGTACTCCACGCCTTCGCCGTTGCGCTTCTCGGCGACCACCGAACGCACGACGTCTCGCTCACGGCGAACCTCGGTGACCTCGCACCCCAGCAGCACACGGGCCCTGCGCTCCTGCGTCCTCTGCGCCATGCGTTCGTACATCATGCCAGCGCCCAAGCGGGGGTAGACGAACTCGTCTGCCAGCGTCTTGATCTGCCCGCGCCTAGGCCCGAAGAGGGCGTTGACGGCGGCTGTCCACAGGCTGAGGCCCTTGATGCGCTGCGCCGCCCAGTCCGCTCCGATCCGAGTGCACGGGATCCCCCACACCTTCTCCGTGTAGCCCTTGAAGAACGTCTCGTACAGCCGGCTGCCGAAGGCCAGCGTCACCCACTCCTCGAAGTTGCGGGGCCTGGTGGGAGAGGCCATCTGGCGCAGCCGGGCGCCCACATAGCTGGCGGCGATGGCAGCGCAGGCTGTCAGCCCTAGGCCGCGCAAAGCACCGGCCGGCTTCAGGGGGTAGTCGAAGAAGCGATTGCCGTAGCGTATCCGCGTCAGCCGAGGCACCGACAGCAGCTCGTCGCCCAGAGTCTCCAGCCACAGTTGCCTCACCTCCTCGCTCTTGGTGAAGAACCGGTGCGGGCCAATGTCCCAGCGGAATCCGTCGCGAACGGTCGTGCGCGACAGGCCGCCCACCTGGTTCAGCTTCTCCCAGACCAGCACCTCAGCCCCGTGCCGGCTCGATTCGTGGGCCGCCGCCAGGCCCGCGGGCCCGGCGCCGATAACGCCAACGTCAATCATGCCCCTTCCTCCTGGCCACCAAGCCGCGGCTGGCGGAAGATCAGCCATCGGCGGGAGCTGAAGTTCCAGGCGAAGGCCAGGATCAGTGCCACCGTCTTTGCCAGCATGTAGTGCAGCTCCGCCACGTTGGCCAGCAAGTGGACGGTGCCCGCAGTTACCGCCAGCCCGACAAGGCTCAGACCCATGAAGGCCGCGAATCCGGCGGCCGGGCTCTTGGGCGCGTGGGGGAACACCCATCGCGCGCACAGAGCGTAGTTGACGAGGCCGCCGACGGTATAGGCGATGACGGCCGCCAACACGTACGGGACATGGCCGATCTCCACCGTGCCTGCCAGCAGGCCGACGTCCACGCCGGCAGCTATGCCGGAGGCCACCAGGGCGCGCGGAATCTGCATCAGGACCCGTTCGCTAGGCCCCACTACCCAGGCAAGTGCACTGCGCTCAGATGGCTCAGCCTTGACCTGTGCTGGCGATGCGTCGGCCACTACAGCCTCTCCCAGCCTTGCGCGAGCTTGTTGGCGGCTTCGTAGTCCGACATCTCCCCAATGTCCAGCCAGAACTCGTCCATGGGATAGGCGACCACCCGGCCCCGGCGGCGCTTCACCTCCGCTACCAGGTCGGGGATGTTGTACGGCTGTGCCTCGGGGATCAGGTCCACGGTCCAGGGCTCCAGGATGGCGATGCCGGCGTACACATCCAGGTCCAGCACCGGCTTCTCGCGGAAACCCATGACCTCGTGGTCGTGCAGCTCGACCACGCCAAAGCGAATGGGCACGCGCCTGCGCTTCACCGCGACGGTGAGGTCAGCGCCGCGCTCCTCGTGGAACTGGCGCATGGCCCCAAAGGAGACCTTGGTCAGGAGGTCCCCGTTCATCGCCAGCAGCGGGTCCTTGCGGCCGTTCTGCGACAGACGCAAGGCCCCGGCCGTTCCCAGCGGCTGCGGCTCGCGGGTATAGGATATGCTCACGTCGAAATTGCGGCCGTCCCCGAAGTAGGACTCAATCAGATCCGCCTTATAGCCGGTCGCCAGGCAGATATCGGTGAATCCCTCGCTGCGCAGCCGCTCGATGATGGTCTGCAGGATCGGCTTGCGGCCCACCGGCAGCAGCGGCTTGGGCAGCTCCTCCGTCAGCGGCCTCAAACGCATGCCCTTCCCGCCCACGAAGATCACCGCGCGCATTCCCTCACCCCCACACAGCTCCGGTCACGTGTTGTACTGATTGGGCTTGTAGGTGTGCAGGCGGTCCGCAATCCACTCGATCGTCCGTTGCAGGCCCTCTTCCAGTGAGAGCTGTGGCTGCCAGCCCAACAGCCGCTGGGCTTTGGCGTTGTCGGACTGTAGCCGCTGCACCTCGCTCTTGGCCGGACGAATGCGGCTGGCGTCGAAGACCACCTCGACCTCGCCGTTCTTGCCCAGAAGCCTGAGGATCAGATCGGCCAGCTCACCGACCGAGACGTCCCGGCCACATCCCAGGTTTATGACCTCGCCGACCACGCCCTCCGCCGTGGCCACGGCCAGCATGCCCGCGACGGTGTCGCTGACGTAGGTGAAATCGCGGCGCGGCTCGGTGGCGCCCACATAGACCCGCTCGTTGGCCAGCGCCTGCGTGACGATGGTCGGGATGATGGCGCGTGCCGATTGCCGCGGTCCGTACGTGTTGAAGGGCCGCACGATCACGGCTGGGACGTCGTAGGATCGGAAGAACGACTCGGTCAGCTTGTCGGCGGCGGTCTTGGTCGCCGCGTAGGGCGACTGCCCGCACAGCGGGTGCTTCTCGTCCATGGGAACGTATTGGGCCGTGCCGTATACCTCGCTGGTGGAGGTATGCACCAGCCGCTCCACACCGGCGCGGCGGACGCCGGTCAACACGTTGAAGGTCCCCAGCACGTTCGCCTCCACCACGTCGCGGCAGTGGTCGTAGGAGTAGGGAATGCCCACGATAGCGCCCAGGTGGAAGACGAGGTGAGTCCCCTCCACCAGTTCCGCCACCGCCTCCGCGTCGCGCAAATCTCCGGCCACCACCTGCATGTTGGTGCGCACGTCGTACGGCAGCACCTCGAGCAGCCCGTGGTCGTTGCGGGAGTTGTAGCGCACGAAGGCGGTCACTTCCGCCCCCTCGCGCACCAGTCGCTCCGTCAGGTGGCTGCCGATGAAGCCACCCGCGCCGGTCACCACTGCCCGCTTGCCGGCAAGCGGCGAGCTCATGCCGCATCCTCACTGAGGACGACTGCCACATGGTTGGCAAGCCCCAGCTTCACCGCGATTGCCCAGGCGGCGGCGGTCACGCCCAACACGCACACCACACTGGCGGCCAGGGGCAGTTGCGCAATCACTATGGCCAGCACGCCGAGAGTGGCGGCCACGCCGTAGCTGATCAGCGCCGTCGCGCGCTGCGATAGGCCGAAGCGCTCGATGAGTTGGTTGTAGAAGTGGCCGAGATCGCCCGCGAACACCGGACGGCCGTTACGCCACCTGCGCAGCATCGAGAGCAGCGTGTCGTAGATGGGCAGCCCCAGGGCCACGATGGCCGCGCAGAACAGCGAGTACCGCTCCGGCGAGTTGGCCAGAGGCAGGAGCACTGCCGCCAGCACGAAGCCCAGAAACAGGCTGCCGCTGTCCCCCATGAACGTCTTCGAGGGGTAGAAGTTGAACAGCAGGAAGCCCAGGCACGCCCCGGCCAGCGCCGCCGGTAGCAGGGCGACATGCCAGCCTCCGGCGTTGCGGGCGATGACCACGAAGGCCAGGCCAGCGATGGCCGATACCCCCGCCGCCAGTCCGTCCATGCCGTCCAGGAAGTTCACCGCGTTGGTTACCCCCACAATCCAGAACAGGGCGAGGCCAATGGTCACCGCCGGGTGCACTCCGCTCAGGTGCACGCCCACCGCGGCCACGCTCCCGGCCACCCCCACCTCACAAGCCAGCTTGATGCCCCACGGGAACTGCTGGAGATCGTCCAGGAGGCCAACCAGGCAGATGGCTGCCCCGCCGATGCCAATGACCGCGATCAGGCCGTGAGTGGCCGGGCGCCAGACCGGGTGCAGACAGACGGCCACAGCGCCGGCCAGGGCCACGCCGCCCACGATGGCTGGCCCCCCCAGGCGGGGGACCGGCTTGGCGTGGATGGCCGCCGCCGCGGCTGTGGGGCGTGCCAGCACCCCCCAGCGCCGGGCCAGGGCAATACTGACCGGCGTGAGCAGGGATGCTCCGAAAAAGGCCACGGCTGCAACGATGGCGAGGCCTCCGTATCCCACGCAAAAGCACCTCCCAGATCAACCCCCTCCCTTGCTGCCTCTGTGCACTCGAGCGCGCTTTGGCGGCTGCCCGCGCCGCCGTCGGTCGTCGCCGGGCCACTCCTCAACTGACGCCACGCGCTAGGCGGTGGCCTCCGCCCTCTCCTCGGCGCCGTAGTAGTCGTAGTGATAGTAGTAGTAGTAATAGTAGTAGTCGCCCGGCGTGGCGACAGCCTTGTTCAGCACCGTGCCGACCAGGGTCGCCCGCGCGGCCTCCAGCCGCTCCTTGCCCGTCATCGCCAGCGGCCGGCGCGTCACGTTCTGCTCCAAGACCAACAGGCTCGCGTCGAGCTGTGCGCCCAGGATGGCCGCATCGGCCACCATCGCCGCCGGGGGCGAGTCGAAGATGACCACATCGGCCATCTGCGTCAGCTCGGCCAGCACCTCGCCCATGCGACGCGCGGCCAGCAGCTCGGCGGGATTGGGCGGTATGGGTCCGGCCGCGACGAAGCGCAGGTTCTCGACCGCGGTCTCCTGTACGACATCGGCCACCGAGGCCTCTCCCACCAGCGCATTGGTCAGGCCCCGCTCCTGGTCGGCGCCCAGCATCCCGTGGAGCGAGGGCCGGCGCAGATCGGTGTCCACCAGGATCACCCTGGTCTCTTGCTGGGCCATGATGACCGCCAGATTGGCGGCGGTCGTCGACTTGCCTTCCATCTGGCTGGGGCTGGTGATGAGCAGCGTCTTGATCGGTTTGTCCACGGCCGCGAAGCCGACGTTGGAGCGGATCAAGCGGTACGCTTCGGCCAGAGCCGAGCGCCGGGAGGCCTCCGTCAGGATGCGCTCCCCCTCCTCGCGCACCAGCGGCACTACCCCCATGAGCGGGAGGTCCAGCGTTCGCTTGGCCTCTTCGGGGTCGCTTATGGTGTCGTCCAGGTACTCGCTGAGCGCGGCCAGCAGCAGGCCCACCAGCGCCCCCAGCACCACGGCCAGCGCCATGTTGACCAGTTTGCGCGGCTTGACGGGACGCGTGGGCGGGCTGGCGCTCTCCCAGATGCGAGCGTTGGAGAGCTGCATGGACTCGGCCAGCCGCACCTCGTGCATCTTCTCCAGCAGCAGCGTGTAGACACTGTCCCCGACCTGCTTGGCCCGCGTCAGGCGGGCCAGCTCCGCCTCCTCGGTGGGCACACCGTCCAGACGCGCGGCCACCTCGCGGACGCGGCGCAGCAGGGCACCCTCCCGCTTGCGCAGCGCCCGGGCCTCGGCTCCCTGCACCAGCGTGGAGGTCAGCAGCGTCTGGTAGACCGGATTCACGCGCTCCTCCATCTGGCCCAGGATGGTCTCCACCTGGCCCCCCAGCTCGGCGTTGGCGCGCGCGATCCGCGCCTCGGCGGCGCGGACCTCCGGCGACTCCTCCGTGTAGTCCTCCAGCAGCCCCGCTCGCTCGATCTCCAGTTGCGCCAGTTGCTCCTCCAGGGCTGCCACCACCGGGTTGCTCTGCACGATGCGGCGGTAGTCCTCGGTGACCGGCTGGCGCTCCAGGTCGCTCCTGGTCTTGGCCGCGCGCTCTTCGGCGGCGCGGGCGTCCGCCTCGGCCTCCGCTTGCAGGGCCTGGAGTTCAGCCAGGTGCTGAATGGTGGCTCGCGTCTCCTCGCTTAGATCGGCGATCCCGTGCTCGCGCTTGAACTCCTCCAGATCGTCCTCCGCCGTCCGCAGCCCCTGGCGGACTTGCTCGATCTGCCCCTCCAGGAAGGACCCGGCGCTGCGCGCCGCCTGGCGGCTGAACGCCTGGCTCTGCTCGACGTAGAACGTTGCCACCGCGTTGGCGATGTCGGCGGCCGTCCTGGGGTCCTCGTGCTGGGCCTTGACCTCGAGCACGTCCGTATCGCGCAGGGTCTCCACCTCTACCCGCCGCACCAGCGCACTCGTCCCGCCATCCAGCTTCAGCCCGGCCAGGGCCTTCTCCAGGACGGGCCGGCTCTTGACCAGGCGCTTGTGCGTCTCCACCGACCGCGCCCGCGAGATGTCCAGCGCCGCACTCAGCACCGGCATCTCCTCGTAGCCCGAGTACGTCGGCGCCGTCGTCTCCACCAGCAGCAGGGCCTTGGCCTCGTAGACGGGAGTCTGTAGCCACGTGCCCAGCGCCACCACGGCCACGATCACCACGAAGGACTGTATGACTATCCGCCGCCGTCTGCGCAGGGCAGCCACCAAGCTCCGCAGCTCTAATCCGTCCTGCGTGGGCTCCACAGCTCAATCTCCGCTTTCTCTACTCAATGATGTCGTATGCGAAGCGCATGAAGCCGCCGATGCCGTAGAGCACGCCCGCGTAGTACTGCCAGTCCAGCTTTCGCTTGCCCGGCAGGACCACGATGTCGCCGTCCTCCACCAGGTAGTTCTTGGACTGGTCGCGGCCGTGGATGATCTTCGACAGGTCTATCTTGTAGACGGACACGTGATCCCCGCTCCGCCGCAGCAGCGCAACGCGGTGGACCTTGGCCTTGCCCGGCTCGAAGCCGCCCGCGCTGGCGATCACGTCAGTTACTCGGTCGCCCGGGCGGATGAGATAGGCGCCGGGGTTGCGTACGGACCCCAGCACGATGACGCGGTCGAAGCGCTCTGGGACCACCAGCGTATCGCCGCGTTCCAGCACCACCTCGTCGCCCGCGGCCGCGAACTGCTCCAGTCCCGTCGTTCGCGTCCGCTCCACCAGCGGTCGCAAGTCCAGGATCTCGGGCTCCTGCTCCGGTCGGAGCAGTTTGACGTGAGCCAGGTCCGCCTCCGGCTTGGCCCCGCCGGCCAGCGCGATCGCCCGCGCCGCGCTGAGACCGTCCGCCGCGTAGAATGCCCCGGGGCTCATCACCGCGCCCAGCACGGCTACGTCGTTGCGAGCCTCCTTGATCAGAAGCGTGTCGCCGCCGCGAAGCAGCGCGTTCTCCTCGGAGCCGGGCCGGGCCAGGGCCGCCGCCAGGTCCACGGTGTCGTTCCTCTGGTCGGCGCGCAGTAGCACTGCCGTGCGCCGGTCGCTCAGTTGGGTCAGTCCCTGCGCAGCGGCGATGGCGTCGAGAACGCGGGCACCGTCCTCCATCTCGTACACGCCCGGCATCGCCACCTCCCCCACCACGGCCACGGTGTTCTTCTTCTGCACCACGAGAGTGTCGCCCGGCACCAGCCGTGGCTGCCCGGCGTTGCCGGGATCGGACAGCACCGCGGCCAGGTCAATCCGGGCCGGGTCCAGCTCGCGACCGTAGAGATAGCAGTCGCGCTTGGAGGCTTGAGCCGTCAGGCCACCCGCCAGCGCGATGGCCTCGCGCACACCGATGTCCTCGTGGGCCAGGTCGAAGGCGCCGGGCAGGTTGACCTCGCCCAGGACGTAGATGCGATCCGGGCGCGGCTTGACCAGGTTGACGGCCACCTCGACGTTCCGGTAGCGCCGCGACAGGGCCGTCTCGATGAGCTCCTCCACCTCGCCAGCGGTCTTGCCCGCCACCTCGACCTGGCTCATCAGCGGGAAGGAGATCCTGCCGTCGGCTCGTACGGTGATCGGCTCCGGCTCGCGGAAGGAGAGCTCCCTGTGCCCCAGCACCACTATGCTCAGCACGTCCTTGGGGCCGAGGCGGTACTCCTCTTCCTGAGCAGCGCACGCCGTCGCCACCGCCACCCCGAGCGCGGCCAGCAGCCACCGGCCGACTCCGCTCTTGGCCTGCCCTCGCATGGCTAGAACTCCCCCCAGTAGCTGACGCCGGCGGCCACGCCGTTGAAGTCCAGCAGGGCGCCCTGCACGTACACGGGTCCGACATGGGCCGCGGCGCCCAGGTTGACGAACCGGCTGTCGTACTCCCCCGTGATCCTGGCCCGGGCGCCCAGACTGTGCGACACCCCTCCGAACAGCCCGTCGAATCGGCCCTCTCCCCAGCCCAGCGTCCACTGCAAGCTGCCCGCGCGCTTGCTGACCACGGCGCCATAGGCTCTCTCCAGGTCGCTGCTGGTCGGGTCCTCGACGAAGGCCGCCAGCGCCGGGCGTCCCCCCTGGCGCTCTCGCAGCAGGCGCACATGGGCGTAGGGTGCGCGGTTCGTCGCGTAGTCCCAGTCGAAGTCCTGGAGGCTGGGGTAGATCGTGTAGCGCATCCCCACCTCGACTCCGGGCAGGAAGCCCACCCCGACGTACGGCGCCACCGACGCCGTGTTGTTGGCGGCCAGCCCCATTCGCACCGTGTGCTTCCGGTCTATCAGGCTGCTGCCGATGGCGTACTGGCCATCGCCCAGCGTGTCTGCCGTGGGGATGAAGACCAGCCCCGACCGGCCCAGGAGCGACGGCCAGGGCGGGCCCGACGGAGCGCTCGGCCGCTCCCAGGACACACGCCGGGACACTCCTGCGGGCAGGACGTCCGCCTGCACCAGGTGGGGGACGGCCGTGTGCAACTCCTCGGGGTGCTCCAGTAGATACGGGCCCGTCAGCTCGTCGCGGAAGGCCCTCAGCGAGAAATCGTAGTCCATGGTCTCGCCCAGAGCCAAGGTGGTCGAGTTGTAGCTGATGTCCGCGTCCTCAGCCCACCTGAAGCGTCCGCAGCGCGGCGGCGGCAGCTCTCCCGGACCCAGCGGCACCCGTACGTTGATCCCCCAGCGGTTCCCCAGGTTGCTGTGGATCCCGGTGAGGCTGACCTCGCTCTCGCCAAACCGCCGCACCAGGTCCACGCGCACCCCGCGGTCGCCGAACAGGAACTGCCCTCCGCTGCCCCGGACGGTCAACTCCAGCGGCTGGGACTCGTACTCCACCACGCCCAGCAGCGAGCGACTATGGTTGCCCTTGTCGAGGTCGAACAGGTCCTCCCCCACGCGGGTGAAGCTGCCGCCGAACCGCCAGCGATCATCCTCGCTCGTAAACAGGCCCTCACCATGCCAGGCGCGGAGGCGGGGGGCGATCTGTCCGAAGGTGGTCGAGAGAAGCGCCCGCCCCTGCCCCGGCCGCAGCACGCGCGAAAGGTAGGCGCGACCCCAACGGGCGTCTCCCTCGTCGAGTAATATGTCTCCCCGCACTGCTGCAAGCGCCCCCCGCCCCAACTGGACCTCAGCACCCGGCTGGAACAACAGATCGGCCATGAAGGGGTCCTCGGTCTGCCCCAACCGGTAGGTCACGTGCGGCTCGGCCGTCAGATCCGGCCGCAGGCGGCTTCGATTGGCCTGCGGCGTGGTCTCGTCGCCAGGCCCGGGCCGCAGAAAGCGCCCCACGTTCTGGCTAACGCGCAGGCAGTCGCCTAGCTCCTGCGGCTCTGCCTCTCCCCGCATGAACCTGCGCATCTGCTCCGCCTCGGCGATCACCGCGATCACGGGGACGTTGCGCCGCTTGGGCACGGCGACTATCTGCTCGTCGTCGGGCGCCACCTCCGCTGCCGCGCCCAGCACCGCGCCCAGGCCCGTGAGCTCGTTGCGGAACACGCGGTTCTCGTAGGCCACCACCACGGTCCCTGGGCGCACCGTGACCCGCACGTTCTCCAGCCCCATGTCCACCAGCGTGCCTTGCAGCTCTGAAGCGCGTCGCGCCGCGGCCTCGAAAAGCTCCGCCAACGTTCCCTCCTGGTCGCCGCGCGCAGGCTCCTCTGCCGGGCGGCCGTTCCCGGCGGGAGCTGGCGGCGGAGAGATGGGTGCGTCGGCGCGGGCGCGTGCGCTCGCCCGGGGACCGGCCGCTGGCCGGTCCTCGCTGGGAGGCTTGGCCAGGGCCGGCCGGACCGTGGTTGAGGCGCCTGTCAGCACCTGGCCCTCCTGGCTGGATGGTGCGGAGCCCCCTTGGCGGTACACTCGGCCCAACGCCTGCTCCAGAGCCAACTGTTGGCTGGCGGAGAGCCTCGCGGCCACGAAGGCCCGGAATCTGGCAGGGGTCGTAGTCAACTCGAGGATTGGCTGGTTGCCGTCGCGCACCGCCAGGGTCAGCTTCGCCGCGTGGGGCATCAGTCGCGTCGCCACCGCCCCCAGAACGCCCAGAGCTACCATGGGGTCCTTGTAGGCCGGCGCCTGGGCACTCAGCCTGAGCGACCCTTGCCCCCAGTCTGCCTCGACCGAAGACAGCCCCGCCGTCTCCAGGAGGGCGACGAGCTCCTCCATTGCGGCGTCGGCCGCCGGATCCTGTGCCCGCGCCGGCGTGGCGCCACAGGCGAGGGCCGTTGCCGACACGGCCACTACTGCGAGGACCGCGGCCACAGGTGCTCCGAGGTTCGGGCTTGGCACGTGGGGCCTGGGACTGCTGCTGCCAGTGGGTGCCCTGTGCCCCCAGACTGATCCACTTCCCTGTGGAGTCATGTTATCTTAGCTAGCCGCCACCCGCGTCGTGGCTCGCCTGGCAGCGGAACATGCCGCTCATGGCCACCGCGGTGAACGATAGGCAACCTGGTGGGCCGCCAGGAGGGCAGATGTGGATGGTGTGAAGGCCCGCGGTCACGGGGGTCACCACCCAGTAGCCATCGGCCCCGGTGATCGCATCGGGCGGGCCGCTGGGATCGTCCACGTACACGTAGTAGCCCACTGCCGGTACGTAGCCCGGTGGCGGGGTCACGCTGCACGTACAGACCAGCGACCCCTCGTACGCGTACCCGTAGAGGCTCCCCACGCCGGGGCTGGGTGCCCCCTCACAACCGAGCAATTGCACCATGGCGAGGACGAGGAGCAGGCTCCCGGCGAGGTATGCGGCGATACAGGCACGACTCAGAGGTGAGTGCTTCACGCTAGTCCCTCCATGGACGCCGAAGCTGCAAGCTCGTGATGCGCCCGCCTCCACGCGGCGGCAAACCGGCGAGCCGGCCACGTCAGCGCGTCGGCGCCCTCCCCGTGCCCGTGGCCCGTCGCCAAGCGTGCCGGGCGGCCGATCTACTACCTACAGCCCGAAGCCTCGGCCCCCGAGTGCGGATGGGGTTCGCGCCGCGGTCCGGCAAGCGCGCTGGAGCGCCGGGCCATGCCCGCACGGTGCCGCCACTCGACCACTCCTCCAGCCCTGCCCTCTGCTGCCTCCTCTTCGGGCTCCTCAACGTCTTCGGCACGTACGGGCGAGAACTTGAGCGCCAGCCGCCATCCGGCCTGGCGCCGCCGTTCCGGATTTGGGGTACAGCGAGAAGGGATGTGCGAAGGGGAGCCGTCGGCCGGGCCGTGCTTGCCGTGGCCTGGCTGTCTGAGGAGGAAGCGGGCCGGTGGCTGCGACTAGAGGTGCTTTCGCGACCTCCTAGACGCGCGGGCCCGCCACCCCAACCGTGTAGGAGGGGCGTCTCGCCCCGACT
>JBHIEF010000060.1:0-21813 GCA_046760465.1 Armatimonadota bacterium | reverse complement strand
AGAAGGGAAGCTGCGTGTCCTGATCGGTTCCCGCGATCTGGATGGCCCCGATCATGGCGCCGGTCTCGGCCAGGATCAGGGACTCGGCAAAGAAGCCCCCCATGAAGAAGTTGGCCGCCGGTCTCTCCCGCATCATCATGCCGCTGACCGCGGCCGCGTACCCAAACTGCGCATCGGTCACGAAGAAGACACTATCGGGGTCGAACAGGTCGGGCTTGCCCTTCTCCAGGTAGGCCTCGCGCACAATCTCCCGGGCCGCACTCATCACTATGGGGTCGTTACAGGGCACGATCAGCCGCGTCTCGTACTCGGCCACGCGCCGCGCCACCCGCCCCAGGATGATCATGCCCGCGATGGTGGCGATGTCGCTGATGCCCGTCAGTCCAGAGACATACAGGATCGGCCTGCCCATCTCCGTGGCCCGACCGACTGCGTCGTCCACGGCCTCCAGGCCGGCGATGGGACGCACGTACAGCTCGGCCCCGCGCTGGGCCCGGAAGATGTTGTAGCCCACCAGCGCGAAGATGAGGACGATGCCCACCAACACGTTGGTGCGCCCCAGATGATACCACTGCTGCGCGGGCACCCCGGGCCCGCCCATCGCCGCCGCCGACGGGCCGAGGTCCGAAAGGGCCACCACCTCGTACTGGTAGGCCTGGCCGGTCGCCAGCTTGATGTCCAGGAGGCTGGTCGTGCCCGCGCGCGGCCTCGCCACCGGCTGTCGTTCCCCGTCCGGGCCGATGCGTGTGACCTGATAGCGCGTCACGTTGTCGGCCCCGCCGCCGTCATCGGGGCTGGCCTGCCAGGTCACCATCAGCCTCGTCCCATTGTCGTTGGGGGCGTCAGCCACCTGCACGCTGCTCGGCGGCCGCGGCGGCTCGTCCTGACCCCAGGCAGATGCGCACAACGCCGGCGCCCCCAGGAGCGCCAGCGCCGTCGTCAGATATCGCCCTCGCCTGAAGAAGGGGATCATGCTCAAGCCTGGATCAGTTCCACGTTCGCCCGCGGCAAGGTCATCTTCTCCCCCGTGGTCAACTCGGCCTCCAACACCCGTACCTTGGCCTCGGTTTCGATCTCCTGTAGCTCCTCCGGCAGTGCCGTCACCTGGGCCATTCGGCCGAAGAACGGCTCGCGGATGATGCGAACGGTGTGGCCCACCTCCAGCCCCATGGCCGGCGGCTCCTCCTCGGCTCCCACCACCTCCTCAACCACGATGACCTCGGGACGTATCACTCCAGCGCGAATCTGCGTGGCGCCATTCACGGAGGCTTGCTTGCCCTCGCGCGCCTTCAGGATCTCGAAGGTGCGCTGGGCCATGGGCACTGGCCCGAAGCCCTCGGTGAGCACCAGGGTCAGGCCCAGCTCCTCCTCGCCGGTTATGGCCACGCCCAGGGGCCGACCCAGGAAGGCCTCCAAGTCCTCGTCCTGCACCCCGCCCGCGATGACCGCGGCCACGCCCACCTCAACCGCCCGGCGCAGGGCCGCCAGCTCGACGTGGCTGCCGCCCACCACCACCTTCCCGGCACACGACTCGTCCAGCCGGTCGGCCGACAGCGGCTCCTCGGGCGCCTCCACCAGCACCTTGATCTCGCCGCGCGTCTCGCCGCCCACGCCCAGGATGCCCTGCACCAGCGCCCCGGTGCACTCCACGACGACCCCCTGCCCGGGCATCACCTCGACCACCGTCCCATCCACGTAGGCCGTCACCTCCACCGGCTGCGGGGGCTCGCGAATCAGCACTTGCCCGGTCACGTCGGAGACGCTCTCAATGGTGCCCTGGGCCGGGGCCGCGGCCGACGACTTGAACAGCCCGAACAGGCCCTTCGATTCGGCGATGATCTCCCCGGCGGCAACCGCATCCCCCTCTGATTTCAGCATGTACTCGCGGATCTCGCTGGCCTCAATGCCCAGGCGCTGCACCACGTTGACCGTCTGCACGTCGCCGGGAAGCTCCGTGCTGGCCGCCACCTGCTCCGCGCTCACCCGCTCGCCCACCCCTACGTGCACCGTGCCCGCCAGGGGCAGGCGCCGCTCCTGGCGCAGATGCGCCCGCTCGGTTACTCGTAGTCCCGGCGTATAGGCGTGAGCCATATCGGTCGCCTCGCGGCCATGTGGGCCGCGGCTATGCGGGATAGACTCCCAGCGCCTCCCACCAGCGACGCAGGCTGTCGGTGCGCTCAGTTGGGTCTGTGGACAGCTCCAGGGGACGACCCCGCGCGTCCACGATGATGCCCACGACCCCGCCGTGCAGCTCGCGCTCCACCGCATCGCCGCGCCCCGCGCCCACGTCGAACCGACGGGTGGGATGGACCCGCGCCCGAGCCGTCCTCCCGGGCGGGAGCTGGATGACCCTCATCTCGCCGTAGGGCACTTCCAGGCTCTGCTCGCCCATCTCGACGCGAACGCACTTGGCCCCCGGTCGGTCTTGACCTACCGGCGCGATGCACGTGCCCAGTGGAATCAGGCAGTCGCGCTCGAAGACCTCCGTGGCAGCCTGCGGATGAACGCCGGCCAGCACGCCCAACTGCGGCATCATGAAGATGCTGTCCACGGCCAGTCTGGTGATGCCCTCCGGCCGAAAGCCGTCTATCAGCATCAGGGCGCACTGCTGCCGCCGCGGCGCGTGGCTGAGCACGCCCCCGCTGCCCACCAACAGGTCCAGGGCCATCATGTCCACCAGCGTCTCCCCGGTCAGCGTCTGCTCGAAGACGTCGGAGATGGTGCGTGCCTGCTGCACGCCGCTCAGCCCCACCGCCAGCGACTTATGCTGCTCGAACGACAGCCGCAGGGCCTCGCGGGCCACCGCCTGCTCCACCACCAGGTCGCTGAGCGTCTGCGGGATGGAGGTGGGCCGGATCATCTTGTTGCGAATCTGGTTGCCGATCCCGCCGACCCCCATGTCGTCGGGCACCCAACGCAGGATGTCCTCCTGCCCGGCCTCGGCCAGCACGTTGCTGATGCTGTAGCTCATGCCCCGGTTGGCGCTGACCGTGCGGTTGAAGGTGCCGTCGAACACGCTGAAGACATCGGTGGTGGCCCCGCCGATGTCCACGCCGATGACGTTTATGCCCTGCTCCTCGGCCACCGTCTGGATGAGCGCGCCCACGGCGGCCGGCGTGGGCATGATTTCCGCGTCGGTCCACTCGATGAGCCGGGCGTACCCCGGCGCCTGCGCCATCACGTGCTCCAGGAACAGGTCCTGGATCTCCCGCCGGGCGGGCTGGAGGTTCTCCTGCTCCAGCACCGGGCGCAGATTGTCCACGATGTGCAGGTCGGTCTTGTCGGCCAGACGCTCGCCTATGGCGTCGCGCGCATCCCTGTTGCCGGCGTAGATCACCGGCAGGCGGAACTTCTGCCCCAGACGCGGCCGGGGATTGGCGGCAGCGATGATCTCGGCCAGCTCTACCACGTGGCTGGTCGTGCCGCCGTCCACGCCCCCGCTGAGCAGGATCATGTCCGGCCGCAGTTGGCGAATGCGCTTGATCTTCTCGTGGGGCAGGCGCCTGTCGTTGGAGGCGATGACGTCCATGACGATGGCCCCCGCGCCCAGGGCCGCGCGCTCGGCGCTCTCCGCCGTCATGCTCAGCACCACGCCCGAGACCATCATCTGGAGGCCACCGCCCGCAGAGCTCGTGGACAGGTACAGGTCGGTCCCCTGGCCATCCCTCGCCGGACGGCGGATGCCCTCCCCCTCCAGCAGCCCACGCCCGGACAGCTCCTCGGCTTCGGCTATGGCGTTGAGCACGCCGCGGGTGACGTCCTCGAAAGGAGCCTCCACCGTGGTGGGAGCCTCGCCCCGCACGCGCAGCCGATAGCCCTGCTCCCTGCCCTCGATCAGGATGGCCTTGGTGGTGGTGCTGCCGCAGTCGGTGGCCAGAATGACTTGGGGGTCGTCCGTGCTCATGGGGTGTCGCCGGCGCTTCCTTCTCGACGAACGCGGTATGATACCAAGTCGCCTGCCCACCGTCAACCGCCGGCTCCGACACACGAACCGGCCCCCGGCGTGACCGGGGGCCGAACCACTGTCTCTTACTGCGCGGCGCGCGACTAGAAGCTGATCTGCACCTCCCCCATCAGCAGATTGAGGTCGGTGAAGGGCACAACGCCGCCCGCGAAGCCTACGGGATCGCCCGGGTTGACCTGGAAGAAGCCCGGCGCCGGGGGAGGCGGACCCAGGGCCGGCGAGGGCATGATCATACCCAGAACCGTCTGTCCTCCCAGCGTCTCGCGAATCCCGAAGCGGAAGCGCGCGTTCTGGTGGCCATAGGTCAGGCCCACACGCACCCCCTCGGTCACTTCCTTCTGTATTCGCGCGGAGATCAACTGGTCATAGCTGGGGCCTGGATTCGCGGCCAGGAAGTCGCGGCTGAGCATGCGGTGGTACCCCAACTCCACCGGCATGTCGTCTACGTCGAAGCTGAGCTTGCCGCCGGCTGCCTCCAGGTTCTGCGCCACCACCGGGTGGTTGAGCCAGCGCTCCCAGGGGAAGCCGGTGTTGGTGATGCGCGGCTCCAGCAGCTCGAAGAACGGATGGATGGTGCTGTAGTAGGTGTTGAAGCCGTTCTGAGTGTGCGAGTAGTAGCCATCCAGACGCCAGTTGCGGCCCTCCAACAACTCCAGGTTGACCAGCAGGCTGTAGGGCTTATCGTGGACGCTGGACACATACAGCAGCGGCGGGTTGAAGCCGAAGGCGTCCTCTACCAGCCACGCCATCTCGGCGGTCACCGCCTTGCTGCCCATCTCGCCCGCGATGTCGAAGCTGAAGCCGTTCTCCTCGCCCAGCCCAGTGATCAGGTACTGCCCGCCCAGCGTCCAGTCTCCCCAGTCATAGGAGAGCCGTATCGAGGCGTACCCGTCGTTGAACCCGTGCACGTGCGTCCAGTTGGGATAGGGCAGAAAGCCGAAGGGGAACCGCGGCGCCAGGTAGTCCTGGGCATAGCGGGCGCGCCCGCCGAAGAGCACGCCGGACTCGAAGATGCCGTCGTAGGTGGCCATGCCGGCGAAGGCGTCCACGCCCAGGCGCCCGAACGTGCTCTCGTAGCGCACGCCCTGCTGCGAGATTCGTTCGTTGTTGACCAGTAGGCCCAGGCCATACTTCTGGAACTGCCGCCCCGCCGTCCAGTGCGTGGGATGCAACCAGTCCGTGTTGAAGGCGAGCCAGGCCTCGTCCAGCCAGTAGGGGTCGTCGTTGCCCCGCACCTCCAGCAGTTGCAGGGCGTTGGGGGCGTCCACCACCTTCCAGGACACCTTGCCATAGGCGTCGTCGGTGATGTCCCCCGCCACGCTGAGGGTGGCCGACAGCGCGTCGAACTCGTGCCTCACCAGCTGGCTCGGCTGGTTGAAGAAGCCGCTCTTGCCGATCATGCCCAGGCGGTACTTGATTGACCCGCCCACGTGCACTTTCGGGCCGGGATTCTCCAGCGCCGTCACGCGCCCGTCCAGGTCCTCCAGATCGCCCTTGAGATCGTCCATCTCCCGGCGCGCCGCGGCCACTTCGTCCCTGAACTCCTCAGTCAAGGCACGCACGAGGGTCTCGATCTCGTCCGGCGGAAGACCATCGCCAGCGCGCCCACGAGCACCCGCCGGGCCTCTCGCTCCCGGCGCACCGGGCGGCCCCGGCGGGCCCTTCTGCCCCGCCGGCCCTGGTGGGCCCTGCGGCCCTCTCAGCTCCTCGGGCGAGGGTATCGCCTCGAGCAGGCGCGCCACCGCCATGCCGAACTCATAGCGAGTGAGCGCCCGATCGCCCTTGAAGGTGTCGTCGGGGTAGCCCACCACGATGCCCTCGTCCACCAAGGCTTGCACGGCCTCGTAGGCCCAGTGTGTGAAGGGGACGTCCCGCGTGGGTTCGGCCAGGAGCGCGGGGCAGATGACTATGGCCAGCGCCGCTATCCCTGGAACGAGCAGTTTCCTCATCTGACCATCCCCCTAAGACTCCAGTTGACGCTTAGGAGCGCAGTCCCCGGAGAAGGGTCGTGCTACGATCTCTTGCGACGACGTGTGCGTTGTCTAGTTTGCCGCTTCGGTTTCTTCCTCGGCAGAGCTGTCCTCTTCCTCGACCAATACCTTCCCTCGCCCGCCACAGTAGGAGCAGCGGACAGTGGCCCAATCGCGCCTTCCCCGTCCCGACGCCGCCAGGCAGACGTCACAACTCTTGCCGCCGGCCTTGGCGCAATTCCTACGGCCGCCGCAATGCTCGCAGTCTACAAGCTTCTTCATGCTCGCGACCGATCCGTCTCCCGTCCGCTGTCCAGGCCGTCGGCCAGTATAGCACACCAAGCCCCCCGTGTCCAGCGCGTCCTGCGCTCTTAGACCGCCACTACGGGGGAGAGTTGCGCAAGGCGCCCCGGCCGAACGCCTAGGCTTCCTGGACCCGGTAGCCCTCGGACAGCCCTACTTCCAGAGTGGCCGCGTAGCTCAGGTGGTTCTGCCCTTCGTTGATGTCCTCGATCCCGTAACCGACCACCTTGGCCCCCTCGATGTCCAGGGAGACCATGTCCACGCCCGCCAGCACTGTGTTCATCGGCTCCACGTAGCCCGGGCCCTTGGGGCCCTCGGTCAGCAGAACCCGCACGGCATCAATGATGCTCAGTGTGGGTCGCAGCGCCTTGGCCAGCTCGGCGATGCACTCGTGCAGGCCCCAGTTGTGGAAGTCCTGCGGCCGCCAGATGGAGCCAAGCTGGTTCTTCATGCTCAGGCAGACGTCGGTGGCGTTGTGCTGCTTGGCCACGGGCAGGTCAATGTAGACGTCACATTCTAGGATGTCCTTGATGATGGGCTGGCGCCTCACGTGCTCGCCGCCGATCAGCACGTCTTCGAACATGTTCTCGTTGACGGCCGCGTAGAGCGAGACCTGCTCAGCCTGGCACACCGCCTCGGCTCCGTTCACCTTGAACAGGTCCCCGCCGTCTATGGGCCGGTCACACACGATGACCTCGCCCGGCCTCTCGGCCTTGACCAGGCGGATCACCTCGCTGAGCACCTCCGGGTGCGTGGTCGCGCCCTGGACCGGAGGCGTGGCGAAGCCCAGGTTGGGCTTGATGACCACGGCGTCGCCGGCCTGCACGAAGGCCGCCATGCCGCCGATGGCCTCCACGGCAGCCGTGACCAGCTCCGCTGGCGAGCGACCGCCTTCGCGGGCGATGGCCACGTCAACGCCCGTCTCGATCTTCCCCGCGCGGAACTTGCCGATCTCCTCGGGCGCCTCCGGCGGCGGCCGCTTGGACGGCCCCAGATAGACGCCGCGCTGCTCGGGCGTGGTGCAGCCGACTAGGGCGGCTGTCCCGGCCGCTCCCGCCAGCAGTGCGGCTCCTCTCAGGAACTCGCGCCTGTGCATAGGCTCCCTCATGTGCCTCACATGCCGTTTCTCGTCGCGACGCGGGCCCATTCTAAGCCTTCAGCCACGGTGGGTCAAACGCAGGCGAGTGTGCCAGGCCACAGCAGGGCGCACACAACCGCCGAAAAGGAGTGACGGCCGTGTCTCAGGCGAGTCAAAGCTCGCAAAGGTGCTCGGGCAACCGCCCGAAGGCGGGCCCGGCACAAGGGCCTTACATGGCCAAAGGAGATCACGGCCGTCACGGTGTGTATTCCCCGCCTACCCCAACATGCCTCCCCGAGGCGGACGAATGGCCAGGGTCCTCCTCAAGTCCCGCCCCCGCCGGGAGGATCTCGTACAGCCGCCATCCTCCCTCCTGCCATACCGGCACGAGGGCATGGCCGGCCAGGAGGACGTTCAGCTCGGCGCCCGGCAGCCCGCCCTCGGTGAGCACGTAGGACACGACGTCCAGCGGCCGCTGGTCCGCAGAGACCGCGCGTCTGAACTCGGCCGCCCTGACGAACCTCTCGGGCTGCCCCGACAACAGCCGCACGGCGAAGTCCAGGGGGCTGTCCACCAGCACGCGCTTGCCGTCCGTGCTGGCCAGGGCCATCTTGGCCACGTGTTCCACCGTGCGGGCGTCGCCGGCGCCCACAGTTGACCGCAGGAACCCATATCCGTGCGCCAGCCGCGGCTGGCCGGGCTCTGCGCTAGTGCCAGCGCCCACGAGGGTGGCCAGCGCCGCCACGCAGACTAGGCCGACGAGCCCACGCGGCAGACGCGGCCGGGCCGCCAGCCACGAACAGGCCAGCAGGCCGGCACACAGGCCTAACAGCACCAGGCTCAGTCGCCACGCCAGCGCGGGATGCGACATCTGGTGGGCGAAGTAGAGCGCGTCGCCCAGGATTATCCAGGAGGTGAACAGCCACAGGCCGGCGACGTACGCCACGGGCAGCAGCAGCGTGACCAGCGTCCCCTCCACCTCACCGGCGCCCCGCCTGCGCCGAGCCAGTATCGCCAGGACGACCGCCGCAGCCGCCACCGGCAGCCCCACAGCTTCGAAGGCCGCCATGGGGGCCGCGCTCGCGGCCAGAGCCAGAACCACCAGGTCGCGCAAGGTCCCGTCGCGCACCCAGCGGATCATCGCCAGCCCCGCCACGGCCGCAAACAGCCCGACCAGAGCCATCTTGGAGCCGGTGGTGCAGGCCGCCAGCCACACGGGATTGGCTCCAAGCAGCACCAGGAGGGCCCACGTGGCAGCGTACCCGAGCCCGGCCTCCCGAAGCAGCTTCCAGACGACCAGGACTGCCAGCGCCCCGGCGATGGCCGAGACGAGGCTGGCCGCCAGCCCCTGGGTCGCCCAGGCCGGATTGAGGTAGACCAGCGGGACTTGCAGCAGCACGGGCAGAGGCGGATCGCCGAATCCCATCAGCGACAGGTTGAGGGACCCGGTGGCGTGCGTCGCTTCGTAAGCGCGAGCGGTGCTGGCCAGGGCCTCCCAGTCCACACGGCCGATGATGTGTACCGCGCGCCACGCCAGCGCCACATACGCCAGCAGCGCGGCCACGAAGGCCAACCAGCCTTGCCACTCGGCCCTTGCCTCGCTGCTCTGAATCAAGACGTCGCACTTCCCCCTACGACGCAGGCGGCGTGGCCAACCCGTGCGCGGTCTTCTCCCAGTAGTGAGGCCGCGAGATCAGTTGCAGGGCAGCCTTCCAGCCGCCGATGCTCATCAGCACCCAGTAGACCGGCGTCAGCACCGACCACTTGACCAGATCGTAGTAGCCCCGCTTCATGCAGCCCGCCACCATCAGGTAGACGAACACGAAGTTGCCCAACAGCAGGCACAGGGCGCCGAGGCCGTAGACCCACGCCGGAGCGAACACCGCGGCGATCACCTGCCAGCGCCACACCAGCCACGCCAACGTCAGCAGCCAGTAGATGGGATTGACCAGGTAGCAGAACACCGTGCCGCCGATGAACAGATGGAAGCTGAGGTAGTTGCCTGGGCCCAGCTCGCCCAGCAAGCCCCAGGGACGCCGCATGTGCACCAGCCAGGTCTGCATGTACCCCTTGGCCCAGCGCGAGCGCTGCCGTATCCACCCCCACAGGCTGCTGTTGGCCTCCTCCCAGGTGGTGCTGTCAATCACCGCGGTGGCGTAACCCCGCTCGGCCAGGCGCACACCCAGATCGCAGTCCTCGGTTACGTTGAAGGGGTCCCAGCCGCCCAGTTCCTTCAGCTTCTCGGTGCGGAAATGGTTGGAGGTTCCCCCCAGAGGGATCGGCCTGCGCGTGGCGGTGAGCCCGGGCAGGAACAGGTCGAACCACACCGAGTACTCAGCCGTGAACCACTTGGTCAACAGGTTCTGCCGCTGGTTGAAGTAGTTCAGCTTGGCCTGGAGGCAGATGACATCTGCCGGCACGGTGCGGAAGGCCGCCGCCGCCTTCCTGAGCTGGTCGGAATCGGGCTGATCCTCCGCGTCGTAGATGACCAGCAGGTCGCTCTCTGAGAGGTACAGGCCGTGGTTGCAGGCCTTGGGCTTGGTCTTGGGGCGGCTGTGGGGGACCACCGTCACCCGGAACGGCCTCTCCAGCTTCAGCCGCCGCGCAGCGGCCAGCGTCTCCCGGTCGTCCTCCTCCACCAGTAGCTGGATGTCGAGCTTACCGCTGGGGTAGTCGAGCCGCCGCAGCCCCGCCACCAGTTGCCTCAGCACCGCGGCCTCGCGGTACAGGGGGACCAGAATCGTATACGTCGGCAGGTCGGCATCGTCCAGGGCCGCCAGCTCGGACGGCGTGACCTCTATCTCTACCTTGTGGCCCATCGCCACCCACACCAGGTAGAACTTGTAGAGGCTGTGTACGGTGTAGAAGAGGATGGCGGCCGCGTTGAGCACCAGCAGCACTTCGAGCGGCCACAACAACAGCAAAACGGCGGAGGCTATCAGCAGCGCCCCGCCGACTACGGCCTGCCTGTTCGTCAGGGTGACGTGGGCGCACTCGTCGGGGCGCTCCCGCACGCATCGCAGGGCGTCCACCTCGGGCGCGCCAGCTTGCTCGGGAGTCAAATCAAGCGGCCTCCGCCCTCGAGGCCCGTCGTGCGCGGCATGGATGTGCCGGCGGCCGCCGGCGTCAGCGCCAGCCTGCCTACCACCACGAAGATCGTCCCAGGCCCCGTTACTCGGCGGCTTGGCTCTGAATCACGAGGGTGTACTCGGGCCCGTCCCACTCCAAGCTGCCGCCCAGAGCCTCTACTACCAACCTCGGCCCCAGGTAAAGGTTCCCGTCCACCATGCGCGGCACTTTCTTGATGGCGCCGTCGCGGCCATCCACCGTGGCCCAACTGGCCCCCACCATCACGGTGATCGAATGGTCGCCCTTGGTGGCCGTCAGTGCCTTGGTGGCTGCGTCCCACTTCAGGTCTGCACCCAGGGCCAGCAACACCGGCTTGGCCGGGATCAAGATGGAGCCGTCCTCCAGGCGTAGCGGGTGTTTGGTTAGGCGCAGCCGCTCGCCGTCTATGGTCACCATGATCTGCCGGCGATCCTCGAGGGCCTGCTTGACCCAGGCCGAAGACTCCCACTTGACGTCCACCTTGGCGCGCCGCAGCAGCATCCGTAGGTACCCGTCTTCGCTGCGCAGACGGCCCTGGCCCAGCTGCTGCTTGATCTCCTCCTTGACCTCGGAGTAGGGCTGCAGGCCCCCCTCCTGCTTCTCGCTGACCATCAGTATGTGAAAGGCCCCACCGCTGGCCACCGGATCGCTGACCTCGTTAACCTCCAGCTCCACGGCCGCTTCCCAGACCCGGTCGGCGCCCAGCTCCTCCTGGGTGAGCCAGCCCCGGTCGGCGGGGGAGTCCGGAGAGACGTCCGCGGCCACGATGGCGAAGTCCTGCGGGCGCTTGATGCGCTCGCGCGCGGCGTAGGCGTCGTCAACCGTCCCCGCGACGATCTGGTGCAGATGCAGCTTGGTGGGGATGGTGAAGTCCTCCAGGTGCTGGTCGTAGTAGCGCTGAGCGGAGAAGTCGCTCACCCCGGCATCCAGACGCCGCAGCGCGGCCAGCACCAGCTCACGGTGCTTGCTGAGCCGGTACCCTTCGGGGCTCAGCCCCCGGTCGCGCAGGCTGGCCTGAAAGGCCTGCTCGGTGGGGTAGTCGCTCTTCTCGGCCACGATGGCCTTGTCCAGCTCCTCGGTGGTCACCTTGACCTTCTGCCGCCGCGCCTCCCGCCACATCAGCCGGTCCTCGATCATCTTGAGCAGAATGCGGCCGGCCCAGACGTCCTCGACGTGCGATTCCAGGTCGCCCCGAGTGATCACCTCGCCGTCCACGACGGCCACCGGGTTCTTGGACGTATCGGGCACCATGGGCACGGCGGGGGCGGTGGGTGGCGTTGGGGGCTGCGCGAAGGTCAGGGAAGTCGTCAGTAGCAGGCCGAGCAGAGCGGGCCACAGCGGCGGCGGGTAAGTCCGCATAATGTACCCTCCCGGTCTAACGGCGGCACCGTCTCTCGGATTATAGTTGTGGCCCTCCGCCAATGTCAAGCGCGGCCCGCCGAGCGCGCGCCTGTCGGGGACGAGCCATCAGTGAGCCGCGAGCACCGCCTCACGACGGCACCGAAGGGTGGGGAAAAGACCGAGCGCGGGCTACCTCGTTGAGGGCCCGCGCTCAGTATGATGAAAGGGAGGGCACTACTAATATAACCACTTCCGGCCCGGTCTAAACCTCGGTGAGGCGACGGTCCAGGTGGGGGAAAAAGGTGCCGAGCGCACCGCCGGCTCCGGGGCGAGTGCGCTCGGCTGCGTCAAAGGGAGGGTATCTGGCAGGATGATACCCGCAAACTCCAGCGTCTGTATGTAGACACCCTCACAATTCCGGCCGGCTTACATATGCCCCCAGAACGTGTGAGCAAGCTCACCAACGTGCTCTGCTAGCCCCTGCTTGCTCCGGCAGCCTGCTGCGTCGCTATGTTGGCTCCTGCCGGCCCGCCCCTACAGGTCCACCACGCGCCGCTCCTGGGCGGCCTGGTAGACCGCCTGCACCAGTTGGAGCGTCTTGAGGGCCTCGACGCCATTGGTCAGCGGCTCGCGGTCGTGCAGCACGCACTCCGCGAAGTGCCGAATCTCCTCGCGGAAGCCGCCGGTGTCGTCGTGCGGCAGCTTGACCTTCTCGAAGCCGGTCGGCGCCTCGTCGGGGCTGGTGCGGGCCAGCTTCAGCCCACCCACGTTGTGCATCGTCCCCCGGTCGCCGTAGATCCAGAAGGACTCGTACCAGGGCCCCTGGCGCGCCGACCAGCAACACAGCATCTCGCCCAGCGCGCCGTTTTCGTGCTCCAGGATGACGGTGGCCGTGTCCTCGGCCACGATGTTGGTCAAGCCGGTGGTGTGGAAGAACGCCGCCACCCGCTTGACCTCGCCGTTGAGCCAGCGCAGCAGGTCCAGCCGGTGGGTGCCCGAGCCGGCCACCGTGCCGCCGCCCAGCTTCTCCGGATCGTTGAGCCAGTGCCCCTCCGGCGCCCACACCCACTGGTTGTGGTCTATGCGCATCAGGTACGGCCTGCCGATGGCCCCCTCATCCAGGAGCCTTCTGGCGGCGGCGTGTTCGGCGCTGTAGCGCTCGCAGTAGGCGATCATCAACTTGACGCCAACCGCCTCAGAGGCCGCGATCATCTCCTCGGCTTCCTCGGCAGTCGGCGCGATGGGCTTCTCGCAGAGCACGTGCTTGCCCGCCTCGGCGGCGGCCACCGTCGCCTCGCAGTGCAGGTCGTGGGGCAGCAGTATGTCCACTGCGTCCACGTCATCGCGCCCGAGCACCTCGTGGTAGTCCTCACACACCACCTCGGCCCCGCCCCTCTGGGCGGCCTGCTCGGCTCGGGCGCGGTCGGCGTCGCAGGTCGCCACTAGCTCAACCAGGTCGGAGAGCTCAGCGATGCCGTTGAGATGCGCGCGGCTGATACCCCCGCAGCCAATCAGCGCCAGGCGGACCCTGTCTGCCACCGTCTACTCACCCCTCACTGCCCAAGCGATTAGCCGTCGCCTACATCCCACCAGAAGCAGAAGTCCACGAAGTCCTCGTCACCCTCCTGGCGCACCTCGTGCGGAGTGCCCGGAGGGAAGAACACGACGTCGCCCGCCTTCACGTGATGCTCCCGTCCGTCGGCCACGATGCAGGCTGCACCCCGGAAGACCACGTACACCTTGCCCACGCCCTCCTGGGTCAGCGGCTCCTGAGCCAGGCCCGGCTTGATGCAGCCGAAGGCGCTGCCGAAGAAGATGTCCGGGTGCTCCGGCAGCCCCTCGTGGGCGTGGATGGTGCCGCCGTGGGCGGGCTGGAGCTTGTCGGGATCGAAGGAAGCGACCAGCAGCATGGAACCCCTCCCGGGCGAGCCGCCGGCCAGACGTGGCTGCGCCATTCGCAGCCAGCTTCGCCCGCTCTGGGGATGCACCCCCCGCGCCGAGCCGCGACCGGCAGGGCTACTTGACGTGCGGCAGCCTGGCCAGCGCCACCGTCTTGGTGGCTCCGTCCAGGCCTATGACCTCAAGCTGATATCCCTGCGCCTTCGCGTGCCGGACGGGACACACGAACACGTAATGCGGCTCTGCGAAGGGAGAGCGAGCGGGGATCAGCCTCTTGTTCAGCTTGGTGCGTTGTTTGCCCGCGCCCATGCCGGCCAACGTCGGCTCCCGCAGGGCGTAGAGGTTGAAGCCGGCGATGTCGGGATCGCCGGCCGCGCGCCAACAGGTTCGCAGCCGCTTGTGGGCGCGCGCCACGCTGAAGTCGGCCACGATCACCGGAGTGGGGTTGGAGCTCGGGTTGTCGCTCACCTCGTCCGCGTCGGGGTCGTCGTTGGGGTCGCGGATGTCGTCGTCGAAACCGGGCTGATCCTCGACGGCCGCCACCAGCACGAAGTCGCCGCCGTTCAAGTCGCTGAGGTTGCAGGCGAAGTAGACCCGGTCGTCGGGCGTGCCGTTGGGGTCCTCAGACCAAGCGGAGCCAAAGCTCTCCCAGTGGTCCACGTTCCACTGGTCTAGCGAGGCATTGGCCGCCGAAGTATTGCGCAGCAGGCGGTCCGCCTGCCCGTCGCCGTCCAGGTCGAGGTACAGGTAGTAGCGATCGCTGCTGAATCCTGCCGTCCCAGCCACCACTATCTCGAAGTAGGCGAAGATGCCGTCCTGCTGATAGCCAATGCTCACGATGTCCACGTTGTCCGGGACGGTCGGATCCTCGGGGTCCACCAGGATGGGCTGGTAGCCGGTGCTGGGGAAAGTCGGCTGAGCAGCGGCGGACAGCGGCAGCGCCAGCAGCGTCACTGCCGGCACGAACCTACGGAGCAGACCACATGTGTCAAGTGACGGCTTGCGCCTGGGGGCGCCGAGCGGGCGTTGCTGCATCGTCAGCTCCTTCAGCCCTGCTCGCCGCCCGAGCCTGTGCCCCTACTATACCTTATCTGCCCAGCAAAGGCAATACCTCGACGGGCCCTGCGCGGCCGGTTAGCGCACCCGCTTTGCCTCGTGAGGGCTGGCCAGCACCGTCGCCACGACCGTGCCGTCCAGGCCGACGACCTCGAGCTGATACTGCTCGGCCGACTGCTCACCCGCCGCGCATGTGAACATGTACCTCGGGTTGCGCACCCGCGAGCGGCCGGGAATCAGCTTCCTGTTGAGCTTGGAGCGGCCCCGCTTTCCGCCCCGCAGCGCGTAGACATTGAAGCCGGCCACGTTGGGGGCGACCGCCGCCCGCCAGGTCAGGCGCAGTTTCCCCTTGGCACAACGCACGCGGAAGTCGGAGACCACCACCGGCGACGGGTTGGAACTGCTGTCGTCGGTCACCTCGTCTACATCCGGGTTCGTGTGGGGATCACGGACCGTGTCGTCGAACTTGGGCTGGTCCTCCGCCGCCGACACCACCACGAAGTCGCCGCCGTTGATGTCGCTCAGGTTGCAGGCCAGGTACACGTGATCGTCCGGCGTGTCGTTGGGGTCCTCCGACCAGGCCGAGCCGTAGCTCACCCAACTGCTCCCGTCCCAGTTGTAGAGCGTGGCGTTGGCCGCCGAAGTGTTGCGCAACAGCCGGTCCGCCAGCCCATCGTCGTCTATGTCAATGTGTAGATAGTAGCGGTCGCTGGCGAAACCGGCCGCGCCGGCCACGGTGATCTTGAAGTATGCGTAGGTGGCGTCCGCCTGGTACCCCAGGCTGACGATGTCTATGTTGTCGGGAACCGCCGGGTCCTCGGGGTCTACCAGGATGGTCTGGTACCCGCTGCTGGGGAAGGTCGGCTGGGCGATCGCGGGAGCCACCGCCAACGCCGCCAGCAGCAGCATCGCCACCAGCACCGGCCGAGCCAGGCCACCGACAGTGAGCGTGCGACGCGAGCGACCGTCGCCGCCGGCGTGATGATGCATGCCGGATCTCCTCCGGGCTCGTCAAGCTCTGCCACCGTCTGAGGTCATTATGCCCCCGGCGGGTGGACGGGATCTGACGCTCACGTAAAGGCGTGTCACAGTATCGCAAGACGGGTGTGCCCGCGAGGCGAGTAGGGGGATGGGGTCTACCCCTCGCGGTCGCGGAGGCCACACGGAAGCGTCCGGGGTGGCACGGCGTGGATCGTCGTTACTCCGGCCTCGGGTGCGGCTCGCACGGGCCTTCCAGCTCAGCCGTGGCCCAGAGGATGCCGTTGAGCAGGTGGGCCTGGAACATGGGGTTGTCGAAGACCTCCTCGCGGTGCCCCAGGCCCGTGTAGAAGCTGCGCCCCTGGCCGAACTGCTTGCACCAGGCTACGCCGAAGTCCAGGTCCCCGCGCTTGATGCCGCCCTTGGTGAAGTCCGTGCCGTCCGGGTCGAGGCTCATCAGCACGCACACGTCATCGCGCGACCAGTCCCGAATCTGGTAGATCTCGTCCGCGATGACCCACGGCTTGTCCACCGGCTGGCAGGCCGGGTGCTCGGGCACCTCCACCTTGATGGTCACCTGCTCGTTCCAGGGATGGCCATCGAACCAGCCCCCTACCAGGTCACGGTACTCGGGCCAGTCGTAATGCGTGTCCGTGGCGGCGTGGATGCCCACGAACCCTCCACCGCCACGCACGTAGTTGAGCAGAGCGGCCTTCTGCTCGTCGTTCAGGAAGGACCCGGTAGTATTGCCGAAGACGATGCAGTCAATGTCTGCCAGGAAGTCGTCCTCAATCACCCGCGGGTCCTCCGAGCAGATCACGCGAAAGGCGCCGCTCTCCTCGCCCATGCGGGTGATGACCGGCTTGGCATAGGCGCACGTGCTGTGGCGGAAGCCCTTGGTGCAGGAGAAGTAAAGGACGGTCTTGCCGGGGGCCTCCTGCGGAACAGACGGCACGCACAAGGTGCCGAGCACGACGGCAACCGCGGCGGCGAAGCTCAGGCAGCGCGATGCACTCATCTTGTGTGTCTCCTCGTGCTACTGGCCGACGGCCCTACTCGTGCTCCGGGGGCAGTACCGACAGCTCGTGGATGGACCAAAACCACCTATCGCCGTGAGGCTTGGTAAGGGTCAGCTTGATGTAGCGCGCCGCCACGCGGTCGAAGCGCAGCGTGATCTTCCCCTGCTGGTTCAACGGCTCGGTGTCACCGATCTCGACTACCGACGTCCACTGCTCGCCGTCATCGGACGCCGACACGCTCAGGCCCTCGGGGTAGTCGTTCGCCGACCAGCGCGTGTCTATGATCAGCCCGGCGAACTCCTGCGGGCTGCCCATGTCGAGCACGTACCAGTCTCCCGCCTCCTGCCTGCCGCCGGTGTCCCAGCGGGTGCCCGGATCGGCGTCGTAGGCCGCGGCCGTGTTGGCTCCGCGCGACGCCGTCGCCGACCAGCCCTCCGTCGGCAGGCCCCTTCGCGCCACGAACTTGAACACGCCCACGTAGGACTGCTCGGCCAACACCTGGCCGCCGGGGTCGTACAGCTTCAGCGACACGTCCATGCTCTTGCTGCGCCGCGGGTCCCACCAGTCCTGGCAGTCGCTCACCTTGGCCGCGCCCTCTGCCGGCAGATCAACGATGGCGATCTCCGTATAGTGCCGCCCGTCGTCGTAGCGAATGGCCCACTCCGCCTTGCAGCCCGGCATCTCCACGCCCCCGCTGCTGGCCATCAGCGCCTGCGGCACGTCCGTGTGCTGGAGCCACACGCGCGGCGCGGCGCAGGCGCATGAGGCGATGAGCATCACCGTCCCGACGACTGTCAGCGTCCGCATGACGACTCCTCCGTTGTGCGGCCCACGGGAAGCTACGCCTCGACCAGCTGCGGCTGGGGCACGAGGGCCAGAATCTCCTCGGCGAGGCGTGCGTTCTCCTCCACCATCAGCTCGTGCTCGACGCCCAGGGCCACCATGTCAGTGGGCTTCAGGCCCGTGAACGCACACGTTAGTGCCTTGGCCACCTCGATCTGTCCGCCCCCAGCGCACGTCTTGATGGCCAGTATGGGCTTGCCCGTCCGGCGGATGGTCTTGAAGGCCTCTGCGTAGGAGCAGTACACATCCTGGAAGTTGAAGGGCGTGGTGTAGAAGTCCGCAGCGTACCCGCGCCGCTCGGCCAGGTCGATGATCTGGTGCCGGTGTGTGCCCAGTCCCGGGGTCATGCCGAGGTCGCGGATCAGCGCCAGCCAGTCGATGACGCGGTCAAGCGTGTCCTCGCCATCCAGCATGAGACCGCCGACGTAGTTGTAGCGGAACTGGCTGTCCACCACGCCGCCCTGGATGTAGCAGGCGAAGGCCCCGTCGTCTGCGATCTGTCGGATGGAGTCTTCCTGCGACTCGCCCCTGCCGCCGTGGGTGTAGGCGATCCACTGCATGCGGTGACCAGTGCGCCCCTCCAGCAGGTCCAGCGCCCGCGCCAGCGTCCGCTCGTCGTCGTAGTTGCCGGCGAGGGTGTTGATGCCCACCTCCAGGCACTTCTCCAGCACCTGGCTGATGCGCTCGGGCGTGAAGTGCTGGCGCTGCCACCGGTTGTGCGCCTCCGAGCGATACGAGAAGCCCATGAAGGGGTTCGACCCGCATACCACCCGCGAGACCTGCCTACCTCCCAGCGTCACGGTTGGCAGCATACTGCGTTCCTCCCGTCTCGAACTCCCTCGCGGCTTCGACTCAACCTAGGTTCAGCCACGGCGGCGGCAGGTGGTCATCGGTCCCGGCGATGCACGCCATGAACCGCTCCCAGTGCTCCTCCCGCACCTGCCGATAGTCGGGGTCGTCAATGCGGTTGTGCAACTCGTGCGGGTCGCGCTCCAGGTCATATAGCTCGTCCACATCGGACCCGTTGTACACCAGCTTGTACCGCTCCGTCCGCACCATCCGCTGCGTGTAGAGTCCGAACTGCATGCCGTGGAACTCAGCGTAGGCCATGTCCGGCCAGTCGGCGGGCGCCTCGCCCGACAGTACCGGCACGAGGCTCCGCCCGTCCAGCCGTTCGGGCGCCGGCAAACCGGCGATGTCCAGGGCCGTGGGCACCAGGTCCAGCCAGTCATTGACGAAGGCCCGGCTCACGCTTCCGGGCTGCGTCACGCCGGGCCAGCGGATGATGAGGGGCACGCGGTACAGCTCCTCGTACATGCAGTAGCCCTTGTCATACATCCGATGGCTGCCGTTGGCGTCCCCGTGGTCGGTGGTGAACACGACCACCGTGTCCTCGGCGCTGCCCAGGTCGTCCAGGCATTGTAGCACCCGCCCGATGCACCAGTCCAGCAAGCTCACCTCACCGTAGTACTTGGCCACGATGGGCTGCCAGTCTTCCCAGGTCATGTCCTCGATGGCCCAGTTGCGGAGCTGGTTGTAGTGCGCCGAGGGCTTGCCCTCGAAGGTGTCGCCGAAGTTGCCCCAGGGCTGGAAGGACTTGGGATCGTACATGGAGGCGTACGGCTCGGGGATCACGTTGGGCAGGTGTGGCCCGTGGAAGTCCAGCCGCACGTGCCAGGGACGGCTCTGCTGGTCCGCGGCGTACTTGCGGATGAGCGCGATGGCCTGCTCGGCCAGGAAGTACGGGCGCGAGGCCTCCACCGGGATGTCATCCGTCACGCCCGTGGGCCGGAAGTAGCTGCCGAAGGCCTCGTTCCACTCGTACCCGAGCCCCTCGCGGTACCGTCTGTAAGGGCCGATCGGGACGTAATCGTGGAACCCGTAATCCGTAGGCGTGTGGGTACGGTTGACGTGCCACTTGCCCACGTAGCCGAGCTGCCAGCCGGCCTCGCCCAGCGCCTGCGTGAAGGTCCAGCACTCCGGCTCCAGCTCGTAGCGCACACCATCTGTTCCGTTGTTGTTCAGAGCGCCGTGATTGTGCGGGTACAGCCCCGTCAGCAGCGAGGCGCGCGCGGGACTGCACAGGCCGATGCAGGTGAAGGCGTGCTCGAAGCGCATCCCCCCGCTGGCCAGACCGTCCAGGGCGGGCGTCTGGCACAACTGGCTCCCGT
Organism: Armatimonadota bacterium; assembly: GCA_046760465.1. Taxonomy (GTDB): domain Bacteria; phylum Armatimonadota; class Zipacnadia; order JAUWAU01; family JBHIEF01; genus JBHIEF01. Next base: position 2,083 of record JBHIEF010000060.1, on the reverse strand, counting down.
TGGCGCTCACCCCATCGTAGCGATGCTGGTCCGTCACGATCATCAGGAGGTTGGGCATGGGGCCATCACCGCGCGTCCGGTTCGCTGGCGTGGCGTAGGCCACCTTCTCGCGCGCCTGCCGGAGGTAGCCCTCGGAGGGAGGGAGAAGGAAACGCCCGCCTCTGAGCCACACAGCCGCGCATGGGGGCGCAATAGGCGTGGAACTCGGCGACGAGCAGATGCTCGACCTGTACCGGCTGATGCAGCTCAGCCGGTGCTTCGAAGACACCGTGGTGAAGCTGTACCGCCAGGGGCGCATCGTCGGCGGCGTCTTCACCGGCCAGGGCCAGGAGGCCATCACGGCCGGCGCGGTCTACGCCCTGCGTCCCGACGACCTCATCTCCCCCATTCACCGCGACCTGGGTGCCTTCCTGGCCAAGGGCATGTCGCCCGGCGTGCTGCTGGCGCAGATCATGGGCAAGGCCGCCGGGCCCTCCCGCGGCCACGACACCTGGACCCACACCGGCGACCACGACCTGGGCATCATCGCCTCCACCAGCATGCTGGGCTCCTCGCTGCCCATCGCCTGCGGGGCGGCGCTGGCCTGCGTGCGCCGCGGCCAGGATCGCGTCGTGGTGTCCTTCTTCGGCGAGGGCAGCACCGCGCGCGGCGACTTCCACGAGGCCCTCAACATCGCCGCCATCCACAAGCTGCCGGTCATCTTCGTCTGCGAGAACAACCAGTATGCCTACTCCACTCCCGCCGAGTTGGAGATGCCCACGGGGACCGTGGCCGAGAGGGCCTGCGCCTACGGCTTCCCCGGCGAGCGCATAGACGGCAACGACGCCCTCATCGTGCACCGACGCGTCTACCAGGCCGCCGAGCGCGCCCGCGCCGGCGAGGGCCCCACGCTGTACGAATGCCTCACCTACCGCCACGGCGGCCACTCCGCCCACGACGAGGCCGACTACCGGCCGCCCCAGGAGGTGGAGGAGTGGCACGATCGGGACCCCATCCACCGCTACCACGACTGCCTGGTGGACACGGGCATCCTCACCCGCGAGATGGCCGACGAGATAATGGAGGCGGTCAAGCGGGAGGTGGACGAGGCCGTCGAGTTCGCCTCTGAGGCCCCCTACCCGGCCGGCGAGGAAGCAATCCGCGGGCTCTACGCCCCGGCAGTGGGTGAGGGCAATGAGTGAGCCCGTCACCTATCTGGAGGCAATCCGCCAGGCGCACTTCGAGGAGATGCGCCGCGACCCCGAAGTCTTCGTCCTGGGCCAGGACGTGGGCGCGTACGGCGGGGCCTTCCAGGTCACTCAGGGCCTGCACGAGGAGTTCGGCTCCGAGCGCGTCATGGACATGCCCATCGCCGAGTCGGGCATCGTGGGCGTCGCCATCGGCGCGGCGCTGCTGGGCATGCGCCCCATCGCCGAGATGCAGTTCGTGGACTTCATCTCCTGCGCCTTCGACCAGATCGTCAACCAGGCCGCCACCATGGTCTACCGCTACGGCGGCAACGCCCGGCTGCCCCTGGTCATCCGCGGCCCCGCCGGCGGCGGCGTCCACGGCGGCCCCTTCCACAGCCAGACGCCCGAGGCCTGGTTCTTCCACGTGCCCGGACTGAAGATCGTGTTCCCGGCCACCGTCTACGACGCCAAAGGCCTCCTGAAGGCCGCCGTGCGCGACGACGACCCGGTGCTCTACTTCGAGCACAAGTACCTCTACCGACGCCTCAAGGAGGAGCTGCCCGAGGACGACTTCGTCGTCCCCATCGGCGAGGCCATGGTGGCCCGCGATGGCGACGACCTGACCATGGTCACCTACGGAGCCATGCTGCATCAGTGCCTGACAGCCGCTGAGACGCTCGCGGGCGAGGGCATCGAGGCCGAGGTCATTGACCTGCGGACGCTGCTGCCTCTGGACCTGGACACCGTCAAGCAGTCGTTCCAAAAGACCAGCAAGGCGCTGATCGCGCACGAGGACTCCAAGCAGGGGGGCATCGGCGCCGAGATCGCCGCCGTTCTGGCCCAGGAGTGCTTCGAGTACCTGGACGGACCCATCGTCAGGATCGGCGCGCCCTTCACCCACGTGCCCTTCAGCC
>JBHIEF010000059.1:0-21817 GCA_046760465.1 Armatimonadota bacterium | reverse complement strand
GCGTCAGTAGACCCCCCACCTGCGCCCCTCGTCCAGCATGGCCAGGAAGTTCTCAACGGGGATGTAGTTGGCCACGCTGTTGCCGGAGCCCAGGGTCCAGCCGCCGCCGGGGGCGCACTTCTCGATGCGCCGGCGGGTGTAGGCGCGCACCTCCTGCTCGGTTCCCCGGGCCAATACGTCAACGTCAATGCCCCCCAGAGCCGCCACGCGGTCGCCGTACTGGCGCTTGAAGTCGCTCACGCTCTGGATGACGTCCTCGAAGGAGTGCTTGGCGTCTATGCCCACGTCGTGGATCAGGTCATCCATGACCTCGGACAGGTTGCCGCAGGCATGGAGCATCACGGGCTTGCCGTGGGCGTGGGCGATCTCCACCAGGCGCTTCTGGTGCGGCAAGATGAAGGTGCGCATCATGGCCGGCGACAGCGCGGTCTGCGTCTTGAAGCCCATGTCGTCGTTCAGCCACAGTGCGCCGATCCAGTCCATATCGGCGAGCGCTTCGTACAGCCCACAGAGGCAATCACCGACCCGGTCCACGATCGCCTGCACAAGGTCGGGGTCGTCCGACACCGCCAGACACAGGTTCTCGTAGCCCATGAGACTGATGAGGTTCTCGAGCACGCCGCCGGGGAGTATGCTGAAGCACCCCATCCCCTCGGGCAGGAGCCGGGCGTAGTCCTCGAGTTCGCTGAAGTCGGCCTGCGCGGGGTCGGGCCACTGGTAGGCCTCGAAGTCCTGCCAGCTCATGATGGGCCCGCGGTGCTCGTCCTGCCAGCCGCGCTGCCCGCGGCTGTAGAGGGCGGTATCGTCCGCGGCCAGGCCCTCGCGCCCGGGGAAGGCGAAGGCGTAGCGCCCCACCACGTAGTCGTAGCCATGCCGGAGCATGAAGTCTATGTGGAACTGCCGCAACTCGGTGGGATCGCTCGGTGCCTTGGAGCCCATGGCCGCCTCGATGATCTCCAGGTCGTGGAACAGCTCCAGGAAGGGTACGCGATCCGGCTCGCCCCGGCGGCGCAGTACGGTGAGCACGCGGTCGAAGTCCGGCTCCCAAAGGCCCATGGGCACAGCCCTCCACAGGCTGAGATTGCGCGTCCGGCTTCGCGCGGCGACTGCTGCCCTGGCTTCGCCCTGCCTGCGGGCAAGCCCTTGCTCGTGCACGGTTTCCTTCGGACGCTGGTGGGTAGAGTTGGCGGTCCGAGCCTCGGAGCGGCCATGCAAAGGGGCGCGCCCCCAGGTTGGCGAAGGGACCGGATAGGCGGATTTGGGCAAGAGAAGCCGCCGGCAGGGGGGATGTTGCCGTGCGTAGGGCGTTGGCCTGGTGCTGTGTGATCCCGTGGGCAATCCTGCTTCAGGGAGCACCGGCCTGGGCGCAGGCGAAGCCGGCCGTTCTGTGCTGGGGGTGGCCGAGGCTCCAGCGCGAGTTCGCCCAGTACCTGGTTGACAATGGCTTCGAGGTGGACCACGCCGAGCCCACGGCCGAGCGGCTGAGGTCGTACAACGTGCTGGTACTCCTCCAGGGCGGCGCCACGGGCCAGGAGCTGGAGGCGATCCTGGAGTACGTGCGCGGGGGCGGAGGGCTGTTCGTCGAGAGCTACAAGGGCCAGCACACGTCGGACTTCGACCCGCAGTTCGAGCTGCTGGACCGCCTGGACGCTCGGCTGCTGCCGGAGACGGTCGCCGACCCCGACAACACCACCGGCGCCACGCCCTGGCACGTGAGCTTCGCCTGGACGAGGCAGATCGCCCCCTCACCGGTGAGCGACGGGGTGAGCCTGGTGTGGTATCCGGTGGCAGGCCACCTGGGCAGCCTGTCCATGACGATGCCCTATGAGTTCGGGGAGCCGTGGCAGGTGGTGGTCCGCGGCGAGCAGAGCTCCAGCAGCACGCCCTACGACTTCGGCGACGCCCTGCCGGAGGAGCGTCAGCGGGAGCGGGGATACGCGCAGTCCGTGCCCTTCTACGGCATTCGCTCCTACGGCGGGGGGCGCATCGCGCTGTGCGGGATCAACAACAGCTTCCTGTTCTCGGGCGGCTTCGCGCGCGCGCTGGAGCGCATCGTGGTGGACAGGGGCCTTGGCGACCAGCCCAGCGACACCGGCAAACTCGTGCTCAACACGTTGCGCTGGCTGGCGGAGCCCTCTCTTCGGAGCGGGGCCTTCGGCGGCGCCACCACCCCGGACGGCCTGCTTCGTGCTGCCGGAGCTCGGCAGCCGGCGAGCGAGATAGACTGGTCCCGGCTCAAGTTCGGCCCGCCGCCGAAGTTGCTCCACGGTGCTCTGGGAGCCCGCACGGTCCTCTCGGTCGGGCGGGGCACGGTGGCCGACTACGCGCAGGCGGCCAGGGAACGGGGCCTGGACTTCGTCATCTTCGCCGAGGACTTCGCGGAGCTGACGTCCGACGAATGGCAGGCGCTGAAAGACCAGTGCGAGGCCGCGACCAATGGCGAGTTCGCGGCCATTCCCGGCTTCACCATCCAGGACCTGTACGGCGACCACTACTTCGTCGCGGGCACCGAGGTGAAGTACCCGGAGCGGGACTTGCTGACCGCCGACGGCAAGCGGCTCACCGATGTCTACCCACAAGGGGGCGTGGAGGGCCCCGGCAACCTGGGGATGGTGTGGCTTGAGTACGCCTACGGGCGGGGGGACTTCAAGAACACGGTTGGCTCCTTCCGGCACGCCGACAACCCGGTACCTTACTACTGCTACCGCGCCTACGACTCCATCGGCTTGGTCACCCAACACCGAGGCGAGATCCTCGACCAACTCGACCGCGAGTACCTGCACTTGGTCAATCGCGGCGAGCACCTGATGCCCTATGCGGTCACGCTGCTGGACGAGCCCGCGGAGCTGGCGCGGGTCGCGAGTGGCGAGTACTACCGGACCATCTGCGAGGTGGGCAGCCCGGCTGAGCTGGTCAGGATGGTGTCCTCCCATCACCCGGCCATGCCTGCCTACAACAACCTGTGGCAGGTGACCAACGGCCCTCTGGTGCGCGAATGGCGCTTCATCGGCACGCGGGACCACAACACCTGGGAGTGGTTCCGACCCGACTACAACCGCTGGCGGCTGCGGCTGGTGGCCGAGTCGGAGGTCGGTCTGGCAGAGATCATCATCTTCGACGGGCAGGAGGTGTTCCGGCGGTTCCGGCCGGGCGGGGCCAAGGAGTTCACCTGGGAGAGCGATCTGACCCACGGTCAACAGCATAACCTCGTGGTGCGGGTGACCGACACTGCTGGGCGACGCTGCCACACCTCGGAGCTATATGACCGGACGCATCTGCTGGAGGAGTTCATGTGTGGTGATCGCATGAACCAGCTCTCCTACAGCGGCCAGCGCTGGCCCGACGACGGCACCTTCGCCCAGAGCGGCTTCGTCTGGGGGATGACGCCCAACAAGGGCCCGTGGAACCTGCAACTGGCGCCGGTCGCGACCTACAAGCCGGACCACAAGCTGGGTGGCAGCGTGCCCGGCTTCGACGGCGCGCCGGGCGGCGACCCGGGCGTGTGGATCAACCCGCACGTGCAGTGCGACCAGGGAACGGAGAACGTGCGCCGCTGCCGCATGTTGACGGACCGCGTGCTGCACTCGGCCGATGTGATGGTGGGGGAGGGGCGCGCGGACGGCCTGTACCCTGAAGACGTGCGCGTCACCAACGTTTGGCACACCATGGCGCCCACTGAGCCGACCAAGCTGCTGGACGCACGGGTCCGCCGCACGTACTTCAACATCCGCCCGGGGCTGCTGTCTAGCACTATCTGCGAGGTGGCCGTCACTGCCAAGCAGGCCCTAACGGGTGCCCGCCTGGGCCTGGGCTCCTTCGGGCGGGGCGAGTCGGCGCGCTGGTATGTGCGGGACGGTGACACGGTCCTGCGGGGTGACATCAGCACGCCCATTCCCGAGCGGCATCGCAAGGGCACGCTCGAGGGGGGCGACTACCTGGCCTTCTGCGGTGCGCCCCTGGGCTCGGTGGCCGTCTTCAACCTGGGCGACGACCCGGTCGAGTACGACTCGTGGCAGCTTGCGCTGCCGCTGGCGGAGCGCAGGGCAGCGGACGGGGAGGTGCTGCGGGCGGAGGTGCTGACCGTGGGCGCGCCCTTCACGGTGCCCGGCGACAATGCCTGGGTCGAGGAGTTCCGCGAGAAGCTGGGGCTGGGCGGCCAGCCGGGCTACCAAGTGGAGGTCCGAGCCGGCGCGATCATCAGCCAGCGCTACATTCTGCGTGCGGACGGGCGCGGTGTGGGATTCGCCGGCATCATCGGCCAGGCCGACTTGCCGATCGCGCTTCCCATCATGGTCGAGAACCTGTGTCCCAACTGGTCGGTGGGGCTGTGCGATAGGTCGGGCAGACGCTACCGGCCGCTGGGGCAAGTCGGCGGCACCGCCTACGCCACCGTGGACGTCAACGAGGGGGATCTGGACCTGTTCATGGGACACCCATTCGTGGCCAACAGCCGGAATCTCCGGCTCACCGCGACGCAGACCGGCGACCGCAGCTTCATCGTCGAGGCTCACAACCCGACGACCCAGCTCATCGAGGCGATTGTGGAGCCGGCGGGGGCACTGACGCACGTCAGGCCCACGCGGCAGCGGGTCACGGTTGAGCCGGGGAGCTCGAGGTGGCTGGCGTTCCAGGGGTAGTCCGGCGGGCGCAGAAGCAGTTGGGCGACAAGGAGGGTCCGAGTATGCCGTACATACCGAGGAAGGAGTCGCTGCGCAGGCTGCGCGCGATGGTGGCTGAGGGCAAGCCCATCATCGGCTGCGGGGCCGGGACGGGGATATCGGCCAAGTTCGCCGAGCGGGGCGGAGCCGACATCATCATCATCTACAACTCGGGGCGCTACCGCATGGCCGGGCGCGGGTCGCTGGCGGGACTGCTGCCGTACGGCGACGCCAACGCCATCGTGGTGGAGATGGCCTCCGAGGTGCTGCCCGTGGTCGAGGACACACCGGTCCTGGCCGGCGTCTGCGGCACTGATCCGTTCAGGTTGATGCCCACGTTCCTGCGGCAGCTCAAGGACATGGGCTTCGACGGGGTGCAGAACTTCCCCACCGTCGGCCTGTTCGACGGCGTGCTGCGGCAGAACCTGGAGGAGACGGGGATGGGGTACGGCCTGGAGGTGGCGATGATCCGCCAGGCGCACGAGCTGGACATGCTGACGTGTCCGTACGTGTTCGACGAGGAGCAGGCCGTGGCCATGGCGGAGGCCGGCGCCGACGTGCTGGTGCCGCACATGGGCCTGACGACCAAGGGGGCCATCGGCGCGCAGACGGCGCTCACGCTGGAGGACTCGGCCAGGCTGGTGCAGGCGATGCACGACGCGGCCAAGAAGGTCAACCCCGAGGTGCTGGTGCTGTGCCACGGGGGCCCCATCGCCGAGCCCGCGGACGCTCAACACATCTACGAGAACACGGAGGGCGTGGTGGGCTTCTTCGGGGCCTCCAGCATCGAGCGCCTGCCCACGGAGGTGGGCATTCAGCGGCAGGTGGAGGCGTTCAAGTCGGCGGCGATGTAGCGAGGGCCGGCGCACTCCGTCATTCTGAGGCGCAAAGCGCCGAGGAATCTCGCGCCAGACCTGCTCGCAACGGGGCTGGAACGAGATTCTTCGCTCCCTGTGGTCGCTCAGAATGACGTGTTGACGAGAGGCAGCCCTCTCCCGTCGCTCGGCGACGGCACTACTGCACGATCAGCTCCGCCAGGCGGCGCCGCAGCTCGGAGATCTGCCAGGCCTTGAGCGTGGTGAACTGAAGGGCGTCGGCATTGTCGGCTCCCGTGCCGGCTCGGGTGGCGGCCTCGAAGTGGACAGCCTGGTGCACCATGGCCTTGATCTGCTCGCGCTGAAGGCCGCGCCGTTCGGCAAGAAGCGTGAGGTACTCCGCGATCTGCTGGCCCTCGCGCAGGGCTTTGAGGCGCATGTCACCCACTACCTCGAGCCCGAAGCGGTCGCCGGGCACCAGCAGGGCGTTGCCGCCGCCGGTCCCCCGGTCGTTGTCGTCCAGGGCCCGGTCTGGTCCCAGGGTCTGCCAGGGCAGTACGCCGTTGGCTCCATTCGTCCACGCGTTGAGTATCCAGACCACTGAGCGGGTGTTGCTCTCGTTGTCCGGGTTGGCGCTGCCGTAGGTCATCAGCTTCAGGCCGGTCTCCTGCGAGAGGGTGCGGCAGCGGCGGTACATGGGCGGCGAGGAGAAGGAGCCGGTGCCGAAGTAGACGGTGTCCACGATGCCGTCGAGCACCCGTCCCTGCCACTGGGGCCGCGAGATATCCGCCCGGGCGGGCCAGTGCTTGGGGTCGGCGTCGCCTCGCCCGGTGGTCCACAGCCGGCAGAAGAACTGGAGCGCCAGCCAGTCGTCCCAGTGATACGGCTCGTCGGTGGTCCACCACATGTTGGAGCCGTAGTCAATGCGGTGGGTGTTCTTGCCTCCGTAGAAGCACTGCATCTCGGTCTGCGTGTAGCCCTTCTCGCGGAAGTGCTGGATGAACTGGCGCTGCACGGCCAGGAAGGCGTCCTTGTAGTCCTGGCTGAGGGCGTCGCCGATGTAGGGGGCGGTCATGTAGTGGTCAATGAGGTGCTTCCTGTCCTCGCCGCGGCCCGGCCAGTGCCCTTGGTAGTTGTAGGTCTGCTTGGTCAGCGGCGTGGGCCAGCTATCCTCGAAGGGCAGGTACATGCAGTCGGTCGGGATGCCGGCTCGCCTGTTGTCGGCGAAGGCCTCGCCGGTGAGGAGCGGACCGGCCATGGCGTCGTACCGGTCCCAGATCACGCGGATGTCCTTGCCGGACCCCTGTAGCCGGGGCTGCCACCGCCAGCAGTTGAGCACGCAGCGGTGCTGGTGGGCCAGGCGCCAGTAGGCGTGCGCGGCCGGGGGAATGCGGTAGGCGTTCAGCTCGGGCCAGAAGCTCAGCCGGTCGGGGAGAACGAAGTCGAACACTGTCAACGCGACCGGAATGGAGATTGCCGTGACGCCATCGGCCTCGACCGTCAGCGTGCCTGAGTAGTCGCCGGGGGCGGCGCCCTTCGGGATGTAGACGTCAACGTAGAGGCTCTGATTCTGTTGCGTGGGCAACTGCCGCTGCGGATCGGGAATCTGGAGCGCGGCGCCGTGCTCAAGGGGGATGCAGTACGCAGGCTGCCACTGCTGGTCGCGGTTGCGGGCATACCAGTTCCTGAACAGCTCGATGTCCGAGCCGCTGATCGCGGCGCCTCCGGGCCCGGTCAGTGGCAGCGGGCGCACCCGGATGCTAGTCAGCGGCTGGTCGCTCAGCCTCTCGATGCAGAGCTGGTAGGAGACGTACTCTCCTCGGGCTCCGAGGAGCTTGATCCGCCGGCCGTCCCACACCGCGTTCGCGCGGCGGTAGTCGCCTTCGCCCCCCGCGTCGTCGTGGATCAACTCCGACTTGTCCGGGCTGACCTTGACCAGTCCGGGGCAGGCCCACACTCTCATCTTGCCGGGACGCTCCGGCGGCGCGCCCGCCGAGCGGGGCTGCTCGAACTCGGCCAGGGACAGCTCCTGCGAGAGGGCGGGCGACGCGGTAACGGTGGCGCGGCCTGGTGGCGACGTCTGTCCCCCGCGGGAAACCGGCACCACGGCCACGGTGTAGTTGCCGCCGGGGGCAAGGCCCTCCAGGTAGAAGACCGTGGGCCCTTGGGCCGCTGGATGTTCGACGCGCCAGCGCTCGACCGGCTGGCCGTTGAGGGTGACCCGCCAGCAGAAGACGTCGTTGGCTTCGGCGATGGTGAGCTTGATGGCCCCGGAGCTGAGGTGCGCCCGCTCGGGCGCAGGCTCAGCGCGCACCCGTGGCCTGGCAGGCTCGGCCGTCAGCGGCCTGCCCAGCTCCACCTCGATGTATGGCTCGCTACCCCGCGACTGCACGCTGTGGATGAAGTTGTTGTGGTAGGAGAGGTTGCCGCCGTCCATCACGGCCAGGCCGTCGGTGTCGCCCGCGACCATGGCGTAGACCAGGTCCGGCGTTAGCTCGACGGAGATCCAGCCATCGGGCAGCTCCCTGCGCTCCGCCCAGGTGGCGAGGGTGTTGCCGGAGGTCATGATCACGTCGCAGAACTGCGAGCCGGGCCAGGCCCAGGGGCGCTGGGAGGCGTGGTCGGCCAGGAGGAAGGTGGCGCCGTCCGGGGGCCCATACGACTGCGTGCCGTCGCCCTCCACCCAATCCTGGTTGATGGTGGAGACGCGGACGTAGCGCAGCATGTCGTCGCTGGCGCGGCGCAGGAAGAGCGCGGCCCTCAGGACCTCACGCCCTCTGGCCGGCGTGGCATCGAAGCGGATGGCGGCCATCTCCTGGATGGTCTTGATCTTCAGGCGCGGCGACTTGCCCGCGCTGCTGCTGCGCTCTTGCTCGTTGGCGTCCGACAGCCAGACGTCGGCGGTCGCCTTCAGCCTGACGACCTCGCCAGCGCAGGACGAAGCGACGACGATCGTGAGCAACGAGACCGGCAGTAGATGCTTCATGGCCTGCCTCCTTGGCCCGGGGGGAGCAGCGGCTGCCTACTTGGCAAGGCTGATTCGGTTCTTCGCTTTGCCGACCACCAGGTTCTCGATAGTCACCAATCCCCACCTGTCGGCGGCCACCTCGCCGGACTGCACCACCCGGTTGTCGGCGAGCGAGGTGTTCTGCCACCGGAGCTTCTCGCCCGGCCTCGGCCGAAACTGCCGGCAGTGGCGCGGAGTGAGGTCCACGGTGCAGCTCTCCTCCGGGCAGGCGTCGAGCAAGTAGAGGGTCATCTCCCAGCGATCCTGCGTGTCCACGAGGTCGTCATACTCCCAGAGGAGGTAGCCGTTGATCTGCCCGGAGGGATCGCCATCGGTGGGGTCGCCGCTGCCGGGGTTGTTGTCCAGGCTGCAGTTACTGAAGGCGGGGATGCTCTTGTCCCAACGCATGCCGGAGATCTTCTGGCCCATCTCGGCCGGCGGCCCAGCCGTCCAGAAGGCGACGAAGTTCTGTCGCGCGTCCCGCAGGGCGGCCCAGCCGCGCGGGTCGTCCTGCCAGCCGAACTCGGAGGTGTGTCCGCTGTCCTTGCCGGTCCCAGAGGTGCAGAACAGGAAGGGGATGTCGGCGCCTGGATGCTGGGTCACGTACCAGCGCAGGTCCAGCACGTCCCAGGCGCTGTGTCCGTCCACGGTGGTGGCCAAGTCCCTCGGCCCCAGGTTGCGCGCCAGAGAGCCGCTGGGCGGGGACCACTTGAAGTCGTAGGCGGCCGTGTAGCCGCCGAAGGACAGCTTGCCGAAGATCTCGGGGTGGCGAATGCCGAAGTGCAGCGGCCCGCCGATCACCCGGCCACGGTCAATCTCCCAGTTGGCCATGGCCCACTCGATTACGCGCAGCAGATAGCGCTCGGAGAAGTAGTCCACCTTGCACTCCCTGAAGCTGCGCAGCGTGCCCAGGCCCTGGTTGTAGCAGAGGTCGTCGAACCACGATATCTGCTGCTCGACCATGAGCGTCAGCGCGCTGCGGGAGGGCACGCGCATGACCTCCACCAGGTTGAAGCCCCCGTGGAAGGTCTCTATGATCATCGGTCCGGGCGTAGCGAACTGGTCGGGGATGCCGACGACCACGTGGTAGGGCTTGTTGGGCCGGTTGGACAGGGGCGGGGCGGGCCAGAAGACGTACCAGTGCTCTGTGGTCTCAGAAACGTACCGATCCTCCTGCACGTGCTGAAAGACCGGCCTGGTCGGGCCCGGCTGCTCCTGGATGGGCTCGGCCAGGCTGTTGGCAGTAGTGATCTGGGCGGCGTTCTCGGTGCCGTCGCGCACTGCGGTCACGGCGTAGAAGGACTTGCCGGCCTGCGTTGGAGTGTGAACGTAGAGCGCCTCTCCCGGCATGAGGCCCTGGCCGTCCTCTACACAGAGCGTGGGGATGACGGAGGTCTGCACCTCCTGCTGGTCGAGAAACTCCCCCTTGTAGCTGATGACCTTCATCTTCTCGTCGTAGGCGCAGAGGGGTGAGGCCTCGCCCAGCAGTTCGGCCTGAACGAGGTTCGCGGGAGTGATTCTCTGCGTGTGGCGGTAGACGCGGTAGCGGACGTCGGGCACTTCGCGCACGCGTCGCAGAGCCACGCCGCGCCCCACGCTCCTGGACTCCAGCCCCTGGAGGGCACGGAGGGTCTTCAGCGTGATGGCCGGACGGCGGGGGAAGCCCCCGTGGCCGTCGCCCGGTCCCTCGCCGAGCGCGTTGCCCTTCTCAGCGAACTTGTCCACCCAGATGACGCTGTCCTCCGGCGGACGGAACTCGGCCAACTCTTGCCACACGAGGAAGGTCTGGCCATCGTGATGGAGCGCCCGCAGGTTGGACACCTGCGGCGGCGCATCGGTGGGCTCACCATCGTAGAGGATCTCGAGGTACGACTTGGGCGCGAGCAGGCCGTCGAAGCGGGAGACCACGAAGCCCAGGTTCGTCGCTGGCTCCTTGACCCACCGCCGCACTGCTTCGGTCGCGTCGAAGGAGCGATACCACGGTGGCTCGAGCCTCAGGGGCCTGCCTCGAGGGACTGCGGTGCCGTCGTCGCGCACCGTCTCGGCTGCAAACACCTGCGCCGGCTCGCGCGGCTGGAGGTCATCCTGTGTGAAGCAGTAGAGCGAGGCGCGGTGAATCCTGGCACCAGGCTGCAGAGCGGAGAGATCGAATACCAGCCGCGGCGCCTGCCCGTCGCGCATCACCTTCAGCGTGCCGGGATGGCTGGACGGCGTATCGGCTGCGCCCCAGCGCTCGCGGACCAGTTCCGCACGAGCGCACGGGCTCACGGCCAGACAAGCTGTCAAGGCCAGGGCTGTGCGGTGCATCCTCTCCATCTCCACTCATTGCCCCCGAGTGACGACGAGGCGTGAGCCGGCGTTGGCGACTGAAACGTCCTCGATAGTCAACACGCCGTCCTCGCCGACGACAGCCCGGCCCTGCTGGAGAACCGTGGTGCCGTCGAGGGTCCGGTTGAGCCAAGCGTACGTCTCGCCCGGCACGACGCGGAAGTTCTGGAGCCTGCGCAGAGACACGTCACCCTGGGCCGAACTGCCCTTTCCGGCCCAGAATATGGTCGCCTCGTAGCGGTCCGGCTGGTCCACGATGTCGTCGCCGCGCCAGCGGAAGCCCAGGTTGAACAGGCCCATGCCGCCGGCGGTTTCGAGCACGTTCGTGCCTGGGCCCTTGAAGGCGAGCATGCTGCGATCCCGGCGCACGTCGAGGCGGATCACGTTGGGCCATGTGCCGGTGGCCGAGACGGGCAGCAGCTTGCCGCCGCCCCACTGGAACTCGGCCAGGATGGCGTGCCGCTTGGCCAGCATTACGTTGAGGAGATCGTGCCAGCTTGGCCACAGCCCCCAGGCGATGTAATGCTGGGCGGTGATGGCCAGCAGGGGCAGATCGGCCTTGGCCGGCAGGTCGGCCACGGTCTTGGTCAGGTTCAGCTCGTCCCACACGCTCTGGCCGCCGTCCGTCTTCAGGTTCCAGTCGAGCTTGCCCCAGAGCCTCTCCAGTTGCTCCATCATGCCGGCGCGGCGCGTCCCCCTCGTATCGGCCAGGGCGCGCCCGTAGTCGGGGATGCCGTGGCCCGAGACTATCGCGCTAAACACCTCGGGATGACGCAACCCCAAGTGGAGCGCCCCGCTGCCGCCGGACCAGGCCACGCCGGTGACGATGATGCGGTCGCGGTCAACGGGCCACTCGCGCGCGGCCCAGTCGAGGAACGAGAGCAGGCGCCGCTCGGTGTAGTTGTGGATGGTGCCCTGAGCGAAGGACCGCAGCGTGCCCTGGGACTCGTGGTAGCCGTACCACCAGGTCCGCAGCGGGAAGTCGTGCGGCGAGAGCACAATGCTGTCTCGCTCCAGGCGGTACTGCGTGCGCCAATACGAGCCCCGGTCGCGGTGCAGGTTGAGCTCCAGGGGGGCGTCGGCGGCCAGGTTCTGGGGCAGTGCCACCGACCAGTTGTAGTACTGCTGGGGCAAGTTCCCGTACGCCGGCCCCACCCAACGCACGTAGTGCAGTCGCTTGCCCGGGTAACGCCACAGTGGGCCCGGGGAAAGCTCTCCCTGTAGGACCGGCTCCGGTTCGGCCGGGGCTTCGTTCACGGGGCGTTCGAGCGAGTTGGCGGGCGAGAAAGCAGCCGTGTTCTGCCGACCGTCCACGCAGGTCACGACCGCGTAGTACGCTCTCGTCTTCTCGACAGCCGTGTGCACGTAGAGGCCCGTGGCTCGGGGCAGCGGCTCGGCGCCCTCGCGGATGACCAGCCGGTCAATGGGGCAGTCCAGGCCGAAAGGTCCATCCACCTCGGCCGTGCCGAAGGGATTGCCGTGCCCGTGCACCATCACCTCTTGCTCGGCGATGACGTGGTCTATGGGCCTCTCGATGTTGCGACCGTTGGTGTTCCAGCAGGAGAGTGGCTTGACGCGGGCGATCAGCTCGGCGTTCGGCAGCGTCTTGGTCGTGATCGGGCGCCGGCTGCGGTAGACGCAGTAGCGCACCTCGCGCTGGCGGTCCATGTCGTCCAGGACCGACTTCAGCTCCCGCCAGGCGGCCTCGTCTCGACCCACCAGGTCCTCGATCTCTCGCCAGGTGATGAAGGTCTGGCCGGACCTATGGAAGGCCTTGAGTCCCTTCACCTGGGGCGGCACATCCTGCGGCTGCCCCTCGTAGGCCACCTCCAGACACGTGGCCGGACGGTCCCACCGCGGACAGGTCTTGACGAAGAAGCCGCCGTTGGGCCGGCCGCCGACCCACGCCCGCACGGCCTCCGTGGCGTCGAAGCGGTCGTACCAGGGCCCGCGCAGGGCCAGCGGACCGCCCTTCGGCGTGGGCGCGCCTCCGGCAGCGAACTCCTGGAGAAGGGGGTGTATCTCGATGTCCACCAGCGCCTCGTCGTCCCGGCCGGTGCTCTCGCCGGTGCGGAAGATGCGGAGGTCCGCTCGGTATACGCGGGTGCCCGGAGGGAGCCAGCTCAGGTCGAAGCGAACGACGCCCTCCCCTCCCCGGCAGGGGAGGACCTGCGCCTCCTGACGCGTTGGCTGGCCCTCGCCAGGTCTCGCGTCAGGCCGCCGTGCGGCTTGCCCAGCAGGCGGCTCCCTGAACAGCAGGCGTCCGAAGCGCTCGGGGACGTGACTGTCTCCGGAGTAGGTCGGCGACCAGGCCGACTCCTGGAAGGCGCCCGTGACATAGCGATTGCGGTTGAAGCTGGCGATCCACTCGGCCGGCAGCTTGCCCTCCCCGGCGAGCTTGGCCAGGGGGATGCTCAGCTCGACCGTCCAGGCGTTCGTCTGCCTGCCGACGGCGGCTTCGAAGCCGGAGTTCCAGGCGGGGTCTCTGGCCTCGGCATCATAGGTGCTGCCGTTGCAGTTGACGCCGAAGTGGAAGTAGCCGCCGGCGCCGGCCACGCCCAGGAAGACCTCCACCGAGTCGTCCAGCCAGACCTCGCCGTCGTGGGGCCGGCGGGCCGCGCGCAGCCTGTCCAGCGCCGGTTCCACGCAGCGGAGCGCGACGTAGAGGGCCTCATCGTCGCGCAGGAGCCTGAGCTCGGCCGGTTGGGCTGCCGGGCCACTGCCGTCCACTGTGGTTGATAGGCCGAGGGGCTCGGTCTCCTGCCAGGCGGCCTCTCCCAGCTCTCCATCCACTCGCGGCGCGGCAGTGGCGCGGGGAACGTACGCGACCGGAGGTGGGGCGGGTGCCGCCTCGACTTCGCCCGGCGCGCCGGTGGGCGGCGTGCCCAGGCGGCGTGTGACCATCGCCGCGTGCGCCGTCCGCCCAACGGAGGCAAGCGCCAACAGCAGCCAACAGGCCCGCGCGATCGCCCTCATTGCGGTCCGTCCTCCGTGCGGCGCCTCATGACCCAGCCACGCTGATGGTGAGGCGGTTGCCCGCAGTGGTGACCGTCACTTGAGGCACCGTCACCAGGCCCCACTCGTCGGGCGTCGTTTCGCCCGACTGCACCTCGGTGTCGTCAGCCAGCGCCGTGTTCGTCCATACGAGCTTCGCGCCGGGCTCCGGCCTGAATCTCTGGCAGCGGCGCGGCGTCACGTCAACGGTACACTGGGCCTGGGGCGCCTTGTCGCCGAGGCGCAAGGTCAGTGCCCATCTGTTCGCCTCGTCCACGATTGCCTGGTCGGCGGAGTCCCAGTACAGGTAGAGGTTGCTCTGGCCCTCCGGGTCGCCGTCCTCGGGGTCGCCCTTGCCGGGATCGTCGTCCAGGCTGCAACGCGTGAACGCCGGCAGCGTGCGGTCGAGGCGCACGTCAACGCCCAACTCGCGCTGTCCCGGGTCGGGCCCCGGCAGGCGCGCGCGCTGGCCGTGGCCTCCCTGGCCCCAGATGAAGACGTGCGGGCGGCGCGTGTCCTGGAGGGCCTTCCAGAAGTCGCGCGCCTGGGGCCAGCCGATGGCGCCGTCGTTCTTGCCGTTGGAGAAGCAGATCAGCGGAGTGTCCAGACCCGGTTCACGCCTGAGGTACCATTCGTCGTCGAAGTAGCTGAAGGCCGGCGTCTTGCCGTCCTCGTAGTTGAGCTGCCACTCCAGCTTGCCGTAGACGCCCTCGTAGCTGCCTTTGAACTGCGGCGAGCGCGCGGGCGTGTGCACGCCGACCCACGAGACGACCCAGGCGATGCGGTCGGCCCATCGGATGCCGAGGTTGGGTGAGCCGGAGCCGCCCATGGAGCTGCCGGCGGCGAAGATGCGGTTAGGGTCAACCTCCCACTTGGTCCCGACCCAGTCCAGGAACGACATGAGTCGCGTCTGGGTGTAGTCGCGCACCACGCCTTGGGACCACGACAGCCACGTCCCTCGATGCTCATGGTAGCCGGTCCACCAGTCGTAGGGGATCTGGTTGGTGGAGACCAGGATGGCGCCCTGTGCGGCGTTGTACCACCAGCCGTAGCCGCCATTGAGGCTGCCGCCCCAGCAGTGCAGGTGTAGGCCCACCGGCGCCGGCTGAGGGAGATCGGCGGGCAGCGCCACCAGGTAGTCGTACGGCGTGGAGGGGAGGTTGCAGTTGGGCGGGGCCTCCCAGCGCACGTAGTAGTTGAGGGTTGCGTCCTCCACGTAGTTGAAGTGCTTCTCCGGCCTCACCACGCGTTGGAGCGCCGGCTCGCCCAGACCGACCGTCTCCGCCACGGGCTGGCGGGTTGCGTTGCCCCGGTCGAAGGTCGAGAGGTCCTCCTCGCCGTTGATGGCCACGCTGACGGCGTAGTACGACTTGCCGGCTTGCTTTGGGTTGTGCACGTAGATGCCCGTCCCGGGCGGAACGGGCTGCTCGCCGTCGCGCACGACGTACCGGGGCACGGTCTGGTCGTCCTTGGGGCTGATCCCGTAGAAGTCTGGGTTCCAGCAGGTCAGCGGGCCGACCTCGTCCACCAGCTCGGCCTCCGCGACGGTGGCAGCGCTGAAAGGCCGGTTGCAGCGATAGATGCGATAGCGGGCCTGCTTGGGCTGGCGGCGCATCTCCTGGCGCAGGGCCTTCCATTCCCTGAAGGTGACATCGTCGGCCGTGAGTGGCGGGTCGGGCTCCTGCCAGGTGATGAAGGTCTGCCCGGCGTGGTGCCAGGCCCTCATGCCCTCCACGCGTGGGATCTTGTGCCTGGGAGCAAGGCTGCAAGTCACGTCCAGCCGTGTGTCGCCGGGCTGGTACCCCGGAAAGGAGACGACGTCGAAGGCCACGGTTCCGGCGCCGGCCCGTACCGCCTTCGCGACCGCCGCCGTGGCGTCGAAGGCCCGGTAGCGCGGCGGCATAAGCGGCAACGGCTCGTCGCTGCCTGCCGGAGTCACTGTGACCGGCTGATTGCGCTGTCCGATGGCCTGGCGCTCGTTGCGCCCGGGCCGCAGCAGTGCCCGCACGATGGCGGTGCCCTTGGGGATGGCGGACAGGTCCACCTCAATCGTCTTGCCGGCCGTGATGGTGCCCGGCAGTGCCGCCTGATCGCCGACTGCGAAGCTGAGGGTGGAGATTTGCGCCGATGCTGCAAGAGGGATCAGGCCGACCAGCCCCAGCGCGATGGCCGTCAGCATCCGTCTCACCGGGCGCTTCCCTCCCCCTTGTGCCGCAACAGAACGCTGATCCGGGCTTAGCCCAGCTTCCACGGTTTCCGGTACTCGTAATGCAGCAGTTGGTTGGCCGCCTTGTTGTTGGTGATTCGCTCGCGCTCTGGGTCCCACTCGATGCGCGACTTGGTGGCCAGAGCGATGTTGCCCAGGTGCGAGAAGACCGTGGACAGGTGGCCGTCCTCGACGTCGGCGTTGGGCCTGTCGCGGGACTTGACGCAGTCCAGGAAGTTGCGGATGTGCTGCGTGGTCAGATCGCCGTCGGTGGACTTGACCGTCATCGGCTCCATGCGGGGCTCAGAGTCCTGGAACTGGCCCCCGCGCTCGGGCACTATCTCGAAGCTGCCGCCGCTGGCGTAGACCGTGCCGAGCGTGCCGCGCAGCTCCGCCTCGCCGCTGCGCATGGCGGGGTTGCCGCTGGCCTCGTATTGGCCGAAGAGCAGGAGGCCTCCGGAGGCGAACTCGAAGATGGCCTCCATGGTGTCGGGGATGTCGCGGGCGTCATCCACTGCGAACCGTCCGCCGTGGGCGGAGACGGAGGCCGGCGCCTCCTCGTCCAGCAGCCAGCGGAGTAGATCGAAGTAGTGCACGCCCCAGTTGGCGATTTGCGAGGAGTACCTGTGCCACCAGCGGAACTTGTAGGGGGCGATGTTCTCGTTGAAGGGACGCAGGGGTCGCGGGCCGAGCCACATGTCCCAGTCCAAGTCCGGCGGGGGGTCGGAATCGGGGGCCTTGCCGATGCCCTTGGGATACATGTTGCTGAGCCGGTAGCAGCGGGACACGGTTACCTTCCCGATGGTGCCGTTCTGGATCAGCTCGCGGAGCTGCGGGAAGAGGGTGGAGGAGCGGCGATGGGTCCCCACCTGGACGACGCGCTCGTAGCGGCGCGCCGCCTCCACCATGCGCCGGCCCTCTACGATGGTGATGGACAGCGGCTTCTCGACGTAGACGTCCTTGCCGGCCGCACAGGCGGCGATGGTCTGGAGGGCGTGCCAGTGGTCGGGCGTGGCGATGACGACGGCGTCAACGTCGTCGCGCTCGATCAGCTCGCGGAAGTCGCGGTGGCGGGCCACCTCGCCGCCCACCTGGTCGGTCCACTTGTCCAGGTAGGGCTGATACACGTCGCACAAGGCGACGACGTCCACGTCCTCGTTTGGCAAGGTCGCTTTCAGGAGCTGGCCGCCGCGGTTGCCCACGCCGATGAAGCCCACGCCGATGCGCTCATTGGCGCCCGGCGCCCTGTCCGTCGCCCGCGCCGCTGCGACGCCGGCCGCCGCGGCGGTCACGAACTTGCGCCTGTTCAGTTTGGCCGACATGTGTCTCTCCCCTTCGCGCGTCCGGCCTCGGGTCCCGCTGACTGCATATTCCACCCACAGGCCGGCAGGCCCTGCGTGTTGGGCGCGGGCTCATGGATGCCGCGGCGGGTCGTTGGGAGGAAGAATACGGACGGGCGGCGGCGAATAACGCGACGGCAACACACGAACGAGGAGTCCCAACACTGCGGCTGAGTCGGAGGGAGGACGAGAATGGTACAGACCTGCGCGATCGGTATACCCGCTGCGCTGTTGGCCGGGCTGACCGGCGCGGCGCTGCTGGCGACGGCTGCGGGGGGCGAGGCCCAGGAACGCATTCGTGTTTCTCCGGAGAATCCACGCTACTGGTCCTACGGGGGCGAGACCGTGCTGCTGCTGGGCGGCTCGGACGAGGACAACCTGTTCAACGATCCCGCGCTGATGCTCGACAACTTCAGGAAGCTGGAGGCATGCGGCGGCAACTACATCCGCGGCACGCTCTCGTGCCGGGACGAGGGCAATGTGTGGCCCTACAGGATGGTCGGCGGCAAGTACGACCTGAGGCAGTTCAACCCGGAGTTCTGGGACCGGCTGGAGGCCTGCTGCCGCGAGGCCCAGAGGCGCGACATCATAGTGCAGATCGAGGTCTGGGCCACCTTCGACTTCTACCGCGACATCTGGCTGAGGAACCCGTTCAACCCGGCGAACAACTCGAACTACACGACCGCCAACACGCGCCTGGAGGAGACCTGGGACCACCACCCCGCCGGCAAGCCACAGCCCTTCTTCTACTCGCCGCCGGCTCTCAACGACGACAAGCTGCTGCGGTCGTTCCAGGACGCGTTCGTGCGCAAGGTGCTGGACGTCACCGTGCCATATCCCAACGTCCTGTACTGCCTGGACAACGAGACCAAGACGCCTCCGCAGTGGGCCTGGTACTGGGGCGACTTCATCCAGCGGGAGGCCAAGCGGCGGAACGTGGCGATCCAACTGACGGAGATGTGGGACGCGTGGGACCTCACGCACGAGCACCACGGCCACACCTATAAGCGCCCCGAGTACTTCTCCTTCACGGACGTGTCGCAGAACAACTGGCAGGTGGGGCAACTGCACTACGACCGCCTGCTGTGGTTCCGGGAGAACCTGGTGGAGCAGCCCGGTGGCATCCGTCCGATGAACAACGTCAAGGTCTACGGGATGAGGCGCCCTCGACAGGGCGAGGCCATGGACTTCAACCTGGACCGCTGGTGGCAGAACATCTGGGCCGGCTGCGCCAGTACGCGTTTCCATCGGCCTCCCACCGGCATTGGCCTAGACTCCGTGGCCCAGCAAGCCATCCGCGCTGCGCGCTCCTTCACGAATGCCTTCGACATATTCTCGTGCGAGCCTCGGCCCGATCTGCTCTCCGACCGAGAGGACAATGAGGCCTACTGCCTGGCCGACCCGCCAGAGACCTACGCCCTTTACCTCCCGCAGGGCGGAGAGGTCACACTCGAAGTGGGGGAGACGGATCAGAGGAGGGTGCTGCGCTGGTTCGATCCCACTACCGCCTCATTCCGCGAGGCACAGGAGCTGGGCCCGGAGGCCACTACTCTTCTGCGCAGCCCCGACACCAAGCAGACGTGGCTGGTGTTGGTACGGGAGGTGGTGCCGAGATGACCACAGCTTGCGGCAGCCACTGGGCCCTGCTCGTGGGGCTGCTGGTGATGTGCCCGGCTCTGGGGAGAGCTGCTCCCGTGCGCTCTCCGTATCCGCCCAGCCCCGTGCTGCGCCTGGCGGAGTTGTCGGCGGAGGTTACTCGCCGCGAGGACATTGACGGTGACAACTGGCCCCTCACCTGGGCGGACGACGGCAAGCTGTACGCGGCATATGGCGATGGCTGGGGCTGTCGCCCCCTGGACTCGGCCCCGAAGCTCAATACTGGGATGGTGGTCATAGACGGATCGCCCCCGGACTTCTCCGCCTCGGAGCTGAAGATCCCGTGGTTCGGCGGCGGCGCGGAGAACCCGAACTTCAAGGGGTGCGGACTGCTGTCGGTGGACGGCGTCCTCTACCATTTCCTGAGGTACCAGGCGCGCACGCCCGCCAGCGGCAATGAGCGGCAGCAGATAGCCTCCCAGCTCATCTGGTCGCGGGACCACGGCCGCACCTGGCAGAACGCCAGCTATGCCAAGGACGTTGACGAGATCGAGTTCTTCTTTCGCGAGCCCGACTGCGCGTTCCATACGCCCACCTTCCTCCAGGGGGGCCGGGACTATGCGCTGGCTCAGGACGACTACGTCTACATCTACTCGCCCAACGAGGACCGGCGCCGCAACAACGACAACCTGGTCGTGGCGCGGGTGCCCCAGGACAAGGTCACGGACCGCGGTGCCTACCAGTTCTTCAGTGGGCTCGACAACGACGGCAATCCGACGTGGACCGCCGACATCGCCCAACGGCGGCCCGTCTTCTCCTGGCCGGGCCATGTGGGCAACGGCGATGTCGTGTACAACCACGCCGTGGATCGCTACCTCCTGGTGACCTTCCGGTCGCCGCCGGATGCCGCCAGCACGCTGGGCCTGTTCGATGCGCCCCATCCGTGGGGGCCCTGGACGGAGGTGGGCGTCGTGGGGGAATGGGGATCGGGCAGGGGAGGGGACAGGCGCTACGACCCGCGCATTCCGGTCAAGTGGATCAGCGAGGACGGGCTGAGCTTCTACCTGGTCTACTCTGATCGCATCGGGTCGGACAAGCTCAACTACCAGCAGGTGAGGCTAGCGCCGGCGGGAGAGGCCCAGGCTCCGGCTGCCGCCCGGGGCCGTATCCCGAAGCTGCCATCCAGGCCAGGGCCCTTTGAGTGGCGCACGGCCTCGCCGGAGAGCCAGGGAATGTCCTCGGCCAAGCTCGGCCAATTGCGCGACGGGCTGGCCGCCAGAGGGACGAAGACCCTTCTGGTTGTCCGGGGCGACCGCATCGTCTACGAGTGGTACGCCGAGGGCTTTGGGCCCACCCGCCAGCACTACACGGCCTCGCTGGCCAAGGCCCTGGTCGGTGGAGTGTCGTTGATGCTGGCCCTCAACGACGGCCGCATCGCGGTTGACGATCCCGCCCACAGGTACATTCCGGCCTGGCGGGATCATCCGCAGAAGTCGAAGATCACCATCCGCCACCTGGCCACGCACTCCTCGGGCATCGAGGACGCGGAGCAAGACGACCTGCCGCACAACCAGCTCCCGGGCTGGAAGGGCCAGTTCTGGAAGCGCGACCCCGACCCGTTCACCATCGCCAGGGATCAGGCGCCGGTGGTGTTCGAGCCGGGCACGCAGTACGCCTACAGCAACCCCGGCATGGCCATGCTGGCCTACGCGGTTACGGCCAGCCTGAAGGGCGCCCCGCAGTCGGACATACGGTCGCTCCTGGCCGAGCGCATCATGCGGTCCATCGGCGTTCCCGACGGGGAGTGGTCCATCGGCTATGGCCGCACGTACGAGGTGGATGGGCTCAAGCTGGTGGCGAACTGGGGCGGCGGGGGCTACACCGCACGCGCCGTGGCGCGCGTGGGTCGGCTCATGCTGCGCAAGGGAAACTGGGACGGCAGGCAGCTTGTGGACCCCAAGTGGGTGGAGCAGGTAACGGCCTACGCGGGCACGCCGCTGCCGGAGCGGCCGCCGGGCAATCCCCAGCCGGGGTCGGGTCTCGGCTGGTGGACGAACTTCGACGGCGTGTGGCCGTCAGTGCCCAAGGACGCCTTCGCCGGAGCGGGCGCGGGCAACCAGATTCTGCTGGTGGTGCCCAGCCTGGACCTGATCGTGGTCCGCAACGGCAGCCAGTTGGGCAACGAGGCCCAGGGCGAGGGCTTCTGGGGCGGCCTCGAGCGCTACCTGTTCGAGCCCCTGATGCAGGCCATTGACCAGTGACGGCCCCGCTAGTCCTCCAGCTTCTTGATGGCGATGTTGCGGAACTGGATTGGGTCGCCGTGGTGTTGGAGGGCGATGGGCCCCTCCTCGGGCACGCCCGGCAGTTGGGCGTTGTCAATCACCTTCTGGTCGTTGAGCACTACCGTCAGCCGGTCGCCGGTCATGGTGATCTCGAAGGTGTTCCACTCGCCGGGGGGCTTGTCGGCCCGCACCAGCGGCGTGCAGGCCCTGCGCACCTCGGGCGGCTGGTTCTTGTCGTTGCGATAGCCCCAGACCTCGCCCGAGCCACACGGCCAGCACCAGATGTTGATCTGCGCTTTGCCCGTGCCGCGCAGGAAGATGCCGCTGTCGCCGGCATCCAGGACCTCCTGCCTCTCGTCGGAGGTCTCCCCGGACGGCAGGATGACCCGTTCCTGGATCTTCACCGGCTCGCGGGGGAAGCGCCAGTCTATCTTCAGCACGAAGTTGCGGAAGGCTTCCTTGGTCCACAGGTTCTTGTCGCCCTTAGCCTCGCTCTTGCCGTCATAGTCAATCACCCCGTCCGTGATCTTCCAGTGCCCTCCGTCGCCCTCCGGGATCTTCCAGGCGTCCAGGCTGGTGCCGTCGAAGAGG
>JBHIEF010000058.1:0-21892 GCA_046760465.1 Armatimonadota bacterium | reverse complement strand
GGCCTGGATCATGGGCAACCGCGACCTGGCGGAGATGGACTCCGGGCGCATGGACCCCTCCGGTCGGGACACGACCAACATCGGGCGCATCCTGGGCATCATCTCAGTGTGCCTGGCCGTGGTGGGGTTCATCGTCTGGGGCATCATCATGGTCGCCGCGGTCGGCAGCGCTGGCGTGCAGGGGATGTAGCTCAGGTAAGCACGTCGGCGTCCAGCGACAGGACCTTCAGGCCGGGGCGCATGGGGAAGGAGTCGCGCACCTCGATCAGGCGGTCCACCAGGGGCTTCAGGCGCTCCTGGGGCAGCGCCACCAGGTAGAGCGTGTTGAGGCCGGGCCAGATGGGATTGCCCTGTTTGGTCCCCGTGCGCCCCGCGCCGTGCACATTGGCCCAACTGGTCCAGTGCTCCACGCCGAGCTCCTCGAACACCTCGGCCACGTCGGGCTCGCACCCCTCGTCTATTATGATGATGGCCAGCTTCACAGTGTCCCTCACTGTAGGGGCGGGGTTCATCCCCGCCCGAGGAAGGGGACGGGCATGCAGCCCGTCCCTACCACCTCATGGCGTGGGCTCCTGCCAGTCTGCCATCAGCTGCCTAGTGTCCTCCCAGCGCCAGCCGCGGAAGACCCAGTGGTAGAGCCGACGGACGAAGTCGGTGATGTCCTCGGCGGTCATGTACATGATGGGGATCATCAGCAGCGTCAGCAGCGTGCTGAGGATGAGGCCCCCGATGACCACCACGGCCATGGGTGCGCGCCACTCGGAGCCCTGATTGAGCGCCAGAGCCGTGGGCAGCACGCCGAAGATGGTGGCGATGGTGGTCATGAGGATGGGCCTCATGCGGGTGGGGCCGGCCTCGCAGACGGCTTCGCGTCTGGTCTCGCCGCGCGCGCGTAGAGTATTGGTGTAGTCCACCATCAGAATCGCGTTCTTGCCCACCAGGCCCATCAGCATTATGACCCCAATCAGCGAGACGATGCTGATGGTGTAGCCGGTCAAGCCCAGACCCATCAGCGCGCCCACCAGGGCCATGGGCAGCGTAAACATGATGACCAAGGGATCGCGGAAGGTGTTGAACAGCCCGGCCATGACCATGTAGACGAGGATCACGGCGATGGCCAGGGACTCGAAGATGTAGGCGAAGTTCTCCTGCTGGCGGGCCGAGCGGCCCCCAGACTCCATCGTGGTGGTGCCCGGGTCTACCTGCTCGATGGCCTGGGTCACCTTCTGAGTGGCTTCTCCCAGGACGATCCCCGATAGGTTGGCGCTGACCGCGATCATGGGCTGGCGGTTCTTGCGCTCCAGCTTGGTCGGTCCGGCGGCTCGGGTCAGGGTGGCGACATCCTCCAGATAGACGGGCAGGCCCATCCTGCTGCCCACGATCACGGAGCCGACCTGGGCCACGTTGTTGCGGTCAATCTCTCGCAGGCGCACGCGAATGTCGTATTCCTTGCCCGCCTCGCGGTACTGGCCCGCCACCTCGCCGGCCAGGCTGGTGCGCAGGGCGCCGGCGATGAGGGCGGTGGGCAGGCCCAGCTCGGCCGCTTTCTGCCGGTCTATGCGGGCCCGCACCTCGGGCCGACCGGGCCGCCAGCTCAGGTCCACGTCCACCAGCCCGTCAATGTGCTCCAGGCGAGTCTTGAGCTGGTTGGCCACGCGCAGCAGCTCATCCATCTCGGCCCCGGAGACCTCGACCTGGATGGGCGCCTCGGTGCCCCCGCCCTCGCGGCCGCCGGCTATTACCTTTATGTCGGCGGATCGGATGGGCGCCAGGTCGTCAATGAGAGCCTTGATGATGTCCTGGTCGGTGCGCTCGCGCTCCACCTTGGGCACGAGCACGAGATCCACCTCGGCGTAGTCCGCGCCGCGCTCGCCCCCAAATCCGACGATGCTGGAGGCCAGGGAGCCGACGATGGTGGACAGACTCTCCACCTCGGGGTAGCGCCGCTTGTCGGAGGCGACCTCCTCGATGCGCCTGGCGATCTCGTCGGTGGCCTCCAGGCGCGTGCCCACGGGCGTCTCGATGAGCACGTTGACGCGCCCCTGGTCCATTTCGGGCATGAACTCCTGCCCCACCCAACCGGTCAGAAAGGCGAAGGCCACGAAGGCCACCAGGAAGCCGAAGGCGGCGACGATGAGGGCCAAGCGCACGGCGAAGCGGCTGTAGACGGGCCAGCGTAGGGCACGCTTGTACTGGGCCTCCAGGTTGTCATACAGCCAGTTCCAGGGGCCGAAGATGATGAAGCGGCCCAGCAGGTTGACCCAGCGCCTCACGAACTCGAAGCCGTGGCCGATGGAGAGCTGGTCCCGCAGCGGCTGCCACGCCCAGGCCACGGCCTCGCCCAAGCGGCGCGGGATCGGCACTTGGGCCACGTCTACGCGGCGGAAGAAGCGCGAGGCCATCATGGGGGTCAGCGTGAACGAGACGAACAGCGAGAACAGGGTGACGATGGCTGCGGTGATGCCGAACGAGAAGAAGAACTGGCCCACGATGCCGCGCATGAAGGCCACGGGCACGAACACCACCACGTCCACCAGTGTGATGGTGATGGCGGCAAATCCTATCTCGGTGCGGCCGTTGAGGGCGGCGGCGGCGGGCTGCTCTCCCAGGTGCAGATGGCGCGAGATGTTCTCGATGACCACGATGGAGTCGTCCACCAGGATGCCCACGGACAACGAGAAGGCCAGCATCACCATCATGTTGATGGTGAAGCCGAACATGAAGGAGATGGGCAGGAAGGTGGCCATGATGGAGGTGGGGATGGCCAGGGCGACGATAATGGTGCCGCGGATGTCCTGCAAGAAGAGCAGGACCACTAGCGAGGCGAGCACGGCCCCCAACAGGAGCGCCTCGCGCACGTCGCGCAGCGCCTCGCGGATGTACTCGGAGTTGTCCTGCGCCAGCACCAACTCGACGTCGTCGGGCAGGACCTCCCTCAGCTCCTCGATGGCCTTGTAGGCTCCGTCGGCAACCTGAATGGTGTTGGCGTCGGCCTGCTTCTGGACGGATACGTTCACGCTGGGCCGACGGTCCACCCTGGTGATGGTCTCGACGTCGGCCACCGTGTCGCGGACGGTGGCCAGGTCGGCCAGGCGCATGGTGCCCGCGGGCGTGGCCACCTGGATTTGCTCGATCTCGGCCACGCTCTGGAAGCGCCCCAGCATACGCACACTGTAGGTCTTGCGGCCCTCCTTGATCTCTCCGCTGGGAACGTCCAGGTTTTCGGCGCCGATGAACTCGGTCAGCTCGAGGATGGACATGCCCATGGCATCCAGGCGGGCCTTGTCCACCTCGATCTGTATCTCGCGCTCCCGGCCTCCGGCGATGCCAATGGCGGCCACGCCGGGGAGCTTGGCCAGGCGCTCCTTGATGACGTCTTCGGCCAGCTCTCGCAGCTCCCGGGCCGGCCGGTCGCCGAAGATGCCCAAGTTCAGTACGGGCAGGGCGGCGATGTCGGCCTTGAACAGCGTGGGCGACTCAGCGTCCTCGGGAAGCTCCATCCGGACCGCGTCCAGTCGGTCCCTCACATCGGAGCTGGCCACGTCCAGCTCGGTCCCGTAGTGGAACTCCAGCATCACGGTGGAGACGTTCTCCTGGCTGGTGGACAGGACGGTGCGCAGGTCGGGGACGATGCTGGTGGCTTCCTCGATAGGCTCGGTGACCAGCTCCTCGATCTCCTCGGGGCCGGCCCCCGGATAGAGGGTCACGATGGTGATGATGGGGAAGTCAACGTCTGGATATAGGTCAACGGGCATGCGCGTGGTGCCCACGTAGCCCAGGACGATCAGGCCCGCGACCACCATGATGATGAAGACGGGGCGTCGAATGGAGACGTCTGTCAACCACATATCTGGCTAGAGGTCTGCTTCTTCCCAGTCGGGGCTGAGCGTCGTTTCTACCTGTTGGCCATCCTCCAGGCCCGGCTGGCCGGAGACGATGACGCGCTGGCCGGCACGCACGCCGCTCTTGACCTCGATGAGGGCCTCCTTGCGTATGCCCAGCTCCACGTCTCGCATCTGGGTCCGGCCGTTCTCGACCACGAAGACGACTTGCCGGCCGTCGCGCTCGGCAACGGCGTCCCAGGGAATCAGCACCACGCCGGAGCGTCGTTCCTGCACCAACTCCACCCGTGCGAACATGCCCGGCCGCAGCTCTCGCTCCGGGTTGGGCACGCGCACCTTCACGGTGAAGAAGCGCTGGTTGGGGATGGCCGCAGGGGTCACCTCGCTGACTCGGCCGCGGAACACCTTGGGCCGCAGAGCGTCCACCCGGATCTCAGCGGGCATGCCGAGGCGGGCCTTGGGCACGTCGGCCTCCAGTACCGTTCCCAGTACGTCCACCTGAGCGATGTCCAGCAGGCGCAGCAGAGGGATGCCCGGCCCCACGGTCTCTCCGGGGTCAACCAGGCGGATGGAGACGATCCCGCTCAACGGGGAACGCACCGTGGCCTTGTCCAGCGCGTTCATGGCGAGCACGACCGAGGCCCTGGCCTGCACCAGGCTGGCCTCGGCAGCGGCCACGTCGTCCTGGCTAACTTCGATCCTCTCAGCGCCCGCCAGCGCCAGCCGCAGCGACTCCTGCGCCGCCTCCACGCCGGCCTGTGCCGACTCGATATCCTGCCGGCGGATGATGTTCTGGGCGCGGTTGGCCAGGGCCAGGTTGACCGCCTCCTGAGCCTGGACGACCTGCATCTGTGCCAACGTGACCTGTTCGGAGGTGGCGCCCTCCTCGACCAGGTCCAGGGCCTGGACGGCGGACTCGTACTGGGCCTTGCGCACCTCGTACTCGGCCACATACTGGCCGAACTCGTCGGCCGAGATGGCCCCGCCCTCGAACAGCCGCCGGCGCTTGGGCAGGCCCCGGTTGACCAGGTCGTAGGCAGCCTTGGCCTGGTCCACCAGCAACTGCGCGCGCTTGCGCTCCTGCTCACGAGCACCACGCCGGACCTCGTCGAGCTGGGCCTGAGCGGCGGTCAGGGCGGCGCGCGCCTGCTCTATCTGGACGTCGGTGGCCTCACTCTGGAGGTCGGCGGCCTCCTGGGCCTGAGCCAACTGTGCCCGGGCGGCCTTCAACTGGGACTGCGCCCGGCCGATCTGCGTGTCGGCCTCGGCGGTCTGGAGGCTGGTGCCGTGCTTGGCCTGGCTCAAGCGCGCCTGAGCCAACTTGACGCTGGCGCGGGCCTGGTCCACCTGGGCCTGGAGCGCCTCGCTCTCGATCTTGACCAGCACCTGCCCCTTGCGCACCTCATCGCCCTCGGACACCAGCACGGCGTCCACGGTGCCGCTGGCCTGAGCCGCCAGGTCTACCTCGTCGCGCGCCTCGACGGTGCCGGAGCGGAGCGTAAGCGTCTCCGCCACCTCGCCGGTCTGGGCGGTGGCCACCTCCACAAGCGGCAGCTCAGCGCCGGGCGCCGCCGGCGGAGCCGAGGGGCCGGGCTGCGCGCTTTCGCCGGGATCGCCTCCGGCCTCCTGCCGCTCAGCCATGACGTGGAGACCAATCGCCAAGAGGGTGACGATGGCAATCGCCCCGATGCCCACCAGCACGAACCGGCGGGTCCTGACCGGCATCTTCACCTCGGGCAGCTCTTCCAGTGGCATCGGCGTTACCTCTCGATCTTGGCGCTCTGCAACAGAGCCAGGAGTTGGGCGCCATCCACGCCCGGCGAGATCAGGCGGACCGGATCCTCGCTGAGGCTGAAGGTCGCCGCTCCCTTTAGCTTACGCTCCGGCTTGTCCAGCGGCCGGAGGCGGAGCAGCTTGCCCCCGGTGGCCAAGCGGACACGGACCTTGCCCTCTTCGGCCCACATGGCAGCCCGGCCCTCTCCGCGGCAGTCATAGACGTAGCACTTGAGCCCCTGGCCCCAGTCCGCCGTGCCCACGGGGAGGCTGGCGATGACTCCCATGGCCAACTGGAGCCGCATGACGGCCAGGTTGTACTCGTGCTCGGCATCCACGACGGCGGCCTGGGCGAGTTCCAGCGCCGCCTGTGAGTCCAGGACTTCCTGCCCGGTGGCAATGTCGTTCTCGTAGCGCATGGCGGAGATGCGAAGCTGCCACTGCGCCCCGATCTCGGCCACACGCGCACTGTCAATGATCTCCTGCTGCTCCTGGGTGGCAATGTAGGCCTTGGCGATCTGCTGCACGACCAGGTCGGCCTGCTGCTCGGCCTGGAGCTTGGCCGCCTCCAACCTCTCTCGATACCAGCGTCGCTCGTGGTGTCCCTGGCGCCCGTCGAAGACGCTGATGCTGCCCTGAATGCCGTAGGTCACTTGGTCCTTGGGCAGGGAGAAGAACGCCGTGCCCCGGCGGTAGTCGGCGAAGAGGTCAAAGCGAGGAAGATCCGCCGTCAGGGGGTAGTAGGACTCGGCCGCGGCGCGCTCCACCGCCTTGCGGGCGCTGTCGAAATCGGCGCGCATGCACAGGCCGATCTTGGCCATGTCCTCGACGTCCATGTCCGGCGCTCGCGGCGTGCGGCCCGACTCCACCTGTATCTCCCGATCAAGGTCCAGATCCAGCAGCGTCTTGAGGTCCACCTCTGCCCGTTCCACGCGTGCCTCGGCCGAGGTGAGCTGCTGCTTGGCGGCGGCCACTTGGGTCTCGGCCGACACCACGTCGAAGTAGGCTACATGCCCCTCGGTGAAGCGGTCCGAGGCGACGCGCAGATGCTCGGTGAGGCTGGTGAGTGCGTAGAGGGTGACGCCAAGTGCTTCCTGCGCCCGCAGCACCTCGTAGGCAGCCTCCTGGGCCAGCAAGGCGGCAATGCCTCGGGCGCGGCGCAGGTCATAGCTCGCCATCTGGGTGTCAATGCGGGCAATCGTCTCGTTCAGCCTGGTGAGCCCGCCGTCGAAGAGGGGCTGCCCCACGATGGCGTGGAGCTCCTTGGACTCATCGGGGAAGCTGATGCCGGGCCCAAGGCTGATGGTGGGCGCCTGTCGAGTGATGGTCCCGGAGAGGCTCACCGTGGGATACCGACCGGCGCGGGCGATGTCAATGCCACGGCGTTGACTCTTGAGGAAGTGCTCCGCCGCTCGCACGCTGAGGCCGTTGACGGCCGCCAAACGCGAGCAGTCCTCCGGGCGCAGTACCAAGGTGCCGTCGCCGGCCAAGTCCTGGGCGCCGGCAGTGGCGGCCCAGCAGGCCACGGCCACGACGATGGCGCTGCCCCCATGGCGACACACCGGGTGGCGCAAGCCAGGCACCTCCGCTTAGCGCTAGGATCCCTCTGCGGGCGGCATTTCCAATTCGTGAAGGTCCATCTCGTCCATGACCTTCAGCATCTGTCGGACCGTCTCGTACCAGACGTTGACCTGGTCAACCTTCATCAGCAGGATGCCGGCACCCCAGGGGTGCAGGAAGGCCAGCAGCCTGTCGCCAGGTTCCATGCCCGCACGCTTGCGGGCTTCGGCCGGCAGTGAGACCTGTCCGCGCTCACCGATGCGCACCGCACCGAAGAAGAAGTCCTCGAACGAGCGAGTCTCGGCCATTTTCCCCACCTAGGCGTCTCAACACTCTTGACATGCAGTACATGTTATCATGCCATAAACGCTGTATCGTGTCAAGCATGATCGAAGAAAAACACGCTGCGATCAAGTAGTCATCCCTAACATGCATTGACAGAAAAGTAGTGCACTGTGCAGGCGAGGCCAGCCGCCTTATCCACAAAAAGCTGCCTTCCCATGGGCTTTTCCACAGCCATATCCACAACTCGTCAGCGTGAGCTGTCTTGTTGGCATGGGTCGAAAGGGCGCGCGGTTGAGCCATTTCTGCGCTTCTCGACGGCCGAGGAAGGGGGAGGTGGAGCACCTTCTTGGGCGGCCGCCGGGGAGCTTGACAAGGCAGGCGGAAGGTGATATTTTGCCAGAAGGAAGGCGGAAGCGCCGCGGCGAACCACGGCGTCTGCCATGGCGGACATGGACCAGCGAAAGCGGAGCATTCTGGCCACCGTGGTCCGGGAGCACGTTCGTACCGCCGAGCCGGTGGGCAGCAAGGCCGTCCTCAAGTGCTCTTCCCTCAACGTGAGCTCGGCGACGATCAGGAAGGAGATGTGGGAACTGGAGCGGGGGGGTTACTTGCTCCAGCCTCACACCTCCGCGGGACGCGTTCCCTCCGACCGTGGCTATCGCTTCTACGTGGATCGGGTGGTCCCGGAGGAGGGTCTGTCCTGGCACGCGCATGCTCGGCTGGAGGGGGCGTGCGTGCGACTCTCGGAGCAACCCGATGACCTGCTGGCCGAGGCCTCGCGCCTGCTGTCGGAGCTGCTGCACCAGCCCGCCGTGGTGCTGGCGCCGCTGGGGGAGGAACCCAGCTTCCGGCACATCCAGGCCTCGCGGGTTGACTCGCACCACATCCTGCTGGTGTACGTGACCAACGCGGGAAGCGTTGTGCATCGTCTGCTGGAGGTGCCGCACAGGCTCCAGCCGCGGCAGTTGGCGGCGCTCAGTGACCTACTCCAGCAGACGCTGAAGGGGGCCAAGATATCGTCGGTCAGTCGCCTGTGCGATGCGGACTTCGCTCGTGAGGTGGCTGCCCTGGGGGTGCCGCCGGAGCTGCTGGACCTGATCGAGCGCGGCACGGGAGACGCCGGAGGCGAGGGGACGTACGTGGAGGGCGTGATCCACATCCTGCGAGAGCCGGAGTTCGCGGACAGGGCTGAGGCGGCGGGCATCCTGGAGGCGCTCGAGAGCCCCGACGTGCTGTGGCGCGTGTTCCGCCCGTCGCGCGCGGAGGGGGTCACGGTGACCATTGGCGCGGAGAACCCCATGCGTCGCATGCACCAGTGCAGCGTGGTCACCGGTGCCTACCGGCTCGGAGGCGGCGCGCTGGGCGCCGTGGGAGTGTTGGGGCCCACGCGCATGGACTACGCGGAAGCCATTCCCGTGGTGGCTGGGCTGGCGAGCCGGCTGAGCCAGATTCTGTCGGACGCGCCGGCGTTGTAGCAGTTCTGGTTGGGGAAGGCTGGCACGACAGCAGCGAGTTGCGGACGACGGGTGGTCCCGAGCGTCGTCTCGCCACCCGCTGCTGGCTGCTTTAGCGCGGGCAATCAGCGGGCCGCGCGACGGCAGGCGCGGAGAGACTGAGCGGCACGCGAAGTGCCGCGGAGGTCGAGCGCATGGCAAGGAAGAGCGGTAAGAAGAAGTCCAATGGCGTGAAGGTGAGGGTCGAGGGAGAGGAGCCCAAGGCCCTGGAGGAGGCGCCTGCGGAGGCACGGGCAAGCGCGACCGAAGGGCAGGACCCAGCGGGGGAAGACGCTGCTCGTGCGGATGAGCACGAAGAGGCAGGGGAGCAGGCGCCCGGTGTGGAGGAGCAGCTCGCGCAGGCGCGCCAGGCGGCGCAGGAGGCTCACAACAACTACCTGTATGCAGTGGCTGAGCTTCAGAACGCTCGGCGGCGCTTCCAGAAGGAGCTGGCGGACCGGCAGCAGTTCGCCAACGAGCAGATCATCAGCAGCCTGCTGCCCATCCTAGATGACTTGGAGCGGGCCGTGGCGGCCTCGCGGCAGGGCGGCGACGTGGAGGGCCTACAGCAGGGCGTGGAGATGATACTCAAGCAGTGCCACGAGGTGCTTGGTCGCTTTGGGGTCGGGCGCATCGAGGTCGGCAAGGGGGACACCTTCGATCCGCATCGCCACGAGGTTGCCGAGAGTGTGGCCGATGAGTCGGTGGAGGAGGGGACGATACTGGAGGTGGTGAGGCCGGGCTATCAACTGCACGGGAGGGTGCTGCGCCCGGCGCAAGTGAAGGCGACGGCGAGGAAGTCGGCGGAGGAGGGCTAGCCCCAGCGCCCAGCGGCGTCGAGGCTTTCTTGACAGGCGAGAAGACGGTTGATTATAATGCGCGCAGCGGGGTCGTTCCCAGCCGCTGCGCGCACTGGCGTTGCGGGCTGACTCGACGTCATGTGAGGGGAGGCCCTCCGCATGCTCAGGCCCAATGTGGAGGAGTACGCGAAGATCCGCGTTGTCGGTATTGGCGGCGGCGGCACCAATGCTGTGAACCGCATGATCGAGGCGGGGCTCATCGGCGTTGAGTATCTGGCCATGAACACCGACCTGCAAGTGCTGGACCTGTCCAGCGCGGACAAGAAGATACAGATCGGCACGGATTTGACTAAGGGCCTGGGCGCGGGCGGGGATCCCGAGATCGGCAGCCAGGCCGCGGAGGACAGCCGGCAGGATATCATGCTGGCTCTGGACGGAGCCGACATGGTGTTCATCACCGCCGGCATGGGCGGCGGCACTGGCACCGGCGCCAGCCCCGTGGTGGCCGGCATCGCGCGCGAGCTGGGCGCTCTGACCGTGGGCATCGTCACCAAGCCCTTCGCGGTGGAGGGCCCCACGCGCATGGCCATCGCCGAACAGGGCACCGGCAGCCTCAAGCAGCAGGTGGACACACTGATCGTAATCCCCAACGACCGCCTGCTGGCGCTGACGGACAAGCAGCTCTCCCTGGTGGAGGCCTTCTCCTTCGCCGACACCATTCTCCAGCAGGGCGTGCAGGGCATCAGCGAGGTGATCGTGGTGCCCGGCGTGGTCAACCTGGACTTCGCCGACGTGCGCGCAGTGATGAAGGACGCCGGCACCGCATTGATGGGCATTGGCCAGGCCTCGGGCGAGCACCGGGCGGGCGACGCGGCCAAGGCGGCCATCGCCAGCCCGCTGCTGGAGCAGTCCATCGAGGGCGCGCGCAAGTGTCTGGTCAACATCACCCACGGGCCCGATCTGCTGATCAGCGAGTTCGATGAGGCCTGCCGCATCGTGGCCGAACAGGCGGCCGGCGATCGCGGCGAGCCGGACCTGGTGATCGGCTCGGTCATAGACGACAAGGCCGAGGGCGAGGTGCGGGTCACGGTGCTGGCCACTGGCTTCGACGAGGGGCGACCGGAGGCGCCGCGCGCGCGCTTCGGCGAGCCCGAGGAGGAGGCGGAGGAGGAGAAGGAAGAGGAGGAAGTGGCTCAGCCCGAGCTGCCCACCTACGACGAGGACGACATAGACATCCCCGCCTTCCTGCGGCGGAAGTAGTCAGCACAGCGACAGAGCGACAACGGGGGCAGTCCCCATTCCCGGCTGAGGTGAGGCGGCCGGCCATGGGAACTGTCCCCGCTTTGGCGCCGGTTGCAGGCCGCCCGAGAATGGTGCTATAATCGCCCTACCTCGCCCTGCTCCTGTGGGGCGAGGATTGGCCCCAGAAGGTGGCAGTCATGGCCGGTCACTCGAAATGGGCTAACATCAGGTTCCGCAAGGGGCGCCAGGACGCGGCGCGGGGCAAGCTGTGGAGCAAGCTCAGCCGGGAGATCATCGTCTCCGCCCGCGAGGGCGGGGGCAACCCGGACACCAACGCGCGGCTGCGCAACGCGGTGCAGGCCGCGCGCGACGCCAATATGCCCAATGACAACATCGAGAAGGCCATCAAGCGGGGCACGGGCGAGCTGGAGGGGATCAGCTACCAGGAGGCCACGTACGAGGGCTACGGCCCCGCCGGGGTCGCCCTGCTCATCCAGGTGCTGACGGACAACACCAACCGCGCGGTGGCCGAGATTCGCAACGTGATGACCAAGCAGGGCGGCAGCCTGGGCGAAGCGGGGTGCGTGGCCTGGATGTTCGACAAGAAGGGCCTGATCATCGTGGACAAGGAGGGCGTGGAGGAGGAGGCGCTGTTCGAGGCGGCCCTGGAGGGCGGGGCGGAGGACATGAAGGAAGAGGAGGACACCTTCGAGATCATCACCGCCTTCGAGGACTTGCAGCAGGTGCGGGCGGCGGTGGAAGCGCTGGGCATCAAGCCCTCTCAGGCGACTATCGCCATGGTCCCGCGGAACACGGTGCCCGTGCCGGACGACCAAGCGCGCAAGGTGCTGGCCCTGCTGGAGGCGCTGGAAGACCACGACGACGTGCGCCAGGTCTTCGCCAACTTCGATATCGCCCCCGAGGTGTTGGCCTCAGCGGCCTGACAACCTCCCGGCTGCCAGGACGAGTGGAGAGGCGTAAGGACGATTGCATGCCCGACTTGACCACTGAGTACGTCGGCCTGAAGCTGCGCAATCCAGTGGTGGTAGCGCCGGCGGCCATCACGGAGACGACCGACCGCATGAAGCGGTGCGAGGACAACGGCGCCGGTGCGGTGGTGGTCAAGAGCTACTTCGAGCGAGAGTACATGCGCCGCTCGCCGACGCCTCGCTTCGCGGTCATCCGCCATCGCGCCGGTCGCGAGCGCGCCTACACGCTGTACTCCTACGAGCAGTCCAGCATCTACGACCTACAGCAGTTCGCCGAGGAGATCCGTCGGGCCACCGAGGCGTTGGAGATCCCCGTCATCGCCAGCATCGCCTGCGTTAGTGAGGAGGGTTGGGCCGAGGCCGCGGCCGCGTGCCAGCAGGCAGGGGCGGACGCCATCGAGCTCAACACCTCGTGTCCCCACGGTGCCCACATCCTGTCGGATGAGGATGCGGTCGAGGACATGGTGCGCTCCCTGCAGGCAGCGCGCAGCGCGACCTCGCTTCCTCTGATTCCCAAGATGACGGGGCAGCTCTCGGACCCCACGGCCACGGCCGTGCGCATGCAGCAGGCCGGAGCCGACGGCCTGGTCATGTTCAACCGCTTCACGGGCCTGGATGTGGATATCGAGGCGCAGCAGCCCGTCATGCACGGCGCCTTCGCGGGCCACGGAGGCCCCTGGTCACTGCACTTCGTGCTGCGGTGGATTGTCGCCACCGCGCCGCGGCTGAGCATCCCGATTGCGGCCAGCGGCGGCGTCGCGCGCAGCGACGACGTGATCAAGCTGATCCTGGTGGGCGCGCAGGTCGTGCAGACCTGCACGGCGGTGGTGATGCGGGGCTACCCCGTCATCCAGCGACTGGTGGACGGCCTGGAGCGCTACCTGGAGCGCAAGGGGTATGAGAGGTGCCAGGAGTTCCGCGGGAGGGTGTGTGACCGCGTGCTGACCGCGGAGCATGTGGACAGGGCCTTCAAGCAAATCGCGGCCATAGACCAAAGCCGCTGCGTGAGCTGCAACCAATGCTACGCGGTGTGCATCTACGATGCCGTGGGGAGGGATGGCGGGTACCGCGTGGTGCCCGAGGTCTGCGATGGCTGTGGCCTGTGCGCACAGGTGTGTCCGGCGGAGTGCATCGAGATGGTGGCCCGACCCACCGACCTGCCGCTGCCGGAGCAGTCCACGCCCAAGTTCATGCTCGAGGCCGCCGACGATTAGGCCACTGCCGGCCTCGCCCTCCCAACGGAACTACCGAGCCGGGAAACCGTATTCACTAGCAAGACGTCTACTCCTTGAGCGGGGCGAGCGGGCGCGCTCGGGCTAGACTGATCATGAACGTGCGCTGGGCCACAACTGGCGTGCTCCTCATGGTGGCCGCAATGCTCGGCTCGGTCTCCATGCTGGAGGCCGCGGACCTCCAGATGCAGGTCTTTCCTGGCTACGACGGACACTGCAAGCGGGGCCACTGGATGCCGGTGACGGTGCTGGTCGTGAACCAGGGCCCGCCCACCGAGGGCAAGCTGGTCATCGAGACGCAGGGGGACGGCCGGCTCACTGCCTTCACCAGGGAGATTGACATTCCGAGGGCCTCCAAGCGTGCGTACAAGCTGTGCGTGTTGGCCGAGGGCCTTGACGAGGACCAGATAACGGTGACCCTCCGGCGCCGCGGGCGACGGCGCGTGGTGGCCCGGGCCGCGCTCAAGCAGCATGGAGAGTACGACAAGCTCGTGCTGGCCGCCTCACGAGAGCCGGCCGGGCTGCACGCGGCCGGTGGGCAGAAGGTCCCGGTTCTGCCGCTGCCCGGCATTGGCCCGCGCAGTGGAGTGGGCGGCTACTACTATGGGTACGCCTACTCCGAGGAAGACCCAGGGGTGGGCATGGAGTCGCTGGTGGCGCCGGAGGACTCGGGGGACGTAGTCGTGGCCCCCTTCAACGTGCTGGCGGCGCCCGCGGCCGGGGGGACCGGCCTGCCGGATAGGGCGCTCGCCTATGAAGCGGTTGAGGCCGTCCTGCTCTGCGGCTTCCCCACCGGCAAGATGACGGACCAAGAGCAGTCGGCGCTGCGGCAGTGGGTTGCACGCGGCGGCACACTCGTGGTGGCCTACGGGGGCGGCCTGGAGGACCTGGGTGGCCCCTTGATGGAGGAGCTGCTGCCGGTTGAGGTGGCTGCCGAGAAGCCCCTGACTGCGGCAGGCTCCCTGGTCGCGCGGTACGGCGTGCGCATGCCGCCGCTGGGCGAGTTCCTGGCGGCCTCAGGACCCCTCAGGACCGGCCAGGTGCTGGCGGGGAGCCGCCCCTTCCCGCTGCTGGCCGCCCGCGACTACGGGTGCGGGCGCGTCTATTACCTGGCCCTCGATCCCCGCAAGCAGCCGCTGCGCGGCTGGGGCCCCGGCCTGCGGCGGCTGTGGCGGGAGGTGCTGACCCGACCCAAGCGCCTGCTGCCGGCCGGCTTTGGGCCGGCCTATGCCCAGTCCTCAATGTGGGGGGGCGGCTCGAGCACGCCGGCCGCGGCGGTGGCCGAAATCCCGCAGATGGAGGCGCCCTCCTTCGGCATCGTCGGACTGTTCCTGTTGCTGTACGTCATCTTCCTGGTGCCGGTCAACTACCTGGTGCTGCGGCGCCTGGACAAGCGCGAATGGGCCTGGGTGACCACGCCGGCCATCGTGCTGCTCTTCAGCGTGGGAGCCTATGCCTCCGGGCGGCTGCTCAAGGGCGGACAGATCATCTACCACGAGGCCAATGTGGCCACCACCGTGGCGGCGGCGTCCACGGCCTATCAGGACACCTTCGCCGGCATCTTCTCGCCGGGCCGGGCCAGCTACACGGTGAAGCTGGCGCCGCCCCTGGCCGCAGCGGTGGAGACGCTGGTCAGCCCGGGCGGGCGGGCGCAACTGGAGGTGCAGCAAGGAGAGGAGGTCACGCTGCCGGACGTGGCCATCAACATGTGGGCCATGCGAGCCTTCCACGTGGTCAGCAACCTGGAGCTGGGCGGGGGCGTCCGCGCTACCATGGGCATCAAGGGAGACAATATCGAGGGGAGCATCCAGAACGATACGCCCTACGACCTCAGTCACGCCACGGTGATCCGGCGTCGGAGAACCGAGAACATCGGCAAGCTGCCCAGGGGCAAGTCCGCGTCGTTCTCGCTGCCGATAGCCCCGCCCAAGCAGTCTTCCACGCCTTCCTACCCGTCCGGGCCGTCCGGGGGAGACAGCGGAGCGTCGCCCGAGGAGGCGATGTTGTCCTCGCTGGAAGGGAGCATCATCGGGAACTGGCAGCCCCTGGCAAGGGGCCTAGGACGCTCGGACATCCTGTTCGTGGCCCGAGTCGAGGGCGCGGAGGGCCCGGAGGTGACCTTCGAGCCGGGGAGGGCGCAGGCGGCAGAGGCGACGCTGCTGCTGGTGGCCATCCCGGTGGAGTTGACGGGCGCCACCTTCAACGTGCCCCACGGACTGACCACGGCGCGCGTGGTGGAGAGCAGCATTGACAGCCTGGAGACCACGTGGTCCGGCTCGTCGGGCGCACAGCAGCGCACCATGCCCAAGGGGTACATGGTGGCGGAGGTGGACCTGCCGGTGTCGGGCTGGGACCTGCGCTTCAGCGGGGTTCGGGTCTACTTCAGCTACAGCGGCAAGGACGTGCTGCGCTTCGCTGTTCGAGACTGGGCCGCCGGAGCCTGGCGGGAACTGCCGGTGAGCCCGGGCAACCGCAACAACATCCGCCTGCCTCAGCCGCAGCGGTACGTGCTGCTGCCGGAGGGCAAGCTCCAGTTCCGCATCGAGAACACCAGCGACAAGACCTCGCCTGCCATAGGCGACTTGAGCGCATCCTGCCAGGGCTGGCGTGTGGCCAGCGGCGAAAGCGAGTGAGGACGGATGATCCTGGACATCCGCGGGCTGAGCAAGCAGTTCAAGAACGTCACGGCCGTCTGGAACCTGAACCTGAACCTCGACGAAGCGGACATCTTCGGGTTCATCGGCCCCAACGGCGCGGGCAAGACCACCACCATCAAGATGCTGGCGACCTTGCTCAAGCCGACGGCCGGCACCGCCTACATAGACGGCTATGACGTGACCAAGCATCACGAGGAGGTGCGGGCGCTAATCGGCTACATGCCCGACTTCTTCGGCGTGTACGACGACATCAAGGTCTGGGAATACCTGGACTTCTTCGCCGCCGCCTACCGCATTGACCGCACCAAGCGGCCGCAGATCATCGAGGACGTGCTGGCCCTGACCGACCTGACCGGCAAGCGAGACGACTACGTGGAGCAGTTGAGTCGGGGCATGAAGCAGAGGCTCTGCCTGGCCAAGACGCTGGTGCACGACCCGAAGCTGCTGCTGCTGGACGAGCCGGCCTCGGGGCTGGACCCGCGCGCCCGCATCGAGATTCGCGAATTGCTCAAAGAGCTCAAGAGCATGGGCAAGACCATCTTCGTCTCCTCCCATATCCTGGCCGAGCTGTCCGACTTCTGCAACAAGATCGGCATCATCGAGAACGGCCAGCTCATTTGCAGCGGGGACGTGAAGGACATCCTTAAGCAGGTCTCTGGCCATATCACCATCGTCATCAAGGTGCTGGGCGATCCCAATCAGGCCGTCCAGATCATCGAGCCCATCCCCTACGTGCAGGAGCTGAAGGTGGTGGAGGACACCGTGCTGGTACAGTACACGGGCGATCGCAGCGAGATGGGTGAGATTCTGCGCCGGCTGGTGGCCTCGGACGTACAGGTGGTGTCCTTCTCTGAGGAGGAGACGGACCTCGAGGACATCTTCATGCGCCTGACCAAGGGGATCGTCTCCTAGAGCAGCAGGGCGAGGGCCGCCGCTCCGGCTGGGCAGGCGCGCCTCGGGCAGAGGCTTGCATGGGTGTGTTGGCCGAGAACCCCGTTCTGACCAAGGACCTGCGCACGCGCATGCGCGGGCTGCGGGCGCCGGCCCTGCTATTCGGCTATCTGGCCGTGCTGTCGGCCGTCATGTTCATCGGCTACGTGGTCTGGTCGGAGAGCATGTTCGGTGGGGGGGGCAGCGCGGCACTGAGCTCGCGAGTGGGGCGCAACTTCTACTGGGCGCTGTTCATCGCTCAGGCCGTGATCGTGCTGCTGTTCGCTCCGGCCTTCACGGCAGGCGCCATCACCTTGGAGCGTGAGCAGCAGACCTTCGACCTGCTGGTCATCACGCGGCTGTCCCCGTTCAGCATTGTGACCGGGCGGCTGTGCTCGGCGGCGTCGTTCGCGCTGCTGCTGTTGTTCACCTCGGCTCCCCTGGTCAGCGTCACCTTCCTCATTGGCGGCGTATCGCTGGGGGAGGTCGTCTGTACCTACCTATCGCTGGGCTTCTTCGCCCTGGCAGCAGGTAGCATGGGCATCCTGGGCTCGGTGGCGGTCAATAGCACGGCCCTGGCCACGGTGATCACCTTCGCGCTGGTGGGAGGGTACGTGGGCCTCACCAGCATAGCGGCCTTCCCGGCGGCGTTTCCCTTTGCCGGCGTGCCGGTCAGTCCGCTGGCCGCCTTGTGCCCCTTCGCGGCCATCGAGTACGCGGCCAAGCCGTGCAACTTCTTCGGGCTGGGGCCGCCCACCTGGGTTCCGTCCGCGGCGCTGGCGGTGCTGTTCTCGGCGCTGCTGCTGACCCTGGCGGCGGATCGCCTGCGGGCGGAGTTTCAGCAGCCCCGCTCGTGGCCCAGCCGCCTGCTCTTGACCATCACGATACTGGCGTTGGCCTTCTGCCTGATGGGCTGGTCGTGGAACGGCTTCACCTTCGCCGCGCCGGGCGCAGCCGGCGGAATCACCGTCCGCGCGAACGTTGCCATCCTGGTGGGGGTGGTGACCTTCTTCGGGATTCTGCTGGCGCCGGTGCTGTGCAGCGCCGACGGCCTCGCCGTCCGCTGGCCACAGCCACGTGGCTGGTGGAAGTCGGTGGCGTGGGGCCGCTGGCTGTTGAGCGGCAGCCCCCTGGCGGGTCTGTGCCTGATGCTGCTGTGGGTCGTGCTGTGTGTGCCCTTGGCCTTCCTGGGCGCGGAGTTGGCGGGTGCCGCAGTGCGCGCCGGCCGCTGGCAGAACCTGGTGGCGCTGTTCGTCATCGCCGGGGCCAGCGTGCTGACCATGTCGCTGCTGAGCCTGGCGCTGTCGGCGGTCACCCGCAGCCGACCGGCGGCCATCGCCCTGAGCTACGTGCTCGCCTTCGTGGTGGCGATGCTGCCCCTGATGGCCATGTCCTACACCACGGCCACGCGTCCCTTCCCCATCTCGCCCATGGACTACTCGCCGCTGGTGAGCAGCCTCTACTTCAATCCCTTTGTGGCCATGGTCTGGGTCAGCGCGCCGACGGCGATGACCGACAGCGACTTCCCCCACCTGCTGCTGAGCGGAGTCGTGCCCTTCTACCGCGTGCACCTGCTGCTACTGCTGCTGCTGGCGGTGTCCTTTGCTGCGGTGGCTCTCGCCGGCACTCGTCGCGAGAGGCCGCCGGTGGTGGCACCGCCGCCTCCGCCCCTCGCCCTGCAATGAGCTACCTGCAAAGACTCATCACGCTCAACCCCGTCTTCCACAAGGAGATGCGCACGCGCTGGCGGGGGAGGAAGCTGTACCTGATCCCGGGGCTGGCCTTCGGCGGACTGCTGGCCCTGCTCATCGTGACCATGCTGCCCGGGGCCTTCGATAGGGATTGGTTCTTCGACGTCTACCCCAGCATAGCCGCCTTCCTGGCCTACTTCATCGCCGGGGCCATCGCCCTGCTGGCCACGCCGGGGCTGACGGCGGGGTCCCTGGCCGTGGAGCGGGCGAACCTGACGCTGGACGCCCTGGTCCTGACGCGCCTGTCCACCTGGCAGATCATCATGGGCAAGTTTGCGGCCGGCATGGTGCCGGTGCTCCTGTCCTTCTTGCCGTGTCTGAGCATCGCCAGCTTCATGAGCCTTCTGGCCGTCGTGAGCGACAGCGAGGACTTCTTCACCGAGTTCTATAATCTGCACGCCTATCTGCAATGGATCACCGTGCCACTGATCGCCCTGGCCGCCGGGGCCCTGGGCACCGCCGTCAGCGCCTTCTGCCGGCAGTTGCGCTCGGCCATGGCCTGGGCTTACGGCCTGACCTTGACGCTCTACTTCGG
Source organism: Armatimonadota bacterium (assembly GCA_046760465.1). Classification (GTDB taxonomy): domain Bacteria; phylum Armatimonadota; class Zipacnadia; order JAUWAU01; family JBHIEF01; genus JBHIEF01. The sequence goes on along the minus strand of JBHIEF010000058.1, from coordinate 2,803 downwards.
CGTGCAGCACGGCCCCACCATCCTGGCCATGATCGGCCTCATTGACTTCGAGCGGCCCTCGGAGTTGGCAGACTTTCTGACTCTCACGGTGGTGCCCTGGTGCATCTACGCGCTGGTGGCCGTGGCCGCGATACGATTGGCCCACTGGCGCCTGCACACGGAGCCGAGCAGGGACTGAAGGGTCGGACCAATGCGTTGGCTGCGGGAGTACGTGCTGGACAATCCCGTGTACCGGCGGGAGGTGCGCGCCCGGTGGTACAGACGTCTCCTGAGAGCGGTTTGGGTCGTGTCGCTGGCAGCGCTGGCCCTGGGGATCGCGGTGCTGGTCCTGCTGAAGCACGGAGCGCCGGCGGTGGTGGGCCAGGACGTCGGTTTCTGGACGTGCACTGCGGCTGCCATCGCCGGGCTGCTCATCAGCCTGATCGCGGCGCCGGCCACGGCCGCACTCATGGCGCGGGAACACGGCAAGGGAACCTTCGGCTCTCTGGCGGTCACGCCGGTCGGCTCCAGGCAGGTGGTCGCGGGGAAGATGCTGGCCGTGGCACTGCCCTGGGCCCTGCTCATGGCCGGCTGGGAGGTGCTGCTTCGGTCGCAGCAGGAGTTGTACTGGAGTGCCGCGCGCCAAGCGGCGGGCCACCCGCCCCCCATTCACTCGCTGGGCGAGATCGCGCTGCGCATGCTGTGGTCCTGGGCCGACCTCGTGCCCTACCTGCTGTTCTGGAGCGCCCTGGGTGCACTCCTCGGGACGCACCTAAGGACCATGCCCACGGCGGTGGGCGGGGCGGCTGCCGTTGCCATTGTGGGAACACTCGGGCCTTCGTTTGCCACGTCTCTGCTTATCAGCCGCGTATCTCCGGATGTCTGGTTCGACACTGTTTGGCGCTGGGTGCTCCGGTACGGTGGATGGGCCGCGCTGCTGCTGGCTTGGTGCTCGTTCCGTCTGGCCTGCCGCCGCCTGGACCGCCTGCGCACGGCGGAGTGAGGGGGCAGGGAGGAAAGCTGGATCCCGCCGGGAAGACCCTGAGGGGCCCGTGGCCGGAACCATCCGGGGCGCGCCAACGTCATATCATGTAGGGAGGGGCTTCAGGCCCGCCCGGCGGAGCGGGCGGGGATGGACGCCGCCCGTACAGAAAGGCTCGTGTTTGGGGCAGCTAAGCTGCCGAAACACCACAGAAAAGGCGTAGACGACGATGCCACCTGAGGAGAAGACCCTCCGCGAGAAGGCCGAGGCCCTGGCCCGGCGCTTGCAGGTGCTGCGCGTGCTGTACTGGGCGGCGCGCTGCGCCCTTGTCGCCTCGGCGGCGGCGCTCGTGCTGATGCTGGTGCATGTGGCCGGGCACTTCGAGCCCGTGTACCTGTGGTCTGGCGGCCTGATGGCTCTGGCGCTGGTGGTGGGGCTGATCTGGGGTGCCCTGCGCAAGGTCACTCCGCTACAGGCGGCGGCGTACACCGACGAACGCCTGGGCCTGAAGGAGCGACTGAGCAGCGCCATTCAGTTCCTGGCCCAGCCCGACACCAGCGGCCTGGTGCCGGCGCTGGTCACCGACGCGGCGAGCACTGCCGAGCGTCTGGAGCCGGCGCGCGTCTACCCCTACCGCGCCACACGCGAAGCCAAGTACCTGGGCGGGGCCATGCTGGCCTTCGCGGCCCTGGCCTTCGTGCCGCCGCTGAACCTCTTCATGACCCCGGGCGAGATCGCGGTCAAGGAAGAGATGAAGCAGCAGGGCAAGAAGATCACCAAGGTGGCCAAGGAGCTGGAGAGACGGGCCAAGGAGGAGGACCTGAAGGTCAGCCCCGAGCTGGCGCGCCGGCTGGCCAAGCTGGGGCGGGAGCTGGAGAAGGCGCGGCTGACGAAGAAGCAGGCCCTGCTGGAGACGCGGGCGCTGAGCGAGGACATCCGCAAGGCGCACGAGCGCATGGCCCAGGCCAAGATGACCAAGAAGCTGAAGCTGGCGGGCAAGGCGATGGAGGGCCTGAAGCTGAGCTCCAAGGCCGGCAAGGCGCTCGCGGATGCCTTGCGGGGCGAGAACCTGGAGCAGGCAAGCAAGGAGCTGGGTGATCTGGCCGCGCAGCTCAGCAGCGGCGAGCTGTCGGCGGAGGAGCAGAAAGAGCTGACCGAGGACCTGGGGGCCATGGCACAGGCCCTGTCGCAGGCCGGGCTGGACGAGATGGCCGAATCGCTGTCCGAGGCGGCCAAGTCGCTGGATCAGGGCGACCCACAGGACGCTGCCCAGCAAGCCGAACAGGCCAAGTCTGCTGCCGAGGAGCTCCAGAAGTACCTGTCGGACCAGGAAGCGCTGGAGCAGATGCAGCAGGCCATGGAGCAGATAGACCAGCAGATCAAGAACGCGGATGCGCCCTGTCCGACCTGTCAGGGCGGCGGCTGACAGGGCTGCGGCGGCACCGGACTTGCCGCCGGAGCCCCGGGCGGAGCCCAGGGCCAGGCAGGGGCGGGCAGCGGCGCTGGCGGAGGCGGGCAGACATGGGGCGGCAGCGGTGGGGGAAGGCCGGGGACGGGCGGCCGGGGCGGCATCACGCCGGAGCCCTTCGAGCCGCTGGAGGGGGAGGTGGACTACGACGACACCATGACGCGGCACACGGAGGATCCCAGCGGTGAGATGGGCACGCGGCCGACGCGGACCGCGCCGGGCCGCGCTCCCGCCGGTACGCGTCGAAGTAGGCCAGCGAGGCGGCCATCGCCGGGACCGGGATCTCCCGCCAGACGCAGAACCGGACCGCCTCCCTCCAACCCGGGATCCCCTCCCGGAGGTTGTACGCTTCGCAGTAGTAGTATAAGATTGGA
>JBHIEF010000057.1:0-22033 GCA_046760465.1 Armatimonadota bacterium | reverse complement strand
TCACATCGCCCTGCGCGTCGCCCTCAAGATCGAGATCCCCATGGTCAACACCGCCGACACTGACCCCACGCTGACGGAGACCAGGATCCCCTGGCTCATTCGCGTCAACGCCGACGACCGCCATCTGGGGTATGGGCTGGCCGAGCACATCTTCGGTGTGAGGGGACTGGAGCGCGCGGCCGTGCTGCGCACCAACGAGGACTACGCGCGACGCGCGGTGGTGGAGTTCGTGGATACCGCCCGGCGCTTCGGCCATCCCATTCTGATGCAAAAGAGGTTCGAGCTCCACACCGAGGACTTCAGCACCCACCTGAACGACATCAGGGAGAGCCAGGCCGACTGCGTGGTGATGTGGGGCGAGCCCGACGACATCGGCCGCGCCGTCCGGCAGATGCGCGAGAGCGGAATGGAGCACCCCGTCTTCACCGGCCACAGGGTCGTTGACCCCCGCTTCGTGGAGGCGGCTGCCGACGCGGCCGAGGGAGTCGTGGCCGCCTCGCAGTGGGACCCCACGCGCGCCGACCCGAAGCTCAAGGCCTTCCTGACCGCGTATGAGGAGCGCTACGAGATGCCCGCCGACACCTGGGCGGCACATGCCTACGACGGAATGTGCCTGCTCATCAAGGCGGTAAGGAAGGCCGGCCTCAACCGCGCCCGCATCATGGACTCGTTCGTGGCGGACTACACGCTGAAGACCTACGAGGGCGTAACCGGCCTCATCAAGTTCGACCACGTGCTGAACGACATCGGCCCCGTCTGGTTGGCGCGGTACGAGGGCGGCCGGTGGGTCTACGAGCCCGCGCCCAGAACCTTCGAGATCGGTCTGGGGGCCGGCTTGAGCCCCCGTGCCGAACGTTGAGCAGGCGACGGAAAGGTGTGCGCCCGGCCTGGCTGGTCGCCGCGCTCCCTCTCCTGACCGTGAGCGGCTGCCGCTCGCGGGAGATAGAGACCACTCCCGCCACTTCCCGGATCACCCCTCCTCGCCCCCCTGCCAGGGACGCCGGCGCTCTGGCCATCGGGATGCTCGTGCCCACCACGGGCCCCCGCCGAAGCCTGGGAGACGAGGCCCAGACGGCCGCCGCCATGGCCCTCGAAGAGGCCAACGCGGCCGAAGGTGAGCCGCGCCTCGTGCTGAGCGTCAGGCCCGACGATGGCCAGTGGGGCGCACAGGCGCGGGAGGCGTCCGCCCTGATCTACGAGGACGGCTGCGTGGCCCTGGTGGCCGCCCTCGATGGCGCCGCAACACACGTAGTCGAGCAGGTCGCCACCAAGGCCCAGGTCCCCGTGGTGACCCCCTGGGCCAGCGAGGACACGGTCACACAGGCGGGAGTGCCCTGGGTCTTCCGCTGCGTCCCCAGCGACCGCCAGCAGGCGCAGGCCCTCCTGAGCGCCGCCTGGGCCCATGGCCCCCCCGCCGTTCACTTCGAGGCCACCTGCGACGGCCGCAAGGCCGACGGCGCGCTCCAGCGAGCGGCCAAGCAGGCCGGCAAGACCCTCGCGCTGCGGGCCGAGATCCCGGAAAGTCCCCCTGAGCAGGACGCTCTGGCCAAGCAGGTGGCCCAGAGCGGGGCCGGCGCGGTCGTCGTGTTGGGCGGCTCGGAGGGACTGGCGGCCATGCTGCCCGCGCTGCGCAGCCAGGCGCCGGAAACGGAGGTATTCGCCTCACTGGGGGCCTGTACGCCGCAGCTTCTGGCCACGGCCGGCGAGACCTTAGCCGCCGTTCGGGTGCCGTGGCCGGCGGAGGCGGACAGCGGCGAGCTGGAGGACTTCTCCCGGCGCTACCGGCAGCGCCAGGGAGCCAGGCCCTCGCCCTTGGCTGCCTTTACGTACGACACCGTCTCGCTCGTGGCCGAGGCCATCCGCCAGGCGGGGCCATCCCGCGCGGAATTGCAGCAGTTCCTGACTACCGTTGACCGCTCCGGTGTGACGGGCCCGATCCGCTTCGACCAGGCCGGGAATCGGCTCTGCGACCTCACCGTCATGCCCGCTGCCGAGCTGCTTGGTGCCTCCTCGGCGGAGTAGCACTCTCCGAGACGGCCGCTGACGGGCTCGCGGCGCCAGGGCAGGGAGCCTTCGGCCGGGCCGCGAACAACGCCGCTAACGGGTGGTGACCAGATGCGGCAGCACGTGCGCCTGATCGCGGCTACAGCACTCCTGGTGGCGGCGCTGGGCTTCTTCGGCTACCGCGTATACGACTATCAGCGCGCTAGGCGGCAGCGGGCGGTCGTGGCCGACGAGCACCCCGTGGTGGCCGAGGCGCGCGCCCTGCACGCGCGTGGCGACTCGGACAAGGCCCTCGCCCTGCTGAGTGCGGCACATCGAAGGGACCCGTCCGACGAGACGGTGGCCCTGGAGTACGCAACCGTGCTCTACGCGACCGCCAATTACGAGGCTGCCGAGCAGCTCGTATCACAGCTCCTGGCGGCGGATCCGGGTTTCGCCAGGGCGCTTGCCCTGCGCGGCATGATACGACGAGACTCCGGCAGGCTGGAGGAGGGGATCGCAGACCTGGAAGCCGCTGCGGCCGCGGCGACCGGCGCCGACGAGGTCATGTTCACGTACTCGCTGGCCCACGCTCTGCTGCTGCGCAGCGCGCGCGAGTTGGAGCTGACCCCCACAGCCCAGGCGGACATGGCCCGCGCCGCCGAGCTGCTCCAGCGCGCCGTGGAGCTGGCGCCCGACCGACTGGACATCCTGTCCGATCTGGCCTCGCTCCAGCAGCAGCGCAGCCTGTTCAAAGAAGCCATCGAGCTGTACGGCAAGCTCGCCGACCTGCTTCCCCAGGACCCCGGCCCGCTCTACGCGACTGCCGCCTGCTACATGTCCCTGAACGATCCCGCCTCGGCTGCTGTGGCGGCTCGCGCGGCCCTCAAACGCGATCCCAACTGCCTGGAGGCTGCGACCGTGCTGGGGCTGGCGCTTCACAGGCTGCCCGCCGACACCGTTGACGAGGCCGAGTACGAGAAGGCCCTGCGCACCTGGTGGGAGCAGAGCGAGGGATCGGCGCATGAGCCGGCCCTGTGGCTGGCGGAGCTTCACCTCCGCCGGGGGGATAGGGAGCGCGCTGAGGAGGTGTTGCGCGCTGGCGTGGCGGACGAGGAGGCCCATCGCCGCCCACCCTCACCGCCCATCCACGAGCAACTGGGCCGCCTGTTGATCGAGACGGGCCGGGAGCAGGAGGGCCGCGCCGAGCTGGCCATGGCCCAGGACCTGCGCAAAACCTGGAAGCCGGTGGACAGACTGGTCGGCTACATCGAGGAGAAGCCTGCCCACAGTCGCGACCAGCGACTGGAGGTGGCCCGGCTCTACGGAGAGCTGGGCTGGCCCGAGATGGGCCTCCCATATCTCGATCCCCTGCTGAAGTCGGGACGAGAGGACCCGGAGGCCGCCGCCCTGGCCGAGGAACTGCGCCATGCGGCTGACTAGCCTGGCAGTCGCGGCGTCGGTGCTGCTGGCGGGATGCTCGCGTCCCGCTGGGCACAACGAGGGGGGAGACCAAAGCCCGCCGGCGTTCGTGGACATCGGCGAGACCTGCGGGATTGACTTCGAGCACGTCCACGGCGGCAGCGGCAGGCACTACTTCCTGGAGACGGCCAACGCCGGGGTTGCCCTCTTCGACTACGACGAGGACGGCGACCTGGACGTCTACTTCACCCAGTGCCAGCTGATTGACGGGCCACCCGACCCCTCCCTGGTCAACCGCCTCTATCGCAACGAGGGCGACAATCGCTTCACCCCCGTAGACGGCACTGGTCTGGAGGATGCAGGCTATGGGATGGGCGTAGCGGTGGGCGACTACGACGGGGATGGCCACGAGGACGTCTACGTGACCAACTACGGCCCCAACCGCCTCTTCCGCAACCTGGGCGGCGGACGCTTCGCCGACGTGACCGCCGAGGCCGGCGTCGGTGACCAGGGCCTGGGCTCGAGCGCTGCCTTTCTGGACTACGACTCCGACGGCGACCTGGACCTGTACGTCGGCAACTACCTGGACTACACGCCGGAGGGCGATCCCCTGTGCGACCGGGCCGGCACGCCAACCTACTGCCCGCCCTTCTTCTACGATCCGCAGGACAACGTCTTCTACCGCAACAACGGTGACGGCACCTTCAGCGATGTGTCGGAGGCCAGCGGCATCCTATCAGTGGCCCCGGGCCGCACGTTGGGGTGCCTGGCTGCCGACCTGGACGGCGATGGCGACACCGACCTCTACGTCACCAACGACGTCACCGTCAACCGCCTGTTCGAGAACCTGGGCGGGGAGTTCCGCGACGTCGGCGCTGAAGCCGGCATCTCCTATGGCAGCCTGGGAAGGGAGGCCGGCTCCATGGGTGTGGATGCCGGCGACGTGGACGGCGACGGCGACCTCGACCTCACCGTGGGCAACTTCAGCGACGAGAGCGGCGAGGTGCAGATCAGCCAGGGCGGCCTGCGCTTCCGGGACACGGCCAGCACCGGCGCCATCGCCCGTGACACCATGCCCATGGTCACCTTCGCCGCCCTCTTCCTGGACTTCGACCTCGACAGCGACCTCGACATCTTCTACGCTAACGGTCACGTCTATGACAACGTCGAGCAGCGGCCGCAGAGGGGCTCCTGGGCCCAGCCGGATCAGCTCTTCGCCAACGACGGCACGGGCCTGTTCACCTCAGTGCCCCCCGCCGTGGCTGGGCCCTACTTCGCCACCCGCCTGCTCGGCCGAGGCGGCGCCTGCGGCGATCTGGACGGCGATGGCGACGAGGACATCGTGGTCAACAACCTGCTCGGCCGGCCCACGGTGCTCATCAACCAGGCGCGGGGCAACTTCCTCAAGGTGCGCCTGCGCCCCACGGCCAGCAACCCCAGCGCCATCGGGGCCAGGCTATGGGCCACAGTATCCGGGCGCGAGCTGTTGCGTCACGTGGCCGATGGTCGCAGCTTCTGCTCGGTGTGCTCGCGCGACATCGTGTTCGGGCTCGGCGAAGCCGAGCAGGTTGACGAGCTGCTGGTGGTGTGGCCCTCCGGCCGTGAGAGCCGACTTCAGGACCTGCCCGCCGGCCGGACCGTGGAGGTCGTGGAGCCCTGAGCGCCCCGTCCCACGCTCTTGCGCCCGACGGCCCTCTCCAGGTCATGAACACTGCTCGGTGACGGCCGCCGCGCTCCGCCCCTGTGCAGGGAGCCGTCGGGAGGGCCGCGAACAGAGCTGGCGGCGGGTGGTGACCATATGCCGCAGCGCGCGCGCCTCGTGGCGGCCAGCGTCTTCGTGGTAGCCGCCTTCTCCTTCCTCGGCTACCGCATGTATGACTACCATCGCGACCGCCCACGGGAGCCCCAGGTAGCGGAAGACCCGATCGTGCTCCAGGCCCGAGCCCTCTACGTTCGCGGCAGTCGGTCCGAGGCCCTGGCTCTGCTCAGCCGCGCTCACCGGGAGGACCCGCAGAACCACGACGTGGCGCTTGAGTACGTCAGCGTCCTGTACACTACGCAGAACTACGAGGCCGCCGAGGGGGCGGCCTCGGACGCCCTCGCAGCCGACCCCACGTTCACTCGGATGCTGGGCCTGCGGGGGATGATACGTCGAGACGGCGGCAAGCTGGAGCAGGGGATCGCCGACCTGGAGGCCGCCGTCGCTGCCGACCCCGACGAGGCCGTGTTCGTCTACTCCCTGGCCAGTGCGCTGCTCTTGCGCAGCTCGCGGGAACTGGGACTGACGGCGGCGGCCCAGGCGGACATTGACCGCGCCGCGCAGTTGCTGCAACGGGCTGCCGAGCTGGAGCCGCTCAATCCCGAGATCCTGTCCGACCTCGCCTTCGTGCAGACGCGCCGCAGCCAGTGGCTGGCCGCCATCGAGGTCTACCGGCGCCTGGCCAAGATGCTGCCGCAGGAGGCGGGCCCCCTGGCCTCGGCGGCGGAGTGCTACCTCGAGAGCGGCGACGCCGCCAGGGCGGCGGCCATGGCCAGGGCGGCGGTCGAGCGAGATCCTCAGTATGCACCCGGCCACGAGCAGCTCGCGCGCGCCCTGCGCAAGCTGCCTGCCGAGTCCGTTGATGCGGACGAGTACAAGCAGGCGCTGCGTTCCTGGTGGGACCAGAGCCGGGCGGCCACCTCCGTGCCCGCACTCTGGTTGGCAGAAGCCCATATCCGGGAGGAGAATCTGGAGGCGGCGGAGGCAGTGCTGCGCGAGTCGCTTGCGGACGAGGAGGAGCGCCGACATCCGCCGGACCCCGAGGCGCACGACCTGCTGGCCCGCGTGCTGCGCGACAGCGCCCGCGAGGAAGAGGCTGAGCTCGAGCTGGCCGTGGCCCGGCGTCTGCATGACCAATGGGATCCGGCCGGCGACTTGATAAGCCGGATAACGGCCCGGCCCGAGCAGAGCCGCGGCGACCGTCTGAAGCTCGCCCGCCTTTATCAGGAGCTGGGCTGGCCCGACTTGGGCCTGCCCTATCTCAAGCCCATGCTCAACGCCGATCCGCCCGACGCCGAGGCCGAGGAGCTGGCCCGGGAACTACGAGATGCGACCCCTTAGCCACTGCCTGGCCTGCCTGCCGGTCGTGCTCGCGAGCTGCCAGCGCCCCCCCGCGCACTCCCCGGCCTCGTCGCCCCCATCAGCCGGCCCCCTCTTCGTGGAAGTGGGGGAGACCTGCGGCATTGACTTCGAGCACGTGCACGGTGGCAGCGGCCAGCACCACTTCGTGGAGACGGCCAACGCAGGGGTCGCCATGTTCGACTATGACGAGGACGGCGACCTCGACATCTACTTCACGCAGTGCCAGCTACTCGATGGCCCTCCCGACCCCGGTCTCGTCAACCGTGTGTACCGCAACGAGGGCGGGAATCGGTTCACGCCGGTCAGTGACACCGGGCTGGAGGACGCGGGCTACGGAATGGGCGTGGCCCTGGGCGACTACGACGGCGACGGCCATGAGGACGTGTACGTCACCAACTACGGCCCCAACCGCCTCTTCCGCAACTTGGGCGGCGGAGAGTTCACCGATGTGGCTGACTCGGCCGGCGTGGCCGACGAACGCCTGAGCTCAAGCTGCGCCTTTCTCGACTACGACAACGATGGCGACTTGGACCTCTTCGTGGGCAACTACCTGGACTACGACCACCAGCACGACCCCGGCTGTCGCTACGCGGGCGCCTCGGCCTACTGCCCGCCGCAGTTCTACGAGCCCCAGGCTAACGCCCTCTACCGCAACAACGGCGATGGCACCTTCACTGATGTGTCCGAGGCCAGCGGCATCCTGGCACCGGGCCCGGGGCGGACCTTGGGGTGCCTGGCCGCTGACCTCGACGGCGACGGCGATGTGGACATCTACGAGACCAATGACGGCATGGTCAACTACCTCTTCGAGAATCTGGGGGGACGGTTCCGCGACGTGGGCGTCATGGCCGGAATCGCCTATGACGATACCGGTGCCGGCGCGGGCTCCATGGGCGTGGACGCCGGCGACCTCGACGGCGACGGCGACCTGGACGTCACCGTGGCCGACTTCAGCAGCGAGAGCTGCGAGATCCAGAGCAACCAGGGCGACCTGCGCTTCCGCAATACCGCCAACCAGGGCACCCTCGCCCGCGACACTCTGCCCGTGCTGACCTTCGGCGCCTTGTTCATTGACTTCGACCTCGATGGCGACCTGGACGTGTTCTACGCCAACGGGAGCGTCTTCGACGACGCGGAGAAGCGCTCGGCCGGCGGCTCCTGGGAGCAGCCGGATCAGCTCTTCCGCAACGACGGCCGCGGCGTGTTCAGCACGGTCTCACCGGCGCAGGCCGGGCCCTACTTCGAGCAGCGCCTCGTGGGCCGTGGCGCCGCGCGGGGAGACCTGGACGGTGACGGCGATGAGGACATCGTCGTCAACAACGCCGTTGGCCGGCCCGCGGTGTTGATCAACCAAGCCAGCGGCCATTTCGTGAAGGTGCGCCTGCACGCCACCGCCAGCAATCCCGGCGCCATCGGGGCCAGGCTGTGGGCGAGCGTCGCCAGTCGCACGTTCTTCCGCCACATCGCCACTGGCCGCAGCTTCTGCTCCGCGTCGTCGCGCGAGGTCGTCTTTGGACTGGCAGACGCCGAGCAGCTTGACGAGCTGGTGGTCGCTTGGCCCTCCGGCCGTGAGAGCCGACTTCAGGACCTGCCCGCTGGCCGGACCGTGGAGGTCGTCGAGCCCTGAGCGTCCGGGCGCCGGAGGGTGCCCGCCCCCCAGGAGGAGTCGGCCGGATCGCCAGGCAAGTGTGTATTCCCTCGCGATGGGAGGTGCCTGAGATGACGCGTCACCAAGGACCGTCAGACGAGAAGAAGCCCGTCACGCGGCGCAAGTTCCTGCGCGGGGCAAGCGCCGCCGCCGGCGCTGCGGCTGCCCTGAAAGCGGCCCGGCTCACGCGAACGGAGGCTCGCGCCCAGCCGCCGGGGGCCAACGAGCGCCTGGGCATCGGCTTCATCGGCTGCGGCGGCCGGGGCAGCGCGCACATCGGCGTGGTGCAGAAGCTCAAGGACCAGGGCGAGAACGTGGACTTGGTCGCCGTCTGCGACATATATGGGCCGCGCCTGGAGGCCGCGGCCAAGCGCACCGGCGGCAAGGCCTACCGCACTCGCCAGGAGCTGCTGGCCGACCCCAACGTGGATGTCGTCTGCATTGCCACCCCGGATCGCCTGCACGCCTTCGAGGCGCTCGACGCCGTACGCGCGGGCAAGGACGTCTACTGCGAGAAGCCCATGACGCACTGGGCCCAGTTCGACCTGGCCAAGCGACTGGCCCGCGAGGTGATCCAGCGCGAACGCATCCTCCAGCTCGGCACGCAGTACATGGCCGACAGCATCTGGCGCCAGGCCGCCCAGCTAGTGAAGCAGGGCGCCATCGGCAAGCCCATCCACGCGCAGGCCGGCTACTTCCGCCGCGGCGACTGGGGCGAGCGCATGCCCGTCCCCGATCCCAAGGCCACACCCGGCGCCGACCTGAACTGGCAGGCCTTCCTGGCCGACGCGCCGAAGCGCCCCTTCGACGTCTCCCGCTTCTTCCAGTGGCGCATGTACTGGGACTACTCCGGCGGGCCCTCGACCGACCTGTTCCCGCACATCTTCACGCCCCTCGCCAAGGTCCTGGGCGTCACCTTCCCCAGCACCGTCTCCGCCTCCGGCGGCAAGTACCACTACGACGGCGAGCGCGAGGTCCCCGACACCTACAACACCTTCATTGACTACCCGGAGGGCCTCTCGGTCACCCTCATGTGCACGCTGGCCAATGCGCACGGGCTGCCCACGGTGGTCCGCGGCGTGGAGGGGACCATGACCTTTGAAGGCCCGGGCATTATGATCCGACCGCCGCACGGATCGAAGGCCGAGCCGCGCCAGATCGCCCGCGAGCGCGGCGGCGGCGTGGCCGAGCACTGGCAGAATCTGCTCCACTGTGTCCGCACGCGAGAGCAGCCCTGGAGTGACGTGGTCATGGGCTATCACGTGCAGACCGCCCTCAACATGGGCGTCCTGGCCCTGCGCAAGCGGAAGGTGGCCCGCTTCGACGCCGAGCGGGAGAGGATCATCGTCTAGTGCGAGCCGCTCGCCCAGCCACTTGACCATCGGCCCGGCATTGAGTATGCTCGCGGAGAGTTGACAGGGATCCCCCCAGGCGCAGAGGTGCCCTTCTGGGTGAGATCATGTCGCAGCCAAGAGCACCGCTCGCGGCTGCGGCGGGCAGCTAACCGGTAAGAGCGAAGCCACACGGAGGTAAGGAACAATGACCCGTATGTTCATCATTCTGGTCCTGGTCGTGGCCCTGATCGCCGTGGGCGTGTGGGCCCTCGTGGGCTCGGGATTGCCCGCAGGCAAGCACGGTGGCCACGGCCACAAGGCTGCCGGCATGGCTGGCCTGAAGGACGCCAAGGTCGAGGTCACCAACATCGAGAACGGCGTCATCGCCAAGGTCACCAGCGACGACCCGGACACGGTGGCGCTCATCCAGCAGCACTTCGCCAGCTTCGGTGACGGCCGCGGCTGCCCGGGCAAGTGCGCCTGCTGTGGGCCGGACGGATCGGACGGGGGCTGCGGCATGTCCGACGCGGGGGCCGAGGACTCCGATGCCGGCGGCGGCCACGACTCCGATGCTGACGACCACCACGAGTCCGACACGGACGCTGCCGACGAAACCGAGTAGGGGCCTCGAGCCCATGCCCCAGCAACTCCCTGCCTCGCCTATGGGTAAGCTAGTGAGAGGCCTGGTCCTCTGCGCGCTGTGCGCGGGAGCCTCGGCCCTCCACGCGGCGGGCCTCGAGCTCGTCCAGGGGCCCGGCTCCACGGTCAGGGCCTCCTGGGACGGAAAGCCCGTCTTCGTCTACAACTACGACCCCGGGGCCCCCAAGCCCTGCGTTCATCCGTTCCACACCCCCGCCGGCCGGGAGGTCACTCTCAACAGCCCGCCCGACCACCCTCACCATCGCGGCCTGATGTTGGCATGGGGTAACGTCATCATCAAAGAGGGCGGGCAAGACGTCCGCATCGACTTCTGGGGTGAAGCAGGCGCCCCCGAGGGCCTGGGGCGCATCGTGCACAAGGAACTGACCGAGACCAAGACCGCCGAGGACCGGGCCTGGCTGGTGACCACCAATGAGTGGCGCCGCCGCAGCGACGATGCCTTGCTCCTCACCGAGCGGCGGCAACTCACGGTCTTCAGGCCCGAGTCCGAGCGCTGTCACCTGCTGACCTGGCTCTCCGAGTTCACCGCCGCCGACCTCGACCTGGTGATCGGCGGCACGCCCGGCCGCCAGGTGAGCTACTACGGCCTGGGCCTGCGCGTCCCCCGCGACATGGACGGAGGGCAGTTCCTCGACGCCGAGGGCCGCTCCGGCGCGGAGGCGGTCAACGGCCAGGCCGCGCGCTGGTGCGCCTACACCTCACCGAATGAGCCCCGCCGCGGCTTCGCCATGTTCGACCATCCCGACAACCCGCGCCATCCCACCGGCTGGTTTGCCATGAACAACCCCTTCGGCTACCTCACCGCCAGCCTGGTGGCGCGCGAGGCCTACCCCCTGCCTGCCGGAGAGCGGCTGCGGCTCTGCTATGGCGTGCTGGCCTTCGACGGCGCGGCCACCCCCGACTTCCTCGAGGCGCAGTACCGGCGCTGGCTCGAGAAGCAGGGGCGAGCGGCCCCATAGCCGCGCCGCAAGACGCCCGCCGCCTCGTAGTATCGGGAGGGAGACCTCACGTGGACCAACCGTCTGTGGGCATCATCGGCTTCGGCATGATCGGCCGCCGCTTCAGCGAGAAGATCCTGGCCGCCGGGCTGGAGCTGACGGTCTACGAGATCGCGGCCGAGAAGCTGGCGGCCGCCGTCGAGCTGGGCGCGCAGGCCGCGGCCTCGGCCCGCGAAGCCACCGAGCGCAGCGACCAGGTGCTGCTGTGTTTGCCCGGCTCGCCCGAGGTGGAAGCCGCGATGAACGGCCCCGACGGCATTCTCCAGGGCGTCGGCGAGGGCAAGCTGATCATTGACACCGGCACCACGCGCCCCAGCACGGACATCGAGTACGCCGCGAAGGTGCGCGAGCGCGGCGGGCGCATGGTGGACGCTCCGCTCACCGGACGCGCACCCGGACCCATCATGATGGTGGGCGGCTCGGACGAGGACTTCCGCGAGGCTGAGAAGCTGCTGAAGATAGTGGCGTACAAGGTGGTCCACGCCGGGCCGCTGGGCCACGGCCAGCGCCTCAAGCTGGTCAACCAGTTCATCCTGGCCGGACGGCTGTCCGTCTTCGCCGAGGCGGTCAACATGGCCCAGCGGCTGGGCCTGAGCCGCGAGATGGTGACCGAGGCGCTGGAGTTCGGCGAGGCGCAGGCGCTCATCGAACGCCGCTTCAGCGTCCCGGGCGGGCAACTGCTGGCCCTGCACACGAAGGACCTGGGGTATCTGTCCGAGCTGATCGAGGAAGAGGACGTGTACGCGCCGCTGACTAAGGTGGTCACCGAGGCCTTTCGGGAGACGCGCTCTCGCGCTGAGCCCGACTGGTCGCAGCCCTCGGTCATGACCCACTGGGAGACGCAGCAGGGCGCGTGATTTGTCCGGGCCACCGGGGTTGACGGCGATGACCAGTCGCAGTTTGTGTGTCTCGCTTGCGCTAGCGCTCTGCACGCCCTGCTTCTCGCAGGAAGGAGGCCGCCTCATTCCCGAGTGGGCCAAGCAGCAAGTCGAGCTCGTCGGCGTCGTGCGCGAGTGGGTGGCGGGCGCCTCGGAGCGACAGCGAGAGGTCGCCTTCGGCCGTGCCGCCACCGACGAGGCGAACTTCATGTTCACGTGGCTGGGCTACTACCAGCTCACCGGCGACGAGCGCGCGCTGGAGACCGCCGAGCGGCTATTCGACGGCTTCCGGCAGTGGCTGGGCACCGAGGGACACCTCGGCTACTACCCGCAGCAGGAGGCGCACCACGGCACCGAGCCCTTCCTGTTCTTCCCCACCAGGCTGTATCAACTGGGCCGCCGCACGGAGACCATCCGCGCCATGTACCGCCAGGTGGCCGACCACTGCGGCAACTGGAGCGAGGGCGTGCCCGACTGGTACGACTGGGACCGCCACGTCTTCCGCTCCTACTACCTGGGCACCAGGACGGTCCGCGCCGACGATGCTCCCGCCAACCAGCCTGACCACTTCCGCTTCGTGCAGATCGCCCTGGCTGCCCACCGCATGACCGGCGAACAGCGCTACCTGGACCTGGCCAACGACTACGTGGGCCACTGGGCGCGGGCGATCCTGGCCGCCGAGCGGGGCTTCCGCGTCATCCTGCCGGCCGACGCGGACATCAGCGACCACCATCACCTGACCAGTGCTCGGCAGGCGGAGCAGTCCGGCGACGTCGAGGCCCAGTTGGAGTGGCACCTGGCCGGCGGAGCCCTGGACACCTTCCTCGACCTGTACCGGCTGTCGCCGCAGCCCGAGTACGCCGAGGTGTTCAGACGAGCCCTTCCGGTGTTGCTGGCGACGGCCCGGGAGCAGTGGGGCCATCCGGCCGCCGCGCTCATCGGCAAGTACCGCGACTTCACCGGCGACCGGTCGTTCGATGGGCAGATCCGCCGCGAGCTGGAGTCGGTCACCGAGAACGTCTCCAACCAGATCAGGGGGGTGCGCCCGGCCGGGCCGCGACGCCATCCCATGGGCATCGCCCAGCGCTTCGACATGGTGATCTGGGAGTACCGGCAGCCGGACGGCACGTGGGCCCGCGACACGGGCCTATCTCCCGGCGCGCTGGTGCTGCTCTATCGCCTCACCGGCGACCGCCGCCACCTGGCACTGGCCATGAAGAAAGCCCGCCAGCGCATGGCCTGGGCCGTTGCCAACCTGAAGGACGGCCGCGAGCACGCCGACGCCGGCTGGTGCATCGCCGCCGTGGCCGGCGGCCACGGCCGCAACTACGCCTGGGGAGAGCTGTCGAGCGCCCTGTACCCGGTTGCCCTCGGCTCCTGGAACTTCTGCGGTGAGGACCTGGTGCGGGTGACCTACGCCCACGACGGCCGGCCTGGCCTCCCGGAGGGAGTTGCCGCCCTCTACGAGCCCGCCGATCCCCCTCGCGTCGTCCTCGTCAACACTTCCGCCGCCCCCACCACACTGACCGTCGCCTTCCCCGACGAGACCCCGCACACGGTCACCCTCGAGCCCGGGGAGGAGTTGTCCGTGGCCGCCGCGCCCCCGCGGTGACCCCTCCGTCTGCCCCGGGAAGGTCTGCCCCCCTTCCCCTGACGAACATGCCCCCGCCTTGGCCACGGAGTCATCCACCATCGAAGCCGCTCTCCGGCCCCGCCCACTCCTGGGCCTGAGCGCTCGCGCGGTCGTGCTGGGGCTGGTGTTGATTCCGGTCAACGCCTGGTGGATCACGCAGATCGAGTACGTCCGCTACTCGGACAACGCCACCACCGGCGCCCTCTTCTTCAACTGCGTCGGAATGCTGCTCATCCTCGCCGCCCTCAACGCCCTGGCCAGGCGAGTGCGCCCCAACTGGGCCTTCCACCGGACCGAGCTGCTCACCGTTTACGTCATCCTGGTCATCAGTAGCTGCCTTGGCGGCCACGACCAGCTCCAGATTCTGTTCACCACCTTGACGTACGTCTTCCACGGCGCCGACCCGGCCAACCGCTGGGCCGAGGACATCCACCCGCTGCTGCCCGATCACCTCCTGGTCGCCGACCCCGACGTCCTCGACCCCTTGTACCTGGGCGGCGCCAGCTTCTACACGCGAATGAGATTCTTCACCTGGCTGCCCGTGCTCGGCTGGTGGATCGCCTTCACCATGATCATCGCCTGGGTCATGCTCTGTCTGAGCGCGGCCGTCAGGCGCCAGTGGGACGCCGAGCGGCTCAACTACCCCATCGCCGAGGTGCCGCTGCTGGTCACCTCGCCCACCAGGCACCTCTTCCGGCAGTGGCAGATGTGGGTCGGGGCCGTGCTGGCCGCCTCGCTTCAGATGCTGAATCTGGCCAGCAGCCTCAACCCGGCCGTACCCACCGTGCCCATCGGCGTGCGCTACTACCACGCCACCTCGCGCCCCTGGACCGCCGCGGGCTCCATCCCCATCTCCTCCTTTCCCTTCGCCTATGGCCTGGCCTACCTGCTGCCCCTGCACCTGGCCTTCTCCTGTTGGTTCTTCTTCTGGCTGGTGCGCGTGGAAATGGTCCTGGCCGACGCGCTGGGGCGCTTCCACTGGGGCGGCTTCCCCTACGTTCAGCAGCAGGGCTTCGGCGCCTACCTGGCCTTCTGCGCCTTCATGTTCTGGGTGGCGCGTCACCGTATCGCCAGGGTCCTGCGGCTGGGGCCCTCTGCGGCCGAGGACGCCCGGGAGCCACTGCCCATGCGCGTGGCCCTGGTGGGCGCGCTGGCCGGCGGCCTGGCCCTGGTGGTGTTCGCCTCCGCCGCGGGCATGAGGCCGCTGTCTGCTGCCTGCTTCTTCGTGTTGGTGTTTGCCGTGGTGCTGGTGACGGCCCGGCTGCGGGCCGAGCTGGGCCTGCCCACCATCGAGCTCTATCAGGTGGGGGCCGAGGACGCCATGCAGCGCGTGGCCGGCGGCGCGGCCTGGACCGGCAAGGACCTCACGGTGATGAGTCTGTTCTTCTTCCTGACGCGCACCCACCGCCAGTTCCCCATGCAGAACTACGTGGACGCCCTCCGCATGGGCAAGCGCACCCACATGAGGCTCCGCCCGCTGGCCGTGCTGCTGCTGCTGGCCACGCTGGTCAGCATCGCTGCCGCCTTCTGGGCGTACCTGCACGTCATGTACCAGGTCGGCTACGAATCCGCCACCTTCACCGGCCCGGCCATCTGGGCCTTCGGCAGAGCGCCCTGGGCCAAGCTGGGCAGCTGGTTGGCCGAGCCCCGCCAGCCCGACCTGGGCTCCACCATCGCCTATAGCCTCGGCTTCGTGCTGATGCTCGTCCTGACCGCGCTGCGGGTCAGGTTCCTGGGCTGGCCGCTGCACCCCGTCGGCTACCTGGTCAGCGGCAGCTTCGGCCTCTTCCGCCTGTGGCTGCCCATCTTCTTCACCTGGCTGGTGAAGATGCTGCTGCTGCGCTACGGCGGATTGCGGGCCTATCGCAAGGGGATGCCCTTCTTCGTCGGGCTGATACTGGGGGAGTTCCTGGCCGGCTTCCTGCGCACCGTCATAGACCTCATCTTCGACCTCCACCTGCCGGCCACGGCGGGCATCGGCGGCCTATAGCCCCGCCGTGGGCAGCATCCCGTCCTCATCAACGAGCCTCAGCGAGACCTCGCCATCCCGCCGCGTGGCTCGATAGACGCTTCCGCAGGCCCGCGCGTGCAGCCTCACCTCGCCCAGATCGGGCACCTCCACCGTCACCTCTCGGTCGTCGCCGGTCGCCGCCCAGGCCGTGAGCAGCCATTCCTCCCGTTGCCGGTGCCTGCGGGCCAGCACCCGAACGCCCTCGTCGCCGGTGGGCAGCTCGTACGCGGGCAGGTCCTTCGACCAGCGGTGCGCGTTGGGCCCGGGGAGCAGGTCGCCCTCGCGCAGGAACTCCTCCAGGTGCGAGAAGAGCGCGTGCACGCGCGCCAGCACCATCATCTGCCTGAGCCAGTGCGGGGGCTGCTCGCCCAGGTCTCCGCCGAAGCCGCCCTTCGGGTAGGCGAAGTACCCCGCACAGCCGCCGATCATCCCCGCCGTGTAGTAGCACTTCAGGTATCCCGTGTATCTGTCCAGGTCGCCCTCGGCCTGCGCCCCCAGCTTCTCGCGCGTCCAGCCGGCGTTCATCCAGTTGTACGAGAGGGCATCGCCGTGCTGCATCTGCTGGGCGACCGAGTTGAGTGCCTGGGTGAGCATGTCGTTGCCGCCCGCCCAGCCGCTGTTGAAGTGCCGGTAGTAGACGGAGCTGCTGGGCAGGTCGGTGATCTTGCGCAGTTGGTCGTAGCTGTAGGACCACGTCCACCACGCGCCATACCGCTTCCGGTGCGCCGCGAAGGTGTGGTAGTAGATGTACAGGCCCTCCGGGTTCGCCTGGCGCACTGCCTTGGTGACCGGCAGCTCCTGCCGAGCCTTGTGCGCGGAGATGTAGTCGAACCACGACTGCTCGCCCTTGGCCTCCATGATCCGCGGATCGCGCTGCCACGCCTTCCCGGACCACCCGAACACGTTGAGTCCGTACTCGCCGCCGTTCAGGACCACGGCGACGGGCGCCCGCGCCAGGACCTTCCGCAGGGGCTCCACGGAGAGCCGAGCAACTTCCGCGAGCACCTCGTCGGGCGCCTCCGGGCTCCACACGCGCTTGTCGTCAATCAGGTTGCCCTCCGCGTCCCGGCACCAGGTCGCATCCGGCAGTCGCTCGCGGAAGCTCCTGTCGGTGCAGGGGCGGTGCAGGAGCACGCACAGCGGGTAGCGCTTGGGGTCGGCCGCCGCCAGCGCGCACAGTCGCGACTGGTCGCTCTCGGGGTCGTCGAGCTTGGCCACCAGTTTCCCCGTGGCGTAGCCGCCGAACTCCAGCGCATACCCCCAGTGCTCGGCCAGCTCGACGCGCACCTCGAAGGGCATGGTCCAGCCCCAGCGCGTCAGCGGCGGCAGCGTATGCCCCTCCCGGAACTGCGGCTTGGGCGCGGCCTGCAAATGCTCCAGCGCCGTCTCCGCCGATGCCGGTGCGACTGCCAGCAGCACCGCAGCCATGGACATGCGTACGCGTCGCACGGAGCGCATCATAGGCAGCCCCCCAACCCATCAGAGCCAAGGCCGTCCCGTGGGTCGGGCATTCTTGCCCGACGTCCCGTGTTTCGGCAGCTTGCTTGTCCTGAGCAGCGCCGAAGGGCTGCCGAAACCGTACGCCGTCTCCAGAGCGCAGAGCATCGCCCCGATCTCCCGCCTCTCGCACGCGGCCACCTACCTCACCCTCAGCCCGATGCCGACTGCCTTGTCAGTGTACAGGTCAACCGCACTGATGGTCCACTGCCCGGGCGCGTCGTTGAAGGCGATGGGCAGGGCCACCTCTCGCGCCTCCCGGCCGACTATGACCACTTGGTCCAGCCACTCGGCCGGCGTCCCCTCCGGCGTCCGGGCGCGGATGCGCAGAGCGTGCAGCCCGTCGGCGCCGGGGACCATCAGCCGCGCCGTAACTAAAGTGCCCGGCGCCACGCGCGGCCTGTCCAGGCTGATGGCGGGGCCCGGCGCCGCCTTGGGGAGCAGGGCGAAGAAGGTCGCCCGGCTGGGGATGATCTCGGTCCTGAAGCGCTTCACCCGCCCCAGAGCCTTGTGTCGGCGCAGGTCGTAGACGTGTCTGGCTGAGGGCAGCCTCACTCGTGCCCGCTGCCTCTTGCCGCTCTCCCGGAACAGGGCCATCAGCTCGATGTCGCCGTTCTGCCAGCGCACCACCTCGACGTTGCGCACCCGCCTGCCCCTGCCGTCGCGCAGTCGCACCTGCGGCTCCACACCTGCCGTGGCCAACATGACGCGCAGGAAGTCCGCCGATCCCTCCGGCGTCTGCTCCTTGCTGATGTCGGGAAAGCTGGACATGGCGAAGTTCAGCAGCACCGCCCCGCCCTCCCCCACTCGCCGCGAGATGCACACCGGCACTTTCCCCAGCAGCAACGCCGCCTGGCCTCGGTTTGCGTGGACCCCTGGGTCCACCCTAGCCTCCTCACAGGCCAGCGAGACGAAACCGGCCCGCCACTCGCCCTCGATTCTCACCTGCGCCGTGAGCGCCTCCCGGTTCCCCTCCCACCGCACGCCGAACAGGTCGTCCAGATGCCCCTTCTCCAGGGGCTTGCAGTGCCCGTCGAATAGGCCGGGCCGCACGTCGGCGATCACCGTGCCTCCGCCCTCGGCGAAGGCGCGGATCACCTTCGCCTCCTGAGGGCCGATGGCCTCCGCCCGCGGCAGGATCAGCACCTTGTAGCGCTCGGGCTGAAACTCCCCCAGGCGCAGCATGCGGTCGGTCACGTAGCGGAATTGCAGCCCCAGCTCGCGGATGGCCCGGTGCCACGCCGTGTGGTTCTCCCTGTAGCTGCCGTACGAGGGCCCAGCCTCCAGGCGCGTGGCGTAGGCCGAGGGCATCGAGTACAGGATGGCGATGCCGTCGTCCAGCATCTCCGAGTTCATCAGCAGTGTGCCCAGCCCGTCGCGCACCACCTGCGTGTCCTGGCTGAGGTCCTTCGTGGCCGGGAAGGGCCCCAGGTGCGGCGCCAGGAAGCCGTTGAAGCGCCCCAGCGCGTCCCACCGCCACCACCAGACCGCGTCCGTGCCGCGCGTGACCATGCGCCAGTACTTGCTGAGCAGCGAATCGGCGTCCTTGGTGTAGCCCATCCAGTTGGCCCGCGGAAAGTCGCGCGGCGCAATCGAGCGGATGACCTCGTCGGCCGGGCCCGGATAGGGCGACCAGAAGCCGTTCGTGCGCACGATCAGGTCTATGTCGTCACCGTCCCGGAACCGCCCCGCCCCCTCGAAGCCCGTCCGCGCCTCCGGGTCCAGCTCGGCGTAGGCCTCCCCGAAGCGCTTGCAGAGCTGCACGAAGTTGTGGCATTTGAAGGCCTGCCGGTCGTACCAGCGCGGGTAGTTCCTGCTGCGCAGAGCCTCGGCCTCGTCGTTGTCGTCGGGCTGAGACAGCGTCACCTCGCCGAAGCTCTCGAACTGCGTCCCCCAGGAGGCGTTGAGCGCCTCGATGGCCCCGTACTCCTGCTCCAGGTAGCGCCGGTAGGCCTCCAGGCACGCCGGATGCAGACACGACCCGCGCGTCACCGTCTCGTCGCCCAGCGAGTAGACGAACACGCCGTGCCCACGGGAGTCGGCGTAGTTGCTCACGATCCCGTCCACCCACTGCTGCACGGCCGGTTCGTCGTTCCAGCACACCGGCTTCATGTACCCCTTCTCGTCTTTGGGGGCCAGGATGCGCGTCGTGTACGGCACCCAGGCGATGTCGTAAGCGGCCGCTTGCAGCGGCGGATTGCCCCCCGCCAGGTGAATGCTGACCCCGAGCTTGGCCAGGCTCTCCTCGCCGTACGGCCCCAGCGTCCCCTTCGGATAGTCCCACATCAGGAAGTTGAACTGCCCTCGGTTGCGCTTCGTTACGCGGAAGAACTCGTACGCCGAGGCCACCTCCTGCTCCCCGCTCAGGATGACCGCCTCGACCCGCAGCAGCATGGGCATCCAGGGCTCGATCGGGAAGCTGAAGGCCATGTCGTCGCCAGCGACTGCCATGTCCCGTCGCGCGAGGATCCGCCCGCGACGGTCCATCAGCCGCACCCGCAGCCGCTCGTCCTCAACGGGTGGGCCTGCGAGCCGCACCATGCCGCTCACCACCTGCCCGACCTCGCCCCACTCGCTGTCCAGCACGACCTCCTCGACGGTGCGCTCCGAGGTCACGGTGAAAGGCGCCGTGGCCCAGCCCTCAACCCCTCGCTTGCTCAGGGCGCGGACGTCCAAGTGGTACTCCCCGGCGGCCGGCGGCCACGGCTCTTGAGGCTCGATGCGCGTCTCGCCGTCGAGCCGGCCGACCAGGGGGATGCCCTTCTCGATGAGCCGGCTGCGCTCGCCATCCCAGCGCCGCAGGGCGATCTCCAGCTTGGTGCCGCGCCTGTGGTTGCGGGACCATGTGAGCGCGATGGCCGGCTGCCCCGGCGTGCCACGGCGGCATTCCTGGGGCTCCACGCCCACCGCGAGGTCCATCTCCGGCTCCTTGCCCGCCGCCCACAGCACCGCCCGCCCCAGCCGCTCCTGCCAGTAGTCGTACTCCACCTCCCAGCCCACGTGGTAGTCGAGGTCCGGCCGGCCGGGCATACGCACCCCGCGGCCCTCGACGATGGTGAACGCCGCCTCCGGCTGGGCAGGAGCCAGGAAGTCGGGCAGCTTGTCGAGCCCTCTCTCCGGCTTCAGGATGCGCTCGTCGTCCGTGCCGATGAGCACCAGGCCCGCGCCCTCGGTCACCGGCTTGAACACCTTATACTGCTGCTCGGGCGTGAGGTCGCCGGGCGGGATGCCCTGGAAGATGTAGACGTCGTAGGGCTTCTCCAGCAGGCGCAGCATCCGGCGGTCGCCCGCCTCCCCGCCCAGCCACTCCATCTCGGTCCTGTCTATCACCCGGATGTGGTAGACCGCGTCCGCCTCGATGTCGAAGCGCTGCATCAGCTCCACCATCTCGCGGGGCTCCGTGCCGCGGCCGTTGCTGAAGAACAGCGCCCGGATCTTGCCCAGCGCGTACGGCTGCGCCCAGTCGGTGTGAGGGGTCTCGAACTCCAGCGACAGGTGGTGATCGTCGTCCAGCTCGTCGGCGGCCACGGGGAGCCCCCCGACCACCAGCGGCACGGCCATCACGAGCGAAGTGAGAGGGCCCATGGATCGCATGTCACCGGCCTCCCTCGGCTGGCCTCGTGCTAGAAGTCCAGCAACTCCGCCAGCCTCACTTCCCATACGAAGGCGTGGAACTGGTCAATGGACTGGAGCATGGCCTCGGCCGCCGACACCTCCGGCGCCTCGGCCCTCTCGGCCAGCCCCGCTTCCGCCTGGGCCAGCCAGGTCTGCATCTCCGCTAGCCTGTGGCCAAGCTGCGCCCGCACGGCCTCCGAGGCCCCGGCCCGCTGCATCTCCGCTCTGGCCGAGGCGAAATCGAAGCTGCGGATGGCTTCGGGGGTGAAGTCGAGCTTGGTCAACCGCCGCCGTGCGGCGGCCGCCCTCGTGGGCATCGCGCGGAGCACGTCCTCGTTCGTCTGCCCCTTGAAGTCCCAGAAGGCCAGCCGCAGCCGACGCGCGGTCGGCGGATAGTCGAGGCGCGTGTCAACCGCGTAGCTCCCCGGCGCCAGCGTTACCTCTGCCCCCTCCTGGGGCAGCACCATCATCCCACACGGCCCGACTCCCTCCCCGCTGGCGACGTCGAACACCTCGTCGTAGTACACCATCCACCAGTTGTCGGCCGCCGAGACGGTCTCCCGTTCCCCCTGGAGCACAACTGTGGTCGGCGTTTCGATGCGGCGCGCGCCCTCCCGTTGGTGCCAGGCGGTGAAGAAGCTCGGGTAGCACCGCGCGCGGATGCTCAGCTCCGTGATCTCCTGCCTGGGCTCGATGGCGATCTCGACGTAAAGGCAATCACCCCCCGGCAGGCCCAGGAACCTGGCCCGCACCGAGGCGAGCGGGCGGTGCCAGACCATGTCCAGGATGGCCCGCCTTCCCGTCTCGGTCACCATCATGCTGCTGAGCGCCGCCGTGCCGATGTCCTGCCCGTTGATGGAGATGAAGAGGAAGCCGCTGTGGTACCAGTTCTCGCTGGAGGGCCGGGGCATGCCGATGTAGCCCTCAACCGGTATGGCCCTGTCCGGGTTGGCCTCATCGAAGGCCGCGACGTACTTGATGCCGTAGACCGTTTCGCCCCCCAGACCGAAGGTCGCGTCCCGGCTGCGCTGCCTCTTGCCCCGGAGGTCCTCCCGCTGGAGCTCCCGCGACTGCCAGCGCCCCAGCGTGACGGTGGCCTGCTTCTGCTCCCCTTGAGCGCCTGCATACGAATACGCGGTCAGGGCTGCTAAGGTCCAGACCGCCCCGCATGTTGCTGTTCGCCGGCTGGCGACCATCTCGCCCCATCACCTCCTGCCGCCAATTGCGCCCCGG
>JBHIEF010000056.1:0-22103 GCA_046760465.1 Armatimonadota bacterium | reverse complement strand
GCGAACAGGACTTCCTGGTCTCAGCGAACCGAAGCGGGAAGTTCGTGCTCTATCTGATGGACGTCCACGGGAACCGCGAGCTCGTCTACGAGGGAGTGCACAACATCCTCCACGCCATCCCGCTCAGGCCGCGGGCCCGGCCGGCCGTGCTCCCCGACGTGGTGGCGTGGCCGGATCGCGAGCATCGCCTCGCGCCGCAAGACGGCATCATCTACAGCGCGAATGTGTACGAGGGCGCACCCGAGCAGCTCAAGGGCAAGGCCAAGTTCCTGCGCGTCCTGACCATCGAGCCGAAGACTTACACGTACTGGCACAAGCGCCCATACATCTCGACCGGACCGGTCGTCTCGATTGTGCAGTCGGAGGGCGTCAAGCGGGTGCTGGGGACCGTGCCGATCGAGGAGGACGGATCCCTCTCATTCTACGCGCCGGCGGGGAAGGCGCTGCATTTCCAGCTCCTCGATGGCCAGTACCGGGCGCTCCAGACCATGCGCAGCTTCGTCAGCGTGATGCCCGGAGAGAAGAGAGGGTGTCTGGGATGCCACGAGGTGGGCTCGAAGGCCCCAGCGTACCAGGGGCACGCCCTCGCCCTGACCCGGGGGCCGCGCAAGATCACCCCTCCGCCCTGGGGCGAGGACACGGTGAGCTACGACCGGTACGTTCAGCCCGTGCTGGACCGCTACTGCGGGAAGTGCCACCAGGGAGAGGGCCAAGCCAGGGAGACGCTGGATCTGACGCGCCGCCCGGGCTATCTCATGTTCGATGAGCCCTACGTGACCCTCACCGGGAAGCCGACCTGGGGGAAGCCGTATCAGCCGCCCGAGGATCCACCGCCCGGATGGGGCATCGCCGATCCCATTATGGTCGAGGGCTACGCCCAGACTGACCCAAAGGGCTATTCGACGCCCGAGCCGATGACGCACCTCTCGTACCGCAGCAAGCTGATTGACATTGCCGCCAGTGGGATGCACTACGGGGTGAAGGTGGACCCGATCAGCCGCCGGAGACTGATTGCGTGGGTGGACGCAATGTGCCCCTATCGCGGCGACGAGGAGGTGCGGAAGATCCCGGACCCGGTCTTCCAAGGCGTGGACTGGCTGGCCATTCGCCCGAAGATCGCGACCGCGCCGAGGATCGTGCGGCCGGGTCCCGTGGACTGAAGGCGCCACGTTGTCAGGTTGCCCTGGCGGTCACTACTCGGCGAGGGCCAGCTTCAGCGCCCAATCCGCGTCGGACACGGCGGCACCGTTTGGGAATGCGGGCAGGGCAACGATGCCCGCCTGATCCGCAACGAGGGCTTCGTTGCGGGCTACCAGCCAGCCGCCCGACCGCGGATCGAACCAACTGGCGCTGTAGCGCGCGCCGGGCAATGCGCCCGCTACGCTTGCCTGCGGGCACTGCTTCTCGAAGTAGAGCAGGAACACGTCCTGCTCCGGCGTACGGGCGCAGTAGGCCCAGCCTAGCAGGCCATCGCGCTTCCCCGACCGGTTTGGCGAGACGAGGTCAACGCTGGGCACCAGGTCTTGATACCGAGGTCCCACGGAGAGCACGAAGTTGGCCAAGTGCCGCATCTGGTCGGCGGACGGCCAGCGGATGACCTCCCAGATGGGAGCGGTTGAGGCCTCCTCGACTTCGCCGCTCCACATGCCGCCCTGCCATCCACCGGCACCATAGATGTGCCCGCCAAGTCCCCCTGACAGGACACTGCCGTACATCGCGGAGCGGCAGTATAGGGCGGCGAGGTCGCTGCCACCTTCGGCGTCCTCCATGCCGTCGTAGTACGGCTCGCCGTTGATGGCGGGCACGGGCGGATCGGTCTCGTGGATCTCGGTCAGGAACGCGTAGCAGTCGTGCGTCCGTCGGTTGCCGATCTGGTGGAATCCGAGCCACTTGGCCTCGTCCACGTGGCCCCAGTTCCGCAGCGACGAGGGGTTCGAGTTGGTCCCGGCCAGCGTGCCAAAGGGAGGCGGGCCGTACTCCTCTACCAGCCTGTTGGCGGCGAGGTTCCAGTCATCCACCGGGATGCTCTTAGCTGGCGTATCGAAGTGGATGGGGCTGAACAGGCAGATGTTGGCCTGGTAGCGGCTCCAGACGTATTGGATGTACCTCGTGTAGGACTCCGGCCACGGATAGTACTTCCGCCAGGCCTGGCCGATGTCTCGACGAGCGACCTCGATGAAGGGCACCATTCCGTGAGCGTTGAGGTAGTCTATCTTCCGATCCAGCCCGTGGAAGTAGGCCGGGTTGATGCGCTCAACGTTCGGGAAGTAGTCCTCGTAGCCGGGCACCTTGCCCGGGAGGAGAAACGCCCTCCGTCCTTCCTCGTCCGTCATGTCCTTCGCGCTATTGGTCCCGGCCTGGCGCCAAGCCGCCCGCAGAACCGTACCGTCGGGCATCTGTAACGCTGCCGGCTTGTCGTCGTTGGCCCAGTTGGGAAACGCGGCGATCATGGCTATGCAGTTGAAGCCCTGCTCTCGCCGGTACCTGACGTAGTCCTTGAAGCCCGCCTCCGGCCCCAAGGGGCGCGGCTCATCGTCATCGTACCAGCGATACCGAAAGGTAGGAGTTGCCCACCACGTGTCGCCCAGGAGGAAGAACGGCGTCCCGTCGGCGTACTGGAAGGCGTGCCCGTTAGCCGAGGGGCGGATCATGCCGCGACGACAGGCGTTCTCGGCCTTCTCTGCGTCAGTCCAAGCCACGGCGGTGAAGCTCCCGCTGGCGTTGCTGAGACCCGGATCCGCCGGCTCTGACCCGCTCCGCCAACTCCACTCTCCGGGAGTAGTGGCCAGGACGCGCACACGGAAGGTGTCTCCGCCGTCCCAGAAACCGTAGCAGCGCTTTTCGAAGCCCGGCCCCCGCAGGTCCACCCAGACCCTGACGTCCGTGTAGGGGTTGTCATAGGCGTTTTCAGCCCGAAGAATGATCTCCAGCTTCTCCCAAACATGACGCACGTCGGCCGCGCCCGCCTGCGGCGCCCCGAGCAGTAGGAGCCCCGCGGCGGGCGCCGTCGCCAGGAGCTCGAGACGCCTGATCAGGTGCCTGGCCAGAGAGGCACGAGTCTCGTTCATGGGTCCAGACTTCCCTCCCCGCGACTACACATGCCGAGCCGGTCGCTTCCGTTGTCGCTCATGCACTGTGCCATTCGCAGCCGCGCTTCGCGGTCGGCGCCGCAAGGGCCTTCGTGCCGTGACACCTTCACCAGCGCTCCGGGGCTCAGGCGCTCTCGGAACGGAGGAGCCGTCGCCAGACGCGAGGAAGAACCTGCGTGCCCGGGCAATACGCCGACGAGGCGAGCGATGCTGCAACGTGGAGCTGGGCAGGTTTCAGCGGCAGCGCGTGCCGGAAGACCAAGCCCCTGACGGGGGGACACGATCATGAAGAACAGGACCAGTTTGCTGTTGGTGGTCGGCGTCATAGGGATGTTCCTACTGGCCATGGGCTTGCTGTGGCCGGCGGAGGAGCCGCATCAGGCCTTGGCCAGAGAGATCCTGGAGGCAACCGGCGTCAGAGGTGGACTCATCGTCCACGTTGGCTGCGGCGCTGGTGAGCTCACGGCAGCACTGGGCGCGAGCGGCCGCTACCTGGTCCACGGCCTGGACGCCGACCCGCGAAACGTGGAGGAGGCGCGGGAGCATATCCGGTCGCGCGGCTTGTACGGCACGGTGTCGGTCGCTCAGTTGCAGGGCAGCCGGTTGCCGTACGTGGACAACCTGGTCAACCTGCTGGTTGCCGAGGACTTGGGCGGAATCCGCACGCAGGAGGTGCGCCGAGTCCTGGCGCCCCGTGGCGTGGCCTACCTCAGGGTCGCGGGCAAGTGGATGAAGAACGTCAAGCCACATCCCGAGGACACTGACGAGTGGACCCACTTCCTCCATGACGCTAGCGGCAATGCGGTGGCCCACGACGACGTGGTCGGGCCGCCCCGCCACATCCAGTGGATTGCGCAGCCGCGACATACACGGAGTCACGAACACATTCCGAGCCTCAACGCCTTGGTCTCGGCTCAGGGGCGGATCTTCTACATAGCTGACGAGGCTCCCATCGGATCCATCCGACAGCCCGCTCACTGGCAACTCGTAGCCCGCGATGCCTACAACGGAGTCCTGCTATGGAAGCGCCCGGTGGCTCAGTGGTTTCCCCATATCGTCAACTGGGGCCAGACCCCCCGTCAACTCCAACGCAAGCTGGTGGCCGTAGGCGAGCGCGTCTACGTGACCCTCGGCCTTCACTCGCCACTGAGTGCCGTTGACGCTGCGTCGGGAGAGACCCTCAAGGTCTACGACAACACCCGGGGCACGGAGGAGATTATCTATAGCGACGGAGCCTTACTGCTGGTGGTGCGAAGCGTAACTGAGGAGCGAGTTGCAGAGCTGGCCAAGTGGGCACAGCTTGTGGTAGCGGAGGGGTCGCCGCTGTATGAGCGAGAGTCCGCGCAGCCACTGGTCACCCACCTGCGCAAGACCGAAGCCGCAGGCGAGGTCGCGATCCTCGCGCTAGATGCCGACACGGGTGAAACCCTCTGGAAGAGAGACGGCGCAGACGCCGCCGGGCTGAGGACACTCAGTCTGTGCGCCAATGGAGACCGCGTCTTCTACCAGAAGGGGCGGGACGTTGTATGTCTCAATCAGAGGACCGGTGCCGAGCTGTGGTCAGTGCCCGCTCCCCCTCTGAGGCTGGTGTGGGACGGCAGCGTATTCTGCGCCGACGGCAAGACGGTGACGGCCCTGTCGGTCGAGAGCGGAGAGCCCCTGTGGACGCGCGACTGCTCACTCACGGACGTTCGTGACGTTTTCGTCGCCAATGGGTCGCTCTGGATAGGCGGGTTCAAGCCGATCGAGGGGAAGAGGGGTCCGGCGTGGGGCCCGTACTTCGTGACGCAGCGGGATCTGGCCACAGGCGACATGCTGATGCACATCGAGCCCGAGAACCCCGGCCACCATCACCGCTGCTACCAGAACAAGGCCACCGACCGCTATATCCTCGGCGGCAGAAGAGGCACTGAGTTCATTGACCTCACCTCGGGGGAAGTCCTGTGGCACAGCTGGGCCCGAGGCGTCTGTAGGTACGGTGTCATGCCGTGCAATGGACTCCTCTACGCCCCGCCTCATGCCTGCGCCTGCTACGTCGCGGCGAAGCTGACCGGCTTCAACGCCCTGGCCTCGCAGAGGGAAGAGGAGGTGGCAGGAGCAGCCGAGGCGCCCACGTTGGCCCGCGGCCCCGCCTACGGGACCCCGCTGTCGGCTCCCCGCTCTCCAGTGCCCGGCGATTGGCCCACCTATCGCCATGATGCTCAGCGGGGCGGCGCCACACCGTCGGCCGTGCCTGCCGTCCTGCGCCCTATATGGCAGGCGGATGTGGGTGGGAAGCTCACAGCTCCCACGGTCGCCGGCGGCAAGGTGTTGGTGGCCTCTGTGGACGAGCACACGGTCTTGGCGTTGGACGCTGACTCGGGCCAACCGATGTGGCGCTTCACGGCTGGCGGTCGTGTTGACTCGCCGCCCACCCTCCACCGGGGCCGGGCCATCTTCGGGGGCCGGGACGGGTACGTGTACAGCCTCCGCGCGTCGGATGGTGCCTTGGCCTGGCGTCTGCGAGCGGCGCGCCAAGATCGGCGCATCGCCGCCTGCGGCCAACTCGAATCCGTATCGCCAGTGATCGGCAGCGTCCTGGTCCAGAATGGAGTGGCGTATTGCACGGCCGGGAGATCGTCCTACGTAGATGGCGGGATTGACCTCTGTAGGCTCGAACCGCGGACTGGCGAGATCCTGTCGAGAACGCCGATCTACAGCCCCGATCCCGAGACTGGCAGACAGCCCGCGCAGTCCGCGCCAGCGGTCATGCCCGGCGCTCGCGCGGATATCCTCACGGCCGATGACAGCCACATATACCTGCGTGACATGGTGTTCGACGAGCGCGGCGCCGGGGCGGCCGAGGGAAGGCCCCACCTCTTCACGCTGACGGACTTCCTCGACGACTCATGGGCGCACCGCTCCTATTGGATCTTCGGCACGCGTCCTTCCATCTCTACCGGCTGCAGCGGGCGCGACAGGAACCTCGTCTACGGCAGGTTGCTCGTCTTCGACGATTCGACGGTATACGGCTACGGACGGAGAACGGTCCATTGGTCGAACCAACTGCAAGATGGAGCATATCGCTTGTTCGCCGTGACGCGAGACGAGGGGACGGCGCTGTGGGAGAAGCCCGTAGCAGTCCGGGTCCGCGCGATGGCCCTGGCAGACCGGACGCTATTCGTGGCTGGCCCGCTGGCCAACGCAGGCGAAGGGCCCGCGGGCGGCGACGGAGACCAGGGAGCACTGCTCATGGCCTTGTCGGCCTCTGACGGCACTGAGTTGGCGCAGTACCGACTCGACTCCTCGCCCATCTTCGACGGGATGGCCGTTG
This sequence comes from Armatimonadota bacterium, assembly GCA_046760465.1. Lineage (GTDB taxonomy): Bacteria > Armatimonadota > Zipacnadia > JAUWAU01 > JBHIEF01 > JBHIEF01. The sequence goes on along the minus strand of JBHIEF010000056.1, from coordinate 15,701 downwards.
CGCAGGGCAGGCTGTACCTCTCGACCACGGACGGGAAGGTCCTCTGCATGGGCGGGCAGGAGTGAGGGACTACGGAGGCCAGCCGTGAGGACCATGGCCGTGGCCCGCCCCAGAACTGGTGCCGCTTGACAGGGATGTGAGGCGCCTGGGGACTAACGCCGGTGGGAGCGCGACGCACCACGGAGCGTCCAGAAAAGGGAACGCAATGGCTCATCTTACGGTGCTCCTGCTCATAGGGGGCCAGATCGCTCAGGCTGACGATCTGACGCAGATCGAGCTGGGCGCGCGCGTCAGGGGCTTCGCCACCCATACCGCGGGCGCCGAAGAGTTCCGCATCGAGCACGCCCTCGACGGCGACTTGGCAACTCACTGGGTCGGGGAGGGGCACCCACTGACCCAGCATCCCACCAGCATCGTAGTCCAGTTCCCCGAACCGACTGCCGTCGCCAGGCTCGTGCTCGTCTCGGAGATCTTCCGGGACAGCCTGGCGCTGAAGGACTTCGACGTCTACGCCTGGGCCGAGGAGGGCTGGGCGGGGGCAGAGCCACTCGCCCGCGTGCGGGGGACCCGCGACCTCCGAACCGTGGTTGACTTCCCACCAGTGAGAACGACCCGCATCCGCATCCGGATTCTCGACAACTGGCGTGACGACCACACCTACCCCAGGCTCCGGGAGATCGAGCTGTACGCCCCGCCTCCGGGAGCGGAGGCGGCAACGCTCACCGATGCGCCCATTCCGGGTGAGAAGGAGTCAGAGCGCGTCCTGCTGCGGCGGGTCATGGGTGAGAGAATCGTCTGCCCCGCAGAGCCATTCGACCCGGCGAAGGGATACCTCCACTACGCGCGGTCGTGTCTGGACACGCTGATCTCCGAAGGTACCGACCGCTACGGCACCGTCCACAGCCCCATGTTCGCGTCGCTTCTGGATATGGAGACGCATCGCATTCCGGACGACGTGCCCAATCCCGTGCCCGGGCAGCGCTCTGGCGACCGCGCGGTTCGCGGCGGCAACCTGTTCCACGACGTGATGATGCTACAGGCCTGCGACCTGGTGACGAAGCTCACTGGCGACCCCAAGTACCGCGATGCTGCAACAGCCTATCTGGCCTTCTTCCTGGGCCACTGCCCTCAGCCTACAGGCCTCTTCCCCTGGGGTGAGCACGCGCACTGGGACTTCTTCGCCGAGGCGCCCGGACACACTACCCACGAGTTCCTGGGTGGCGTGCCGGCCGCGTTCTGGGGCCGCTCGTGGGAGCTGAATCCGGACGCCGTGCGCGGGGAGGCGGACGGCCTGCTCAACCATGTCGTGGATCTCGACACGTTTGCGTTCAACCGCCACGCCGACATCGGGACGGCGCTACCTGCCCCTCGGCCCCCAGGAATGGGGTACCTGGACTTCCCTCGGCATGGCGGATTCTACCTGAACCTGTGGGCGCAGATGTACGCGAGAACGGGCGAAGCCAAATACCTGGACTGGTCGCTGCGAATCCTCGATCATACCTGGAGCTCCCGCGATCCTAGGTTGGGGCTGCCCCCGTCGTGCTCGCACGGTGACCGCAGCCTGACTATTGCGGTCGAGAGCGTGTTGAGCCTGGCAATCAGTCTGCTCGAGGCCTCGCAGGCCCTTCCGCCAGGCGAGGCTCAGAGCCGCTTCGAGTCCGTGGCCAAGGCGTACCTCGAGGGCATCCTCCGCCTTCCCCACCGGCCGGAGCGGGGGGAGTTCCTAGTCAGCATCCCGGTCGGGGCGGATGTCGCGGAGGCCCAGGCCGGCTACGGGAAGCCGTACCGGTACGGGTACGGCGGCGGCTTCTCAGCCGACAGCGCGCTGTTGCTCTTGGCCGCATATCGGCTGACCGGCGATGAGCGGGCACTGCGGTTGGCTGAGGGCTTCGCCAACTACTACGCGACGCACGACCCGCCGCCGCCCTGGGAGATCGTGCGCGCCCACACCTATGCCAGCATCATCGGCCTGTACGCGGACCTGTATGATCTGCGCAGTCAGCCGAAGCACCTCGCGCAGGCCCAGCGGTACGCGCGGCTGGCCATCGAGCGCCTCTACTGGCGAGGCCTGTTCCGCGGAGCCACCAGCATCAACCATTACGAAGGGGATCTGATGGTCGGGAACCTGGTCTACAACCTCGCGTGGCTGCACGTGCTCGAATCGGGCGCCGAAGTCGAGGTCCAGCCCAACTACTTCAACCGGTAACCGGCCCGTTCCCGCCTGGCAGCCTCAGCCCGGCGCCCTGACCCCCTCCCTGGGCGCTCCCTGCGTCGTAACGACTAGTTTACTGCACGCCTGCTGCCCAGATGGGGCATAACATGAACTTAGGAGCCGCAAGGGGGCGCTTCGCAGAAGCGTTCCCGTCCGCGGAGGGCTCCACCACTATGGGTTGTGGCCTGGGAGGTAGTGAATGGGCTGGCGCCGGCGCGCGCCCCCTGGGGCGGCGAGGGACGACCAGCCTGATTGAGCTGACCATCGTGCTGGCGGTGTCCGTGATCATCGCCGGCGTCGCCATTCCCTGCCTGCGCGGCCGCATGAAGCAGCAGGATGCCGCCCAGACAGTGGCCGAGCGGCTGGCGCGCCACCTGCGACTGGCGCGCTCCCTGGCGATACTCCACGCCTCAGATAATCCACAGGGATTCACCCTCATCTTCCTGGGGCCGGGACACAGTCGGTACTCTAGCTACGGCATTCAGGATGAGAGCACCGGCCAACTCCTGCCCACCGTCGGCGAGGTCTCGACCACTACTGCCTCGACCGTAGTCACCTGCGACAGCCGCATAAGGGGCGTGCAGTTCGGCTTCTCGGGGCTCGGCACATGCGAGATCCTGGTGTCGGGCGGCGGGCAAACGTCTGGGAACCCGGCCCTGGAGGTCAGCGGCGGAGGGAAGCTCTACGAGATACACATCAGTGCCGGGAGTGGCCACGTGGAGTTGGTTGACGCTTCCGGCGGCGGGGGCTAGAGCGACCAACTGCGATGGTGACGGGCAGGCTGACACGCCCACGGATGGAGGCGGCGATGCAGGATCAGCACAGTGGCCGGCCCGCTAGTGCGCTCGCGGTCGCTGCTCGGGCGGCATGCCCCCCAGGCTCCCGCTTGCTCCCTTGGACCGATCCTCCGGGCGGGCACCTATCGCTGCGTTCGCGGTCCTCTGGTCTGACCCTGACCGAGGTCGTCGTTGCCTTGGCCGTAATCGCGGTCGCGCTGATCCCCCTGATGGCGCTGCTCCCAGGGGGGTCCGCCTGCTACCTGCACGCTGAGCGCGTTGGGTTGTGCACGCTGCTGGCGCAGCGGAAGATGGACGAAACCACGAGTGCACTCATGGCCGACTACAACGCGACGCCTAGTGGCACGGGCGACTTCAGCGCCGAGGGCCACGCCGGATACCGATACACGGTGAGCGTCACGCAGGTCTCCGGCAGGCCGCTGAAGTCGCTGTACGTGCTGGTGTGGGAGGATCGCGACGGTGACGGCATCGCCGACTCCCACGAGTACCCGACGACCCTCTACACGCTGGTTGCCGCTGCCACCTCGGAGGGAGGCTGAGGACCCGCTCCAGGGGCGACGCAATGCACCCGCTGGGACGTCCATTCAGACTGTGGCCCCGAGCAGGCTTGACGCTGGTCGAGCTGCTGCTTACGGCCAGCATCATGGTCATAGTGCTCAGCATCGCCCTACCCTTCCTGGTGACTGTCGAGCGCGCCTGGCGAGATGGCGAGGACCGGGCCGCGGCTATGGACGGGACGCGGGGGGTAGCCACTCTGGTGACGAGCGACATCCGCCGCGCCCGTCGTATCAGCGCAGTCTCGTCCGCATCCGACCCGCAGGGCAGCCTGCAACTAGAGGTCCTTGGCACAGATGCGCAACTGCACGAGCGCACCTACTACTTCGATACCGCCGGCGCGCCGGCCGGCCTGGGCTGGGTGTCGGTCACTGACCGGAATCTCGTCACTGACGAGGTCATCCAGGACAAGGTGGCCGGGCCCGTCCAGAGCCTGTACGTAAGTGCTCGCAGATCGGACGGAGTCACGCCCGCCACACACCCGTGGGAGGCGCGCCTGGTGCGTGTCTCTGCCACAGGCGCGACGCCAGCCGGCCAGGCCGCCTTCTCGGCGCCAGCTTCCGCGCGTCAGCGAGGTAGGGCGAGACTGTGTGGGTTGTTCTGCCCGGGCTCGGTGACTCTCTTGGCGGACGCCGCCGTGGTCGGCGACGTCTACTGTGGCGGAGACCTCTCCACGTGGTCGGGATCCGTGACCGGCGGCCTCGCCTACGCGCAAGGCACGGTGTTCGGCCCCAACGCCACCGAGGGCGTCGCGCCGACGCCGGCCCCACCCATGCCGGCGTTAGAAACCTCCTACTACGACGATCTCATCGCCGCCGCCCAGAATGAGCCCAGCGGAGACCTCGAGCGCAGCAGTGGGCAGACCTTACTCAGCGGCGGTACGCTCTACGTGCACGGTTACACCCGGCTCCTAGGCACGGCGGAGGTGGTTGGGCCTGGGAGGCTGGTGGTGACCCACGAGTTGGAGCTCGGCGAATCTGCTCGCATCACGGGTGGCGCACAGGTAGTCGTCGCACGTGGAGCCAGGTTGCACGACTCCGGCCTGATCTCCGGCGGCGGGCTCTTGTATGCCGTGGAATCAGTGACTCTCGAGAACACGGCATCGGCGGAAGCCGACCTTGTGACTCCCGGTGATGTGTCGCTTGGCGGCAGCACGAGCGTCACAGGACTCGTCTACGCCGCTGGACTCGCCTCTGTGTATGGCAGCGTGGTCGGGGCCGCCTATATCGGCTCTGACAACGGCATAGCGGGAGCCTACATCGAAGCGGATCCCGCCGTCATGCTGCACTCGGTGCCTGGCCTGGAGCTCTGCTACTAGGTGGACAGCCTCGCGGTGAAGCGCCACATGGCCAACCGATCTCGCTACCTGCGCCTGGGCCGGCGCGGCCGCCGGCGGGGGCTGGCGCTGCTGATAGCACTATTCGTGGTGGCCGTCTCGCTCATTCTCATGGTGGCGTTCATGGAGGCCGCCGCCATCGAGTTCTCGCTCGCCGGCAGCTATGAGCGATACGCCAGCGCGCTCTACGCTGCCGACGCGGGCCTGGCAGACGCCGTGGCAACACTGGCCGACGGCGGCACGCCCGCGGCAGCCAGCCTGTCCGATGTGGAGTTCCCCGTGGGCTCGGGCCACTACTACTCTACGGCCGTCTCCGGTACAGGGCCCTCGTACACCATCACTGCGCAGGGCCGCAGCAGCGACATCACGAGGGCCGTTGAGGCCCAAGTCTACATCGCGGCTGGCAAGGCCACCGTACTGGCCTACGCCGAAGTGGACGCCCCCTGACCTGAGGCTGACTGCTCCCGGCCCCATGGTAACGGGGACGCCCTCGGCTCACGAGCCGGCCACAGGCCGACGACACCGGCGCACGCATCCGCGTTATCGCCGGCCACGCGCGATCACGACCTTCAGTCTGCTGCCGGCTTCCACGACGACCGGCTCCCTCAGCGTGATCCGCAGCTCATCGCCGCTGAGGGCGAACGTCGCCCGGACCTGTTGGCCGTCTACCCGCACGACGACCCTTTTCGGCTCCGTCTGGTCGGCCATCTGAAACACCATGTCAACCACGTGCAGCCTGCCGTAGCTTACGGCGATCTGCTCGGTCTGCGTGAGGCCCTCGCGGCGCTGGGTGAACAGGCCCCAGCCCTCGGCCCCGGTGAAGAATGAAGCGTGGTCCTCCGGCTTCCAGACGGGCTTGAAGCCGATGGTCGCCGAGGGGCCGTCATAGACGAAGCCCTGGCACGCCAACAGCATTGACCAGATGCTCATAGAGCGGGCATAGAACTTGCCGCACTCGTCGTCGCCAAAGGGGTTGCCGCTGTAGCCCCAGGCGGCGCCGCTCATGCCGGTGCGCAGCCGCCCATCGTAGCGATCGGCCGCCGCCAGGGCCACGGTGAGACCCTCCTTCAGCAGGCCGGCCTGCACCATGGCCACGTAGGCCGCGGCCTCATAGCCGCTCTGCACTTCGTCGGGATACAGTATGCAGTTCGGCGGAGCCGGCCGACCGCCCTTGGGCCAGGTCATGTCCAGCAGGCCGGCATCGTGTTCGTCCACGAACTTCCGTGGCGACTGATTGAACGCGTGGAAATCCGCGCGGAAGTTGTACCGGAAGACAGAGCGCAGCGCCGTCTGCACCCGCTCGGGCGGATAGAGCCAACCCAAGTCGAGTTGATGAGCCCACCATTGGCCCAACATCTGGTCCACGTCACAGCCGGTGAGGAAGTCGCGCTGCGGCTCCGGGTCGGGGATCTGGATGTAGTACTCGCCGTTCCACAGCGTTTCGTCCTGTGTCTTCGAGCCAGACTCGCGGATGCGACGGTAACGCTCGGCCGATTCGGCGTCGCCCTGTAGCCGCGCCATGGTCTCCGAAGCCGCCAGGGCCGCCAGGTACATAGAGCCCAGCCAGGTCGTGCTGCCCCCAAGCTCCGCGTCCAGGGTGTTGTGCTGAGGGCCGGACAGTACGCCGTCCTCATCCTGGTCCCACTGCGCGATGGCGAACTCCATCGCCCTCTGGATCCAGGGCCAGTGTCGCCTCAGCCAACTCCCGTCGGCACTGCACAGGTGCTCGCGGTAGGCCTCGAGCACCTCGCCACACTGCCCGTCAGTCGCCACGGCGCCAGCCGGCTGGCGGAAGGGAATGGCACCGTCGTCGGCCTGGTAATGCAGCGCCTGCTGTCGCATGCGCCGCGCGATCGAGGGGAAGAGGCGTGCGTGCGCCTGCGCGTAGTGCCACACGTGAGCGCAGTTTCCGTGACAGCAGCCTCCGTCCCGGTTGCAGCCTTCCCAGCCGCCGAAGTAGCCGTCCTGGGTCCAGAAACAGGTCTTGCTCCGGAGCACGGCCACCTGAGACGTGATGCGGTCGAGCAGCCAGTGGGGGAGGTTGCCCGCGTAGAAGGTGTCGTGATAGAGCCGCGTCAGGCTCGTCAGTTCGTCGAATCGCGTGTGCACGTCGCGGGCCACATCCAGCGCGCTGTCCCACCAGTTGACGTACATGTTCCCCTTCCCGCCCCAGGCGTCCCGGCCGTGCCGGGCGTTTGGGAAGTACCAGCTCAGGACGAAGCTGACCGTGCGCGCCTCGCCGGGCCTCAGGCTAAGGGGAACCGCCAAAGCGCCGTCGAGCGTTTCGCCAGAAGGCGAGGGCCCGGCGCTCTCTTCCCCGTTGAGCCCACCATCCTGCGCCAGATCCCGGAGCAAGCCCTCCAGGCTCTCGCACGACGCGGTGGCCTGCACCACATCCGCGAACGCCGCCAGTGCCATGTCCCCATAGCCTGGTAGGTCCCTACGCCGGTCCATGGTCATGTGCAGGATGGTTGCCCCGCTCTCCCTCAGCACGCGGTTGAGGTTGCCGCCATAGGCATCGTGCCTGCGCTCCTCGATCGTGCCAGCACCGGTGAAGCCCACAGCGTTCTGCTGGGCTGCCAGGAAGCTGACTTCCACGCGGCGCTCTCCCTTGTTGCGGGCCGTGAGGCTGAAGATGGCGCAAGGAATCGCCGAGTCCTTCTCCCGCAATGGGATCAGCGGGGTGAACGCCTGCATGCTAACAGCGACGGGAAGCTCCCCATCCTCGAAGTCGTACCAACCGTAGGGGTATTCGCCTCGGAACGTCAGGCTGTCCATCGCCGCGAACGGCCCCACGGCGCTCGTCTGTAGCGCCCGCGCCACCGGCTCCGACCCCTTTACCCTGGCGCGGACCGCGAAGAAGCTGTGAGGCACGCGTGCCTGCGAGAAGTTGTTGAAGATCTGCCACGCGTGCCGCTCGGCCTCACCGTTGATCCTCACGCAGCCGGCGCCGATGCCGCCCAGAGTGAGGTCAATGGCGGACAGGTGCTCCCCTCTGTACACTCGCGTCTCGCCTGGGGCGAACAGCCGCGGGTCGCTCAGCCGCCTGCTGAGCTTCTCCTGCCGCTCACGCGCCAACTGCTCCTCGCGGGCCCGCCTCTGCGCCAACAGCTCTTCCGCCCTGTCTGCCCAGCCAATGGCCGCCAGGTGGCGACGGATGTCGTCCTGGGACAGCGCGCGAGAGTAGAACGCCACTTCCGCCGCCGCACACTGACACTGCTCGCCCCCGCTCGGACTGGAGGCGCCGATCTGGAGCGGAAGGCCGGTGGCCGCGAAGTTGAGAGTGCCTGCTTGCTGGGTCGGGCAGCGTACTCCGTCCACGTAGATGTCGGAACCCTCACTTGTAGCAGCCAGGGCCAGGTGATGCCACTCCCCAACCTGCACGGGGCCAACGGGAAACTCAGTCGTGAGCACGTGGTGGCCATTCCACACATCCAGGTACGCCAGGTTCCGCTGCACGTGAATGCTGAACCGGGTCTCAGGCGGTGTGGCGCCGCGCTTGGCGATCAGGCAGGGGTTGTACTGCCCGCTGGGTGCAGCCGTGAGCCGGAAGAAGAGCTCCACGGTCGTCTCCGGCAGGTCCAGGTGATCCGCCTCTGCCAGCGTAAGGAACTCCCCTGCACCCAAGGCCAAGGCCTTGCCCGCAGGTGCATCCACGAATGTCGCCTCGCCACCCCGCAGGTCGAGCGAGGGGCCGTCCTTCTGGTCGGTCAAGTCGCCGCCCAGGCGCCAGAAGCTCACCAGCCCCTGTTCGGACAGAATGGCCGCGGCATACTCCTCACCCATTCCTTGACCTCCCGATGGCGGCGCTGTCGTCAAAGCAACGACGCAGAGCGGTCTCAGCAAACTGGAGCGGACACTCATATCGCGGCGTCTCCGTGCGTCTCGTATCACAGGCAGGCCTACTGGTTGGCTCCGACCGTCCCATCGGAGCGCCCGTGGAAGTGCGCAATCAGCGGGTACACCTGCTCGTTGACCGCCCGCATCACGTCCAGCATCTCCGCGTGCGGCTGGTATTCCCGGCTGACGATGCCTTTCGAGTAGCCCGCGCCGTCGCCGCCGTACTTGAACCAATGCCAGCCGACGCAGCCCGGATGCTCCAGCAGGCCCAACACGAGATTCTGGTAGAAGAGCCCCCTGTCTCTCTGCGTGCGGACCTTGAACCCCGCCCCACTCACCTCCGCGTTCTCGTTGTCAACTTGCTGAGCGTACCATTCGGAGTTGAGGAAGGGGCGCCCCGACGCCTTCACCCAGCGATCCATGCGCTCATGCTCGGCGGACCAGCGATGGTAGTAGTTGACCGAGACAACGTCCGCCGCCCGGGCACCGCGGAAGACAGGATCAATGATGGTCCGCCCGTGAACGCGACTCCCCACATACAGGTGATTCGGGTCGTGCCTCTTGATGGCCGCATTGACGATGGAGTAGTACCGCTGCGCGGCGTGCTCCAGGAACCCATCCTGTTCGGCCTCGGTGATCTCGGCATCTGTCGGCGTATTGTGGGCTCGGCGGCGCCGATCCAGCCACGCCCTGGCCGCGCGGTGGCCTGGATCCGTGTTGGGCAGCTCCAGGTACAGGTTCAGGAGGTTGGGCCGGAAGGGGAGTTCGTTGTCGGAGAAGTGTCCAACCAGCCACGGATCGTCCTTGGTCGCCGCCAGTTGCCGCGCGTGGCGGTTGCAGAAGGCCTCGAAGTCGGCATCAAACAACGGCATGCACTGGTTAGGGTAACCCCTGGGACCGTACTTGGGGTCGCGCTGGTTCTTGTAGGTCAGCATGAAGTTCCAGCGAGGGAAGTAGGGCATTGGGCGGGCACTTGCGCGGATGGACCGCCAGTCGGACCAGCATCCGAGCGAGTTGAAGCCCCTGCCGGTGAGCAGTTGCACGGTCTGGTCGGCCCAGCTGCGCACATCGCCGAACACGCGGCGTGCGACGGCGAGGTCGCTGTTGGCCCCCTCCCGCGAGACGGAGTTGACTCCCACGCTGATGAAGAGGTAGCCCTCCGGATCAACCAGCCACCAGCGGCCGTCGAGCTTCACGGTGCGGAAGAAGCCGGTCGCCTCCGCGCGCCGCGCCTTCCACCCGCCATACCGGCTCAGCTCGACATGGGGGTGCGGGCGGAATCCCTCCACGTCGGCTGTGGTCCTGACCGGGGTAGTCACCCATCTGCCGTCGCTGAGCACCTGGGCTGCCGTGGTCCGCGCACCCGCTGCCGCCGCAGAATCGGCGAGCACGCCGCCAGCGATGCAGACAAAGGCGAAGGCCGAGGCCGCCAGCGTCAACCCACGCATCTCTCGCGCTCCTCGCGCGCTGGCCTACAAGGAAGCAACGGCATCGCACTGACGCTCGCGCGCAGCGTAGACGGTCTCGTCTGCGGCCGACCTGACCCCGTCAGTCGCCGGAGGAGGATGACCATGGCACCAGTAGCGATTCGCGGCTGAACGGTCATGCGTGCTCCGCCCGTTCACGTGCACGGACCTTAGCCGCCTCGCGGCCCGAGACCTTCTGTGGCGGGCGAAGGACCGCGGGGCAGCCGGATGCACGCGCCTCCGCATGCTCTGCGCCTCCCGACGCCGGCGCGCGACGGCCGAGGTCGCCCTCTGTCCCTGCCGCCGGAGGCCTGCGACCGGTGCCAATGCTGAAGCCGGTCTCGTCCTCGCCCAGGCATCCCTGGCGCACACCGGTTCGGCATGTCGGCCCCGAGCCGCGCGGGCGGACGGTCGCACATGCGGAGGGCACGGCAGGCCACGCGGGGAATGGCCCTCCGCGAAGCTGGCCCGTCAGCCGTACGCGGTGTGGACCACACGGGAACTGACGCGCACTCTCCCCGCGGCTCAGTCTCGTTGATGCGTGGCGCCGGGCGGCAATCCCAGTTCGAGGACTCCACCATGCGACCGGCACACTTGTGGACGACAGTAGTCGGGGCTGCTTTGACCTCGATGTGTTCGGGCGTTGGCACTGCCATTGCCGAGCCCGTCAACCGGTACGATGTCGTGGTCTACGGCGGAACATCGGCCGGAGTGGCCGCGGCCATCCAAGTGGCCCGCATGGGCAAGACGGTTGTGGTCGTCGAGCCCGGCACGCACCTCGGCGGGCTGACCTCGGGCGGGCTCGGAGCTACCGACATCGGCAACAAGGCAGCCATTGGTGGCATCTCGCGCGAGTTCTACCAGCGCATATACCGTCACTATGTCGAGGACTCAGCCTGGCAGCACGAAAGGCGCGACGAGTACTTCGGCAGGCTGCGGCGCCGCAGGCCCGAGGCCGACACTATGTGGACCTTCGAGCCGCACGTGGCCGAAGCAGTCTTCGAGGCCATGCTCCAGGAGCAGCAGGTGCCCGTGGTCTTCGGCGAACGCCTGGACCTAACCAAGCGCGTGCGCAAACGGAATCGTCGCATCGGCGCCATCGTGATGGAATCAGGGCGTATCTTCCGCGGTCGGATGTTCGTGGACGCAACCTACGAAGGCGATCTCATGGCGCTGGCCGGGGTCTCCTACACGGTGGGACGCGAGGCCAACGCCACGTACGGCGAGACGCTGAACGGCGTGCAGACAGCCCGTGCCACTCACCACCAGTTCAACCACCCGATAGACCCGTACGTCGTCCCCGGGGATCCCGCCAGTGGGCTGCTACCGCGCGTGGGCGCACACGACCCCGGCGAGGACGGCACGGGAGACCACCGGGTGCAGGCCTATTGCTTCCGCATGTGCCTGACCGACGTGCCCGAGAACCGAGTCCCGGTCCCCAAGCCTGACGGGTACGACCCGATGCAGTACCAGATCCTGCTTCGCTACCTGCAAGCCGGCTGGAGCCAGGTGTTTGGCAACCACAAGATGATGCCCAACCGCAAGTCCGACACCAACAACCACGGCGCCTTCTCGACCGACAACATCGGCATGAACTACGATTACCCGGAGGGTGACTATGCCACGCGGGAGCGGATCGTGCGCGAGCACGAGAGCTACCAGAAGGGCCTGATGTGGTTCCTGGCCAACGACCCCCGCGTGCCGGAGTCGGTTCAGAGCCAGGTGCGTCGCTGGGGACTGCCCAGGGACGAGTTCACTGACAACGGACATTGGCCCCACCAGCTCTACGTCCGCGAGGCGCGGCGGATGGTGAGCGACTACGTGATGACCGAGCACAACTGCCGCGGCACCCGGGTGGCGGAGGACTCGGTGGGCCTGGGGGCCTACGGCATGGACTCACACAACACACAGCGGTACGTTGATGCCGACGGCCACGTCCGCAACGAGGGAGACGTCCAGGTCGGCGGCTTCTCCCCATACCCCATCAGCTACCGTTCCATCATACCCAAGCGCGGCGAGTGCCGCAATCTGCTGGTGCCTGTCTGCCTGTCCGCCTCGCACATCGCCTACGGCTCCATCCGCATGGAGCCGGTCTTCATGATCATGGGCCAGTCGGCGGCAACGGCTGCGGTGCACGCGATGGATGAAAGGGCGACCGTACAGAACGTCAACTACACGCGGCTGCGTCAGCGCCTGCTTGACGACGGCCAGATCCTCGAATGGGCCGGGCCGCGCCGGCCGCCGGTACGCGTGCTCGATGCAAAGGCGCTACCAGGAGTCGTGGTGGACGACGCGGAGGCCCAGTTCGTGGGCGATTGGCCGAGCAGCGTGGTTCTCAGCCCCTACGTCAATCTGGGGTACCGTCACGACGACGACTCCGAGAAGGGCGCGAAGACGGCTCGCTTCCAGGCCTTGCTTTCCGAGGGTGGCCGCTACGAGGTGCGCCTCGCCTACTCCCCGAGCGACAACCGAGCCACCAACACGCCGGTCACCGTGGAGCATGCCGGCGGCTCCGAAACCGTGCGGGTCAACCAGCGGCGGCCGCCCAACCTGGACGATGCGTTCGTGTCGCTCGGCGTCTTCGACTTCGCGGCCGACCGGCCGGCCGTCGTCACCATCACCAACAAAGGCACTGACGGCCACGTGATCGTGGATGCCGTGCAGTTCCTTCCCGTCCGGGACCAGTAGCGCCAGGAGATCGTGCTCCTCACGCTAGGCGGAAGCCAGCAGGCCTTCGATCTCGGCCATGATCTGGGAGTCCTCGAAGCTCTGTTGGCGCGCAGCGCCTGCGGGGCAGGCGGCGACGCACGTGCCACAGCCCTTGCACAGCGCTTCCTGGACGACGGAGATGCTCTTCTCATCGTCGAATTCGATGGCCGTGTAGGGACACAAGGCGATGCACGTCTTGCAGGCGCCACAGCGGTCTTCATCAATGAACGAGACGATCGGCTCGATGGTCACGGAGCCGCGGTCTATTAGGGCCAGCGCCTCGGCGGCGGCCGCCGCGCCTTGGGCGACCGAGTCGGGGATGTCCTTGGGCCCCTGGCAGGCGCCGGCGATGAATATGCCGTCGCTGTTGGTGGCCACCGGCGCGAGCTTGGGATGCTGCTCCAGATAGAAGCCCCCGTGCGCACAGGGCAGGCCGAAGCGCTGGGCCATTTCCTGGGCGTCGCCGCGCGGCTGAAGACCGGTGGACAGAATGACCATGTCCACGGGGACACGGCGGACCATCCCCAGCAAGGTATCCTCACAGCAGACGATGAGCTTGCCCTCTTCCTCCGGCGTCTGCGCCAGGTCGGTTACCTCCGCGCCCTTGCCGCGGATGAAGATCACATCCTCGCTCATGACCCGGTCGTAGAACTCCTCGTAGCCCTTGCCGCCGGCTCTCATGTCAATGTAGAGCTCGTACACTTCCGCCTCGGTCTTCTCGCGCACTAGGTGGGCGAACTTGAGCGAGTACATGCAGCACACGCGCGAGCAGTACTCGTTGTTGTTCTCATCGCGGCTGCCCACGCAGTGCATGATGGCCACGCTCTCGGGCTTGCGGCCATCCTCCAGCAGGATCTCGCCGGCGGTGGGGCCTCCGGCGTTACTGAGCACTTCGAACTCCAGCCCGGTGATGACGTTGGGCAGGCGCCCGTAGCCGTACTGCGGCGCCCCACTTGGATCGAAGGCATCGTAACCCGTGGCCACGATCATCGTGCCTGCCTCGATCTCCATCACTTCGTCCTCGGCCTCGAAGTTGATGGCCTCGGGCTCGCAGAACTTCTCACAGACCTTGCATTCCCCGGTTTGAGCGTGGATGCAGGTCTGCTGGTCAATGACGGGCACGTTGGGAACCGCTTGGGCGGAGGGCACGTAGATCGACTTGGGCGGCGCCAGCGACAACTCGCGGTGCAGCACCTTCTCCTCGTCCCTGAGCTTGATACAGCCCGTCGGGCACACCAAAGCGCATGCGCCGCAGGCAATGCAGGCCTCAGAGGGCTCCTCGAAGGGCACGGTGACCGAGCGGTCCGCGCCCCGGCCGACGAAGTTGACGATACTCCGGCCAACCACCGCAGCGCAGGCACGCACGCAGAGCCCGCAGAGGATGCACTCCTCCGTCGGATCCTCGGAGGCGAAGCGTGGCTCATCAATGCCCAACTCATCGGCCAGCTCGCGTATCTTGGGCACGTTGGGGCAGCGAGCCAGCAGCAACTCCACCGCAACGCGACGCGCTGCCAGGACGCGGGAGTTGTCGGTCTCCACCACCAGGCCGTCCTCCGCCGGATGGCAGCACGAGGCGGTCAGGCCCAGCCGGCCGCCAGCGGTGATCTCGACCAGACAGACGCGGCACGAGCCGTAGGGCGGAACGGCTTCGTTATAGCAGAGCGTGGGGACCTCGATCCCCAGCTGCTTGGCCGCCTGGACGATGGTGGCGCCCTCCTCGACAGTGACCTGCTGGCCGTCAATGGTCAGATCAGCCATGACTTCCTCCTACTCCACCTTCACGGCGTCGTACTTGCACACTTCAAGGCAGACGCCGCACTTGATGCACTTCTCTTGCACGATCTGCCGCGGCTCCTTGTCCTCGCCGATGATGGCCTGCTGGGTGCAGTTCTCGGGCGTCTGGCACAGGCCGCAGGCCTCGCACTTCTCGGGGATGATGTCGTATCGGATCAGCGCCCGGCACACGGCAGCCGGGCACCGTTTGTCTGCGATGTGGGCTTCGTACTCGTCCTGGAAGTAACGCATCGTCGTCAGGACGGGATTGGGAGCCGTGCCTCCCAGCTGACACAGAGAGCCGTCCTTCACGGCCGTGGCGAGCTCCTTGAGCAGCTCGAGGTCCTCAGGCTGCCCCCCGCCCTCCGTTATGCGCGTCAGGATCTGGAGCATGTGCTTGGTGCCCTCGCGGCACGGTGTGCACTTGCCGCAGGATTCGTCCGTGGTGAAGGTCAGGAAGTACTTGGCGACGTCAACCATGCAGGTCGTGTCATCCATGACGACCATGCCGCCCGACCCCATCATGGAGCCGGCCTCGGCCAGCCGCTCGTAGTCCACCGGCAGGTCCATCAGCTCGCCCGGGATGCACCCGCCCGAGGGGCCGCCCGTCTGCACGGCCTTGAACCTCTTGTCGCCCGCGATCCCGCCTCCAACGTCGTAGACCAGTTCGCGCAGGGAAATGCCCATGGGCACCTCAACCAGGCCCGTGTTGCGCACCTTGCCCACCAGCGAGAAGACCATAGTGCCCTTGCTCTTCTCGGTGCCCAAGCCCGCAAACCAGCTCGCACCGCGGGCCACGATGACGGGCACGTTGGCCCAGGTCTTCACGTTGTTGATGTTGGTGGGTTGGCCCCACAGGCCCTGCTGCGCCGGGTAGGGCGGGCGTTGGCTCGGCTCGCCCACGCTGCCCTCGACGGACGCCAGCAGCGCCGTCTCCTCGCCGCACACGAAGGCCCCAGCCCCCCGCACCAGCTCGACGTCGAAGCTGAAGCCGGTGCCCAGGATGCTCTCGC
>JBHIEF010000055.1:0-22217 GCA_046760465.1 Armatimonadota bacterium | reverse complement strand
GCTGGGCCGCGAGACGCCCGACACCTGGAACGCGATACTGGAGTACCCGGAGGGCTTCTACGTCAACTACAACTCCATCTTCAGCAACGAGCACTACGGCTTCGGCGAGCAGTTCCTGGGGCAGAGCGGCACCATCGAGATCGTCGGCGACAGCCTCATGCGAATCTACCCCGAGAAGCAAGGGATGAAGCAGGTGGAGGCCCAGGAGGTCGAGGCGCAAGTGGCCAAGACCAAGCCGCATCTGGAGAACTTCTTCGATTGCGTGCGCACGCGCGAGCAGCCCAACTGCGACGAGGTACAGGGGTGCAACGCAGCCACGGCGGCGCACATGTCAGTGCTGAGCCACTTGAAGGGCAAGATCGCGCGTTGGGACGACGAGAAGCAGCAAGTGGTCATCTAAGGGGAGGACCATGACCGAGAACGAAGGCCGAGAGACTGCCCCAGAGGGAACTGATCTGGCGCGCGGCCTGCCCATGGTGTCCCGCTGGGACCCGGAGGCGCTCGAGGAAGAGAAGACCCACCTGCGCGAGCTGGGCGAGAAGGGTGCCGGGGCTCGATGGGGGTACTACTGGGCCCGCCAGGGACCGGGCTGGATGCAGAGCGCCCTCACCTTGGGAGGCGGCAGTGCCGCCTCCTCGCTGTTTGCGGGCGCCTTCCTGGAATACCGGCTGCTCTGGCTACAGCCCACGGCCATGGCCCTGGGCATCATCGCCATGTCGGCCGTGGCCTACCAGACGGTGATGACCGGCATTCGGCCCTTCCAGGCCATGAGCCGGTTCGTGCACCCCGTGATGGCCTGGTTGTGGGCGCTGGGATCGCTGGCCGCCACCGTCATCTGGCACTTCCCGCAATACACCCTCGCCGGGGCAGTGTGCAACGACATGGTCAAGGCCGCGTCGGCGGAGCGCGTTGACGTGCCGCCCATCGTGTTCGCCGTCGTCGTCCTGGGCATCGCCACCTGGATCACCTTCAACTACGGCAAGAGCGCCCGCGGCATCCGCATCTACGAGCGAACGCTCAAGTACATGGTGTGGGGGATCGTGTTCGCCTTCCTGGTGGTCATCATCAAGAACTCGCTGGCGGGCAGGATCAACTGGGGCGCCGTGGGCCGCGGCTACGTGGGCTTCTACATACCGCCAACCGACGACCCCCGTGGGGTGAGCGTGTTGATGGGCGCCTTCGGAGCCGCGGTGGGCATCAACATGACCTTCTTGTTCCCCTACACGCTGCTGGCCCGTGGTTGGAGCCGGGAGCACCGTGGGCTGGCCCAGTTCGACCTGATCGTCGGCATGCTGATCCCCTTCGCCCTGGCAACTTCGCTGATGATGATAGCTACCGCCAGCACGATATACGGGACCGAGCACGTGCCCGCCGAGGGAACCGGGATGTCGCCGGTACAGGCGGCGCAGATCCTGGCCAATACCACCGGCCTGTTCGTTGGACGCTTCATCTTCGGCCTGGGCATCCTGGGCATGGCACTGAGCACCATCACGCTGCACATGCTGGTGAGCGCCTTCATCGTCTGCGAGGTCATGGGCTGGGAGCCCACCGGCTGGCACTATCGCCTCGGCGCCCTGATCCCGGCCGTGGGCGTCCTGGGGCCAGTCCTGTGGGACCTGATGAAGCTGATGTGGGTGCCCGTGATCGCCTCGGTGGCCTCGGGGCTGCTGCTGCCGATTGCCTACATCGGCTTCTGGATCCTGATGAACCGACGGGCGTACCTTGGGGAAGCCAAGCCTACCGGTGGCGCAGCCGCGCTATGGAACCTCGGCCTCGGCCTGGCCACGATCGCCGCCCTGTCCAGCGCCAGCTACTACATCTGGACCAACGTCATCACCAAGCACTTCCTCCACTAGCTGGCGCGGACGAGGCCATGGTGCGACATACTGACGTGGGCTGAGACGGCGGGGGAATGCGCCCCGCTGTCATGCGTTGGCGACCAACTCCTTCAGCAGCCTGGCGCATCGCGGGACCGCGGTCTTGGGGTCCTCGGCGGCCTCGTACTCGATAGACAGGTAGCCTCGGTAGTTGACGCCCCTGAGGATCTCGATGATGCGACCGAAGTCGGCCTCGCCGCGCTGCCCACCGGCGGGGCGGACTTCGGTCTTCACGTGCGTGGTGACCGCATAAGGAGCGACCTTGGCGATGTCGGCATAGGGATCGGCCGTGCGGAAGTTGCCGGTATCGAGGTTGGCGCCCACCCACTCGCTGTCCACCTGGGCCAGTATCTCCAACACGCCGTCAGCCGTAGCCGTGACCCCGCCGTGGTTCTCCAGAGCCAGCACCACGCCGTGCTCCTCCGCCGTGGGCACACACTCCTCCAGGCACTCGGCCACCCACTTGCGGGCCTGCTCGTCCGTGCCGTCCTTTGGTGTGCCTCCGGCGAACACACGCATACATGGGGCTCCGAACTGCGCGCCATAGGCCAGCCACTCCTTCACCGCAGTCACCTGCCTGTCGCGATCCGGGCCTGGCGGCATGGTGAAGCGATTGCCCACCGCCGTGCCGGAGACATCCAGGCCCAGAAGGAAGCAGTGCCGCTTGAGCTGCCTCAGGTAGTCCGGCGTGACCGGCCGGGGGAAGTAGTACGAGGTGAGCTCCACGCCGTCGAAGCCGATCTCCGCACAGGTGGTCACGAAGTCCAGCAGCGTCATCTCCGGCTGGTCGCCCTTCAGGTACTTGCGGTACGAGTACGCGCAGCAGCTCACTCTCATGCTGGGAGACAGCTCGCGCTTCACCGGCTCAATGGCAGCGGCCTGCCCGGCCACGGCAGACCCCGTCACAACCAGGGCAGCGCGGCGTAGGAACTGGCGGCGGGAGGCTGGGCCTGTCATTCTCGATCACCTTCTACTCGCGGAGGGAGGGATCACTACCTCAGGCTCACCTCGGGCGGCTCAACGAAGTCCACGTACCGAGCGTTGATGGTATCCACGCTGGGCGGCGGATCGCCCTCCTGCACGAAGATGCGGTACCTCAGCTTGAGCGTCTCGTCGGCTTTGATCGTGTGCCTGAAGAAGGCGCCGAAGCGCCCGTAGTCGCGCTCGGAGTACTCGGTCGGTGAGGGGTTGCCCGGGTGGTTGAAGTGTCCCACCGTAAACCGGGCATCGCCCAGGCTGAAGGACTGCGCCGACCAGGCGGGGGCGGCCGCGTTCGGCGGCAGGCTCTCGGGCGGCGGGTGCAGGTAGCGAGTCTGGTCGCGGTACTTGTCGGCCACGTCGTTGTGGGCGCGGAAGTGGAAGCCGGCGAAGTGCTTGGCCTTGCCCTCGGGGCCGTCCAGCGTGACCTCGCCCTGGGCGGGCCGCAGCTCCGACCGAAACTCCAGCAGCATCGTCGGTTGGGGCTGGCAGAAGGCCGTGATCTCGCGCTCCTCCACGATCACCGCCTCCCCCTCGGGGTTGTTCCAGTGGATGAGGCTGCGGCAGCGGGCGAAGACGGGCCCGGCCTCCTGCGACAACACCCTCTTGTGTTCCTGCCAGGAGTTGTCGTCCATCCGCCACAGGTTGGCGGTCTTCCCGTCGTAGCGGCAGTCGAACCAGCCGATGAAGAGCCCGCGGTGGTGGCTGTCCATGCCGCCGGGACCCTTGGTAATGAGCCGACTTCCGTCCGGGCTGAAAAGGTGATGGAAGGGCTTGTAGGTGTCGTGGAAGCGCTCAGGATCCCAGGCGTAAACGTAGCGCAGGACGGGCCGCTCGCCCCACAGCAGGTCCAGATGGTCGCCCGCCTCGTCCTCCCAGCGGAAGCTCGTCTCCGGCGCGGGATCGCCAGGCCGAGCCCGGCGAATGAGAGCCTGGAATGTCGCCGGTTCGTTGGGGGCCAGC
Organism: Armatimonadota bacterium; assembly: GCA_046760465.1. Taxonomy (GTDB): domain Bacteria; phylum Armatimonadota; class Zipacnadia; order JAUWAU01; family JBHIEF01; genus JBHIEF01. The sequence continues at coordinate 18,399 of JBHIEF010000055.1, read as the reverse complement.
TCGGGCGCGACCCACCAAAGACGGATGACCCCGGCAGTCCCCGCCTCGCCGGGCACTGGGGGCTTCTCGATCTGCACCGGCAGCGGGTTGCGTCGTTCGCCCGAAGGGAACAGACGCACGGACAAGGCCTCGGCGGGCAGCACGGCCAGCCTCTCGGGAAGCGCTACGTCGGCGCACAGAGGCGTGTTGAGGCGCTGCCACTGGCCGGGATCCACTGCTAACTTCACACGTAGCGGCTCGCCCTGCACCACAGCCGTGCAGAGACCGACGACCGCAACGATCAACACACAGCGCCACACGGGCACGTGACGCATGGGAAGAGCTCCTCCGCGACTACTTGAGCCGCGCCTGTGGCGGGTGGGCGTACGCGGCGTAGGCCTCCGCCACCTTGGCCGCCTCCGTGTCTCCCTCGTGAATGTAGACACGGTAGCGCAGCGTCAGCGACTCGCCCTGCGGGATCGTGTACTTGCCCTTGCCCGTCTTGTCGCCGATGAAGTAGCGCAGGCCGAAGGGATTGGCAGCGAACAGGCCATAGGTCCGCACGTGCCAGTAGGTCGGGTGGCGGAAGTTCCGGGGGCTGTCCATGATGGCGATGCCCACGGTCTCGCCCTCGACCGGGCCGTAGTAGTCCACCCAGGTGGCCTGCTTGCCCCAGCAGTCGCCGTCTTCCTGGCCCTGGGAGTTGCGGATGTGCCCGCCCTCCCGCTGCTCCATGCTCTCCGCCACGCGCAAGCCGAAGGTACCCTCCTTGGTGTCGCCGAACTCCACCGGGCCCTCGGTCGCGGCAATGGTGATCGCGAAGTCGAGCAGCCGGCCGCTCTGCACCTTGTAGATGCGCAATTCCCGCACGTCCTCGCAGACCTTGGTGCCGTCGGCCGCAACCCAGTCGTTGCGCGCGCGGATAAGGCCATAGACAGGCCCGCTGACTAGGGCCTCGAACTCCCTGTGCACCGTCTTGCCCGCGTTCTCGCCCTCGTGCCAAAACCCCACGCCATTGACCTCGTCGTGCGTGAACCAGAAAGAGCGGTGATGGGGATGGTCGCCTGGTTTCGGCAGCTTCGTTACCGGCTCGCCCGTCGGCCCGATCACCGGCCAGCAGTACGGCTTGGGGCCGGCATTCGTCAGGTACCTGGTGAAGAGGTCCTGGCCGATCTTGACCTCCACCGCGTCCTCCTCCTCGGTGACCGACACTAGATCGCCGTCGAGCCTGGCCGTGCTGAAGCGGAGCTGGTACTCGCGGCTCTCGCCCTTCGGCAGGTCGCGGACGATCCAGGTGAGCTTGGTCCTGTCACCCACATCCTCCGCCTGACACGGCACGTCCGCCGGCGGCTCCACCTGGCGCAGCAGCGGGAGCGCGGGAGCCGAGGGGATGATGAGTGACACCGGCGCCTCCAGGCACTCGGCCTCCGTGGCAGTCACGACCATGTCGTACACCGGCATGGTCTGCTGAGCACCGGCGCCTTGGAGCAGTACTGGTGCGATCACGACAACCGGCAGGGCCAACAGCAGACTCAGTCGCATGGCAGCACCTTCCCTTCACCCATATACAACGCGCGCGCACGCGGATCGGGGGCAGTCTTAGAGCCTCACCAGCAGCCAGGTTCCGCCGATCAGGAAGGCCACCAGTCCCCAGGCGATGAGGAAGCCGCCCCAGGACTCGAGGTTGGGCTTGGCCACCAGCAGGCCCAACCGGTCCACCACGCGGCGCTCCTGCGGCACAGCCTCGTTCAGGGGCAGTTCCAGCTTCTCCTCTTCGCCAATGGGCGTATGCAGCTTGGCGTAGAAGCGCTCGAGGGCCTCCTGCTTCGGCGGCGGCGTAAGCAGGCTCACCACCACGCCGGCCACGGCTCCGATGCCGAGCAGCAGGGCGATCTGAATTGCCTGCATAGAGCCGGGCCACCTCAGCACGAACTCAGTGACCGCGTATACGAGCAGCGCAGCAATGCAACTTGCCCAAGCCCCATAGCTGTTGGTGCGCCGCCACAACAACGCCAGCCACACGGAGATGCCCAGGGCTGCGGAGATCTTCCAGAACTTGAACAGGCCCGTGACCACACCTCCGATGAAGATGGCGAAGAGCAGTGAGCCGACGACCACCAGGACCGCGACCACCCGCCCCACGTTCACGTAGTGGCGCTCGTCGGCCTCGGGCCTGATAAACGGCCGATAGACGTTCTGAGTCCACAGGCCGGACACCGCCACCATCACCGAGTCCGACGTGGACATGGCCGCCGCCACCACGCAGGCCATCATCAGGCCCAGCAACCCGTGAGGCAGGAGCACCGACACGGCCGAGCCGAAGGCCAGGTCGGGATTGGACAGCACGGCCCCGGCTGCGCGATCGCGCACCAGCCACGCCACCCCCAGCAGACACCAGGCTATGGTGCAGAAGCGTTTTAGGAAGTTGCCGTAGCACATGCCGAAGCGGCCATCGAGCTCTGTCCGCCCTGCCGAGGTGACCGACATGATGTGCGACTGGCCCACTATGCTCACCGGCGCCAGCACCAGCAGCGCCAGGATCAGCCACAGGTCCATCTCGGCCGGGTCGCGGCTGACCAGGCTGAGGAAGTGGGGCTCCGGCACGCCCTCGCGAATGCCCATCATCCCGCCCACCAGCTTGAGGGCACCCGGGAGCGCCAGGCCGGAGAGCGCGATGATGAACATGCCCTGCACGAAGTCCGTGCGCACCGCACCGACGATGCCGGCCGCGGCCCCGTACAGCACGAACAGGCCCGTGATGCTGAGCAGGATCAGATAGAAGGAGAGGTCGGCCGGTATAGGCTGGCCCAGTAGCGTGGTGGTTCTGGCCTCGAGCCCGAGCATGCCCTCGACCGTGCGCGTAGTGCCCAGCAGCATGATCCCCATGCTGAAGACGGAACAGAACGAGGCGACCACCACGGCCATTACCGCGGCACCCGGGCTATAGCGCTCCTCGTACAGATCGGCCAGCGTGAGGCAACGCGTGCGTCGCAGCCACGGCGCCAGCAGCCAGTAGATGGGCGTGGCGAACATCCAGTTCCACTGCACCCAGATGCCCGGCATGCCGATCTCGTAGCTCTTGGAGACCACCCCCACCGCCTGGTCGGTGTGGGTGCCCGTGCCGAAGGCGTGGAAGGCCATCATGGCCTTGCCGAAACGCCGACCTCCCAGGAAGAAGTCCTCGCGGTCGTGAACCGCACGCTTGCTGAAGAACCCCAGAGCCGTGATGCCCAGCAGGAAAGCGATGAGCGTGGCTAGGTCAAGGGGGTGCAGGCCCAATGCGATACCCTCCCTCGGGGCGTGAAGCCACAGCCAGACTTACTCGGCGGGAGCCACAACCACCTCGGGTGGGTCAACGAAGTCCATATAACGCTGGTGCAGCGCCTCAGCCGAGGGTGGCTCCGCGCCCTGGTGCACCATGAGCCGGTATTTCACCGTGAGCGGCTCGTCGGCCTTCAGATCATGGGTGAAGAACGCCCCGAAGCGGCCATAACGGCGCTCGGTGTCGGAGTAGGTCGTCTCGGCGGGGTTGTCCGTGTGGTTCATGTGCAACACCGTGAAGCGCTCGTCGCCCAGCGCAAAGGACATGGCCACCCAGGGCTCCTTGGGCAGCTCCGCCGTCTTCATCTCGTCCGTCGGGAAGATGTAGTTGGTCTCCGCCTCGCGCGTGGTCACCTCATTGTCCGCCCGAAACTGAAAGCCGGCGTGGTGCAGGTCCCCGTTCAGCTTGACGGTGCCGCGCTTCGAGGTCAGCGTGGAGACGAACTCGATGAGGATCCACGGCTGCGGCTGCTGGAAGACCGTGACCGTGCGCTGCTCCTCGACCACGGGCTCCCCTTCAGCGTCGTTCCAGTTGATGCGCATCGCACTCCGGGCGAAGACCCGACCGGCCGTCTGCTCCAGGAACTCCACGTGGCGTTGATGGACGCCGTTGGTGCAGTGCCAGAAGTCGGCCCTCTTCCCGTCATACTCGGTGCGGTTCCAGCCGATGAACAGCCCGCGGTGGTGGCTGTACTTCCCACCTGGGCCCTTGGTGATTAGGCGCTGACCGTCCGGGCTGAACACGTGGTGGAATGGCTTCTTGGTCTGCTCCATGTTCTCGGGGTCGAAGGCGTACATGTACCGCAGCACCGGCCGCCCCTCGTAGAGCAGGTCCAGGTGGTCGCCGGGCGTGTCCTGCCAGGCGAAGCTGGCGACCTCTGGCGGCCTTTCGAGGCCTCCCGCGGTGTAGACCGTCAGCCCCAACTGCGTCTCTGCACCTGCCTCGCCCGCGGGCAGTATCCACCACGCACGCACCGTGTCTTCAGGCAGCCCCTCGGGGCGCGCCACTTGCGCGTGCCAAGCCCGGCGCGACGTCCGCCTGGCGCGGCGGGCCAGCCACATAGACGCGGACAGCTCCTCGACATCCTTGCCGGCCAGCGCCTCCGGCAGCTTTACGTCCGCATAGACCGGCGTGTTCTCCCGGTCCGAGTCGCCAGCCTTGACCGTTGCGGTCCCCCGGAACACCACGGCCCGCATCGCCACCGCCGACCAAGCAGCAGCCCCGACCAGCAGTGCCGCCGCGCTGACGGCAGTTAGCCAAGCCCTCATGGCTGTCGTCCTCCTTCTTGTTAGCGCAGACCCATGGCCGCCAGGAGCTGCTCCTCCGTATACCGCGCCACAATCGCCATCTGCTCCCCGCCCAGGTCCTCTGTGCCCACCGAGTAGTACATGGTCACGATGGTGCCGTCGTCGAGCTGCACCGTGCTGGGGTAGCCGCAGTCCGTGTTGAGCGACGTCCAGCCCAGCATCGCTCGCCTCTCATACAGCCATGTCTTCCCGTTGTCATTGCTGATGATAAGCCCCACCCCGAAGGGCTCGCGTCGGTTGCCGTAGGCAAGCAGCAGCCTGCCGCTCCTCAGCCGGCAGATGTCGGGCGGGTGCTGAGAGGCCTGCGTCACCGGCACGGGCGCAGACCAGGTGCGGCCGCCGTCAGTGGACTCAGACTGGTCCACCGCGCCGCCGGTCGTTCTGAGCTCGGCGAGAAGGTGGGCATCGCTCAGGGCCAGCAGCGACATCTCGTTGTGGGCCGTTGCCGACACCAGTGAGAAGTCGCCCCACGTACGACCGTTGTCCGTGGAGCGGACGATGCCCGAGAGCCTGTCCGCCCCGTCCGGCAGCTCGCCCTGCCACTCGGGATCGCGGCCCCCGTACAGCGACATCAGCGCCGCGCCGTCGCTCAGCACGATGATGCGGCCGAAGGGCGACCCACCGCGGATGGGCCCCGTGTACAGCTTCTTCTTCTCGGTCCAGGTGCTGCCCCCATCAGACGAGAGCACGCAGAAGAGCACGTACTCACCCGCGCTCGTGTCCCACTCGCCCTGCTCATTGTAGGTGCGCGCTTCTGCGTAGGCCACCACGATGGTCCCGTCCGCCATCTGCCCCACGGCCGGGTTGCGGTCGTCCCACTTGCTGTCCACGATCACGGCCGGTGCCGACCACGTGCGTCCGCCATCCGTTGAGCGAATCCAGTCCAGGCGCCCGCCAATGCCGATGTGCGGCGCGCCGCCGCGAACGACGGCACCCAGGGAGCCGTCTTGAAGCTCGACGAGCACCGGGAAGTACCCGCCGCCCCTGACGGCGACGACCCGCTCGGCGGCCGTCAGCCTGGGAACGTCGAGGTCGTTGGGAGCACCCTCAGCGGCGACGCCGCAGGTGATCGCAAGCGAGATGATCCCCTCCCAACACGCGGCCCTTCTCCACGGAGCTGCGCGGCGAGGACGTGCGTGCATCAGGGCCCCGCCACCTCCGGTACCTCGGCTATGGCCCGGTCCATCTCCTCCTGCGGGAACTCGTAGTCCACGAGCTTGCCCGCGAAGTAGGCGTCATAGGCTCCCATGTCAATGAGGCCGTGCCCACTGAACCCGATGAGTATCGTGCGCTCCTTGCCCTCCTCCTTGGCCTCCAGGGCCTTGTCAATCCCTACCTTGACGGCGTGGGCGGTCTCCGGCGCCGGGATGATGCCCTCGGTGCGCGCGAACTGCACCGCCGCCTCGAACACGGGGATCTGGTGCACCGCAACCGCCTCGACGATGCCCTGGTCGCGCAGCAGACAGAGGATCGGAGCATCGCCGTGATAGCGCAGGCCACCCGCGTGCACGGGCGGCGGCACGAACCCGTGGCCCAGGGTATACATCTTGATCAGCGGAGTAAGGCCGACGGCGTCGCCGAAGTCGTAGCGGTAGGGGCCGCGCGTGAGCGTGGGGCACGCCGTGGGCTCAACCGCGATGAACTCCATGTCCTTGCCGCTCGCCTTGTCGGGCATGTAGGGCAGAAAGAGCCCCGCGAAGTTGCTGCCCCCGCCCACGCAGCCGACGATCACGTCGGGGAAGTCGCCGGCCATCTCGAACTGCTTCTTCGTCTCCTGCCCCACGATGGTCTGGTGCAGCAGCACGTGGTTGAGCACGCTGCCCAGCGAGTACTTGGCGTCGTCGTGGGTGGCCGCATCCTCCACGGCCTCGCTGATGGCGATGCCCAGACTACCCGGCGAGTCTGGGGCGTCGGCCAGGACCTTCCTGCCGGCCTCGGTCTGCTCGGAGGGGCTGGGCGTTACGTCCGCCCCCCACACGTTCATCATGGACCGCCGATAGGGTTTCTGCTCGTAGCTGACCCTGACCATGTAGACGGTGCACTCGAGCCCGAAGATGCAGGTGGCGAAGGCCAGCGCGCTGCCCCACTGCCCCGCGCCGGTCTCCGTGGTGAGGCGCTTGACGCCCTCCTCCTTGTTGTAGTACGCCTGCGCAATCGCCGTGTTCGGCTTATGGCTGCCCGGCCCGCTGACGCCCTCGTACTTGTAGTAGATCCTGGCGGGAGTAGCCAGCGCCTCCTCCAGGAAGCGCGCCCGGTACATCGGCGTGGGCCGATAGCGCAGATACGCCGTGCGCACCTCGTCCGGAATCGGTATCCACGGCTCCTGACTGACCTCTTGCAGGATCAGGCCCATCGGGAACAACGGGGCCAGGTCGTCTGGCCCGATGGGCTGGCCCGTGCCGGGGTGGATGGGCGGTGGCAGGGGCGCCGGCAGATCCGGCAGGACGTTGTACCACTGGTCAGGCATGTCCTTCTCGGCCAGCACGATCTTGTTCTCGGCCATGCGTAACACCCGTTCTTCCTGATGGCGCCACAGTGCAGCACTGCCGACCGCGGACGGCACCATCCCGCCGCGGCGCTCGTCCTCTGCCGCCTCCTACCGGCCGGGCAGGAAGTTGACGACTGTGGGCTCGGACTCCTCGTCCGCAGGGCCCACAGCTACTACCGTCAGCTTGTATCTGACGTCCCGGGGCAGCAGGACCGGGACGGTGAGGCTGATGGGATCGCTGCGGAAGTCCCCCTCGGCGTCGGTGGCGACCTCCGTGTCGGCCAGCACGCCCGCATACGGCAGGCCGGTGATGCGCCCCTTGGCGGTGTACTCCAGCTTGAGCTTGACGCGGGCCAGCGGGATGCTCTCACCCTCTACGGCAAGCGTCCGCTGGCGGTACGTTTGCCCCTCGCGCGGGACGCTGATGGTGGGGGCTGGGAGTTCGCCCGGCAAGAACGTGACCGCTGCCGTGGCCTCGCCGGTCAGCTCCTGCCCGCCGGCGGTGACCAGGTGGCCCACGATGTCCACCTCCCGCCCCTCCGCCAGGAAGGGGACCCGGTAGACTCCGTCGTACCGGCCGGGGTCGAGCGCGTTCTCAGTCATCTCGATGCCGAGGGCCAGATCGCCTACGTCGAAGGTGGCCGTGCCTCCGGCCGGGCCCGTAAGGCTGACTTGCAGCGTCTCGCCCGGTCGCAGCGGCTCGCCCGCATCGTGTCTGACCGCGATCGCCGGCGCGCCACCTGTCTGCACGATGAAGAACCAGCTCTTCTCGGCTCTGTTGCCGGCCTCGTCCATGACCGTGGCGATAACCTCCACCTCGCCGTCCGGCAGCGGCGCTGGCACCGCCGACAGGAACCGTCTGGTGGCTCGGTACGTCAGCTCGCGGCGTCGGTTGTTGACGAATAGCTCCAGCGTCGCCTCGGCCACGCCGGAACCGTTGGCGTCGTCAATCAGGGCCAGGATGTTGGGCTGGCTATTGCGCAAGATCGTCCCGTCCTCGGGCGCGACCTCCCCTATGGTGGGCGGCGTGGTGTCAATCACCACGGGCTCCTCCGACTGCGCCACCTCAGCCTCCTGGCCCTCCACCTCCAAGTGCCCGTACAGATTCACGCCGATCGCATTGACGTCGTCGGGGATCACCCATTCGACCTGGTAGGTTCCTCGCTGCCGCCGGGCCTCGCGCAGTTCGATGTGCTCCACCTTGTCGCCGATGTCGAACCAGGCCTCGCCGTTGGGCGTGCCCACCAGGGTCACCTCCAGCACGTCGCCCGCCCTTAGCGGCTCCTCTTCCTCGTGGAAGAACAGGTCAATCTGCGGAGGCGGCTGGGTCTCCGGCTCGGCCGGCTCCACGACTGGCTCTTCGACCGGCGCACGCTCGCGCTCGACCCGACTGACCGAATCCGTCCCCGGCGTCAGGTGCAGGACCACCTCATCTCCCGGCTTCAGGTCCGCCAGCTTGAGCTCTTCCCCGTCCGGGCCGACAACCCTCACCGTGGGCCGCAGCACCAGCAGCCTACCGTCCTCCAGCAGCAGCTTGTTGCCGGCCTTGGCGGCGATCTGCCCGCGCAGCTCCTCGTACGTGGCCTGCACGACCACCGCGTTACCGCGACCATCGTGGCGGACCTCCGCCTGATCGCCAGGCTGCACGTCGCCCAGCGACGCCTGTCGCCCCTGTCGCAGGATGATCGTGTCCTCCACAACGTTGTAGACCACCAGGTCGTCCTCGACCTTGAGGGCTATGCTGCCAAGGCCGGTCGTGCGCACCGCCTCCACCACCCCAACGGCCCTGCCTGGCTGCGGCGGAGGCTCTGGGGGTGGTGTCGGCTCGCCTGGCTGGGTCGGAGGGGGCTCCACCGGCTCCGGGGGCGGTGGCGGCGGCTGGACTGGCTCCTCCGGCGGCTCCGCCAGTGGCGCCAGGCTGATCTCCACTGTCTGGGTCGCTCCCTGCCAGCCGACGTTGGCCCCGAAGGCCTCTGCGGGGAAGCGCACCGGCATATAGGTGCTACCGCCGATGAGCTGCGGCGCCACGTCCAGCAGAACCACGCGCTCGTTGATCCACGCGCGTCGGTCGCCTATGCTCATGCGCACGGTGGTGTCGCCGCGGACGCCAATGGCCGTCTGGGTGGCCGCCTCCCACTTCACCTGGGCCCCCAGCGCCTCGAAGATCATCCTCATGGGCAGCAGCACGCGGCCACTGCGCTGTACCGCGGGCGGGTAGTCGGGCAGCGGCCGGCCGTTGACTATCACCGAGATGGCCAATGCCGGTCCGCTCGCCGACAGGACGGCGAGCACCAGGGCTGGCGCAATCCAGGTCGCTCGTGGGAAACGCGGTTTCGTCGTCATAGAGGTCACACTCCCCTGCTGCATCGGTTGGGGGGGCAGCACGCGCCAACGCGGGCCGTGCCCGCATCCTACCCAGGTGAGCGCAGTCCCAATGAGAGTTCGCTGACGGCAGGCTGCTGGCCTTCCGTTTGTCCGGCATCTACGCGGGGGACTGCTGCGGGAAGTTGGCAGGGGGTGGCTGCCGCCCGAGGGTGGGCACCACGGGCACGGCCGGCCGCTGGGAGACTAACCCTATTCAGCGGCGGAGGTCGCTTCTATGGAAGCGAGGCACACGGAGTCGCCACCGCGCGCCTTGGCGGCGTACATGGCGCAGTCGGCGCGCGTCAACAGCCTCTCTGCATCCTCGTCGCCCGACATCAGTTCGGTCACTCCAATGCTGACTGTGATGCGCGGGCCGTCGCCGGTCTCGTCTGCGGCCAGTGAGCTGCGCGCCACCGCATCCCGTACCCGGTCGGCCAGCGTCTGCGCAGCCAGGGCGCGAGTCTCGGGCAGCAATACCACGAACTCCTCGCCGCCATACCTGTACACGCTGTCGCACGTGCGCAGCTCCTTGTTCAGGAGCTCGGTGAACCTCTTCAGGACGACATCGCCAATCTGGTGACCGTACTCATCGTTGCAGGACTTGAATCCGTCAATATCGAGGAACAGAACCGAGAGCTGACCGTCGTAGCGAGCCGCCCGGCTGACCTCCTCCCGGATGCGCTGTAGCAGTACCCGCCGGTTGAAGGCACCCGTTAGCTGGTCCGTGGCGGCCAGCTCAAACAGCCTCTCGTTGGTCTCCCGCAGTTGCACGGCCAGGCTCTCCAGCTCCGTGGTCCACTCCGCCATCTGCTTGGCCAGCTCGCGACGGTCTCGGGCGTCGCGCGCCAGGCCCACTTTGCGCGCCGGCCCGCCGGGGGCGGGAAGCGATTTCACGCTCAGCTCCACCGGGATCGTCTCGCCCTGCCGCGTCCGCCACAGGCTGTGCACCCGCTCGGGCCCGCGGCTGTGCTCGTCGGACACCAGCAGGGCCAGTGCGGTCTGCTCCATGGCTTCGGCCGCGACCACCGCGCTGAAGTGCCGGCCCACCAGCTCGTCGGGCCGGTAACCGGTCAGCTCCTCCACACGCTGATTGACGAACACGAATACGCCCTTGGAGTCCACTGCGAAGAGCACGTCCTGAATGCCCTCGACGAGGCTTCGATAGAGTTCCTCTCGTTCAGTCTCGTCGGCGGCTGACGACATCGCAGATACACCTCCAACCGAGCCTGAAGACCTCGCGGGCACGGCCGGGTCAGCCAGAGGCCGTACCGCTCATCCTCTACCCAGCCTGCCACACTGCGGAACGGATGTCAGGGCGATGAAGTTCCGTCTACTGTGCTGCCCGCATGGGGCGGATTCGGTGGGGCGCAGTGAGGAGCAGCAGGAGCACCTAGCCCTCACGGTTCTCGCAAGCCGCCGACAACGCCCTCCCCTAGCGGTTCCCCGCTGGACGGAACGTCCGTCGTGACCTCACATGCAGGTCGCGGCGGAACTCTCATCAAGCCACGGCACGCCACCGGTGATTATAGGTCCTCGCCCAGAGGCTGTAAAGTGCTCTTAAACGTATTGTTACAGCCATTCGTCGGCGCAACCTGTACACGCCGGACGATCGAGCCACAGCGCAGCGAACGCATCCGGGTGTGCTGTCTACTCCACGCCCGGCGGGTGCAGGAGCTCCTGCACCTCCGGGTCGTCAATGTTCTCCTGGGTCACCACCGTGACGCCGGTGTCTATGCGCGGCTCGACCTCCTCGCCGTTCAGGTACTTGACAACGGCAGTCACACCCTCGTACCCCATGCGGAACGGGTTCTGCACGATGAGCGCCTGGATGGTGCCCGCGCGCAGCGCCTCGATCTCGGGTTCGGAGGCATCGAAGGCCACCAGCTTCACCTTGCCGGCGAGCCCGCGCTCCTCCAGCAGCCGCGCCGTGGCCACGCCGCCCGGCTCGTTGGCTGCGAAGATGCCGGCCAGGTCGGGGTTCCGCGTCAGCATGTCCTCCGCGGCGGTCTTGCCCTTCTCCAGGTCGCTCTCGGAGTAGAGGGTGATGACGAGCCTGATGTTGGGGTGGCGGGCGATCTCCTGCTCGAATCCCCGCTGCCGCTCGTCCGAGCTCACCGCGCCCTGGATGAAGGGCATCAACCCCACCTCCCCCTCGTCCCCGATGAGCTCCGCCAGCTTCCGGGCCGCCAGCTCGGCCCCAGCCACATTGTCCGTGGCCACGTAGGAAAGCGGCAGCTCCGTATCGCTGATGCCGGAGTCAATGGTCGCTACCGGAATGCCCTCGTCCTTGGCCTCCTGAAGCGTAGGAGTGAGCGCATCCGCGTCACACGCGGCCACCACCAGCGCATCCACGCCCTTGGTGACCAAGTCCTCCAGGATGCTCTTCTGCCCCTCGATGTCCGTCTCCACCGCAGGGCCATTCCAGATGATCTTGGCACCCAACTCGTCGCCGGCGGCCAATGCTCCCGCGCGCACAGACTCCCAGAAGATGTGCGTCGTCCCCTTGGGGACGACGCCAATGGTGTACTTCGGTTCCTCCACTCCGAGAACGGGCTTGTCCACGGCCTCCGGCGGCTCCTTGGGCTGGCACCCTACGGCCACCAGCAGCATGAGGCCGAGCAGTGAGGCACACAACGTTGCCCTGAGCGGCATGGCTGATCCCCCTATCCGGCGCGTCGCCGTCTGCGCAGGTGGTCCAGGAAGACGGCGATGATAATGGTGGTTCCCACGGCTATCTTCTGCCAAGGGGGCTCCGCGCCCTTCAAGTTCAGGCCGTTGCGCAGCACGCCCATGATGAGGAACCCCACGATGGTCCCCCCCACGGCGCCGCGCCCTCCCATCAGGCTCGTCCCGCCTATGACCACGGCCGCGATGGCCCGTAGCTCATAGAACTCCCCACTGGTGGGAGAGACCCCGCCCAGCCTCCCAGCCAGCAGCACGCCGGCCAGGCCGCACAACAGGCCGCAGATAGTGAAGACTGCTACCTCAGTGCCCGCGACCGGCACACCTGACAGGCGAGCGGCCTCTCGGTTGCCGCCCAACGCGTATGCGTAGCGGCCCAACGGCGTATGGCGTAGCAGAAGGGCCATCAGCACGGCCACTACGGCTACGACCATGAGCAGAGGCGGTATCTTCAGCGCCAGGTCCTGGGCCAACCCCACCTCCCAGGGCTTACGCAGGACCTCAAAACTGGCCGGCAGCATGACCGTCTTGCGCTCCTGGAGCACATGCGCCGCGCCACGACAGACCAGCATCATCCCCAGCGTGACCACGAAGGAGGGCATCCGCGCCAGAGCGGTAACCAGCCCCGAGCACGCGCCGGCCAAGGCCCCGGCCGCGATCCCCATGACTGCCGCCACCCAGATGGGTGCGGCACCCGCCGAGGCCGTTGCGGCGGCCAGGGCCACGGCTGCGGCCGCCCCCAACGCCACCACACCCGCCGCCGGCACTCGGGTCCTGCGCAACAGTGTGACCGCAAGGGCCGCGCCTACGATTATACCGAACAACGCGGCTCCCCACAGGGGCACGCCCTTGCGGGCCGCCACTGCCGCCACCACACCCGACAGGGCCACCACCGAGCCGACCGACAGGTCAATGCCCGCAGAGATGATGACCAGCGTCTCTCCCACCGCCACGATGCCGAGGGCCGCCTCCTGGGTGCCGATGTTGACGAAGTTGTCGGCCTGCCAGAAGCGATCGGTACTGAGCGCAAAATAGGCAATCAGCAGCGCCAGCGTGATGGGCGGACCGGCGCGGTCGGCGTACTCGGCCAGGACGCGTCCCAGGGCTCTTAGACGGGGTGAAGGCATAGCCATCTTGGTGCGGCGGAGCCGAGGGCGCATGATACACGAAGGTGAAGACGGTGTCAAAGTGGCCTGGTGTAGGGAACCGGTCGTCCCAATGCACGCGTTGCACCGAGTGACCCGGCCCGGTGACAGCCGGCGCATACGGGGGTATGATGTGCCGGTGGACGACGGACCGCCTTGAGAGGACAGCCGTGGGCGCCGAGCCGACAACCAGAGTTGAGCTTGCCCTGGAGGGCATGAGCTGCGCCTCGTGCGCACAGACCATCGAAAAGGCCCTTCAGGGCGTGGAAGGCGTGCGCACGGCCTCCGTCAACTTCGCGGCCGAGCGCGCGCATGTGGAGCTCGACCCGTCGAGGGTGGGCGCCGGCCACCTCGTCCAGGCCGTCGAGGCGGCCGGCTACCGCGCCAGGGCGGCTACGGACGGCCGCCAGCGCCGCGCCGTGCTCGGCATCTCGGGCATCTCCTGCGCCTCTTGCGTCAATCGCATCGAGCAGTCGCTGGCCGCCGTGGATGGCGTGAGCGAGGCCGCGGTCAACTACGGCAGCGAGAGCGCAACCGTCCTCTACGACCCAGAGCGCGCCGAGCTCGCCGATCTGCTTGGAGCAGTGGCCTCCGCGGGGAGCTATGAGGCACGCGTCACCGAGGAGGCCGGCGCCGGGCCCGATGACGAGCAGGAACGCAAGGCGGCAGAGACCGCCTACCAACGCAACCTGGTCATCATGGGCGCCGCACTCAGCGTGCCCATCTTCATCTTGAGTGTCTGGGCCGCTTTTCCCCACAAGCTCTACGTCCTCTTCGCCCTGGCCACTCCAGTGCAGGTCCTGCTCGGGTGGCAGTACTACCGGCGTGGCGCGGCAGCCTTGGCCCACCTGGCCCCCAACATGGACGTGCTCATCGCCATGGGCTCCACGGCCGCCTACGCCTACAGCCTGGCCTACACCTTTTTCGCCGAGGGCGGCCACGTCTACTACGACACCGCCGCCATCATCCTGACGCTCATCACCCTGGGGCGCTTTCTGGAGGCACGAGCCAAAGGCCGGACCTCGGCCGCCATCCGCAAGCTGTTGGGCCTGGCCGCCAAGGACGCCACTGTCATCCGCGATGGCGACGAGGTGCGGGTGCCGGTCGAACAGGTCCGGCCGGGCGACATCGTGCTGGTCCGCCCCGGCGAGAAGATCGCGGTGGACGGCGTGGTCACCGAGGGTCACTCGGCCGTGGACGAGTCCATGATCACCGGCGAGAGCATTCCCGTGGAGAAGTCCGAGGGCGACGAGGTCATCGGCGCCACCATCAACAGGGAGGGGGCACTGCGGTTCGAGGCCACCAGGGTGGGGCGCGACACCGCCCTCCAGCAGATTGTCCGCCTCGTACAGGAGGCCCAAGGCAGCAAGCCGCCCATTCAGCGCCTGGCCGACCGAGTCAGTGGTGTGTTCGTGCCGGCGGTCATCAGCGTCGCCGTGGCCGTCTTCGTGCTCTGGTATGCGTTCGGCCAGTCAGACAACCCTCTGGCAGCGGCCCTCATCAACGCGGTGGCTGTGCTGGTCATCGCCTGCCCCTGCGCCCTGGGACTGGCCACGCCCACGGCCGTCATGGTCGGCACGGGCCTCGGCGCCGAGCATGGCATCCTCATCCGCCAGGCGGCGGCCCTCGAGGCGGCTTGCGAGCTGGACACCATCGTGCTCGACAAGACGGGCACGCTCACCAGGGGCGAGCCGGAGGTCGTGGCCCTGCGCCCTCTGGATGGAGCAGGCGAGGAGGAGCTCCTGCGTCTGGCCGCCGCCATCGAGCGCAACTCGGAGCATCCCCTGGCCCAGGCAATTGTGCGGGCCGCGCAGGAGCGCGGCCTCGAGCTGGCGGACGTCACGGACTTCCGGGCCGTCCCCGGCAAGGGCGTTCGCGCGCAGTTCGACGGTGCACCGCTGCTTGCCGGCAGCGAACGTCTCATGGCGCAGGAAGCGGTGCAGACGTCGGCCGCGGCGGGCGTGTGCGAGGAGATGGAGGCGGAGGGACAGACCGCCATCCTGGTCGCCCGTGGGAGCCGCGTTGCCGGCGCAATCGGCCTCGCCGACACGCTCAAGCAAACCTCCATAGAGGCCGTGAGCCTGCTGAGGGAGCTAGGTTTGCGGGTCATCATGCTCACCGGCGACAACCAGCGCACGGCGCGGGCCATCGCCGCCCAGGCGGGCATTGACGAGGTGCTGGCCGAAGTGCTCCCCGACCAGAAGGCCTCTCAGATCAAGCAGCTTCAGGAGCAGGGGCGACGCGTGGCCATGGTGGGCGACGGCATCAACGATGCCCCCGCCCTGGCTCAGGCCGACATCGGCATCGCCATCGGAACCGGCACGGACGTGGCCATCGAGGCCGGCGACATCACTCTCGTGAGCGGTGACTTGATGGGAGTGGTGCGGGCCATTGAGCTCAGCCGCCGCACCATGAAGCACATCAAGCAGAACCTCTTCTTCGCCTTCGGCTACAACACAGCGGCCATCCCCCTGGCCGCCCTCGGCCTGCTCAACCCCATGATCGCCGCCGCCGCCATGGCCGCCAGCTCCGTCAGCGTAGTGAGCAACTCCCTGCGGCTGCGCCGATTCAGGCCTCACGCAGCTTGATCCGCCACCTCGGCGCACACCTCCCCTTACTTGTCGCGCGGCAGCGGCGCATGTATACTGTGTGACCGCTGCACTCCCGCCCGGAGACCACTGCAATGGACGCCTCTGGCTTTCTCGAAGAGCTCCAGAGCTCGGCCTCGTACCGCGGGCAGATCGCGCACCTGGAGGACCTTCCGGCGCGTGAGGCCCGGTACGCCGAGCTGGCCGAGCCGCTGCCGCCGGTGGTCCGACAGATGCTGGAGGCGCAGGGCTTCGGGCGGCTCTACTCACATCAGGCCCGGGCCGCGGACGCCGCCCGCCGCGGCGAGGACATGGTAGTCGTGACCGGCACCGCCAGCGGCAAGACGCTCTGCTACACCATCCCCATCCTAGAGAGCGCCGTTGTCGCGCCCGAGGCCACTGCGCTCTACCTCTTCCCCACTAAGGCCCTGGCCCAGGACCAACTCCGCCGGCTGCGCGAGTACCAGCAGATGGGCGAGGTCCTGGGGCCCATCGCCACTTACGATGGCGACACCAGCCGCGGCGTCCGGGCCAAGCTGCGCGACACCTCCACCGTCATCCTCACCAATCCGGACATGCTGCACGTCAGCATCCTCCCCGTGCACACCAAGTGGCAGCGGTTCCTGGCCAATCTCCGCTACGTGGTTGTGGACGAGCTGCACTCCATGCGCGGCATCTTCGGCTCACACTGTGCCAATCTGTTCCGTCGCCTGAACCGGCTGTGCGAGCGCTACGGCTCCCAGCCGACCTACATCTGCTGCTCGGCAACCATAGCCAACCCGCGCGAGCACGCCGAGATGCTCACCGAGCGCGCCATGACGCTCATTGACGACGACGGCGCTCCGCGCGGGCCGAAGAAGTTCGCCTTCTGGAACCCGCCCATCGTTGACCAGCTCACGCAGCGCCGCCGCAGTGCCAACGTCGAGGCCGTCGAGCTCATGGCACAGCTCGTCTCCCGCGACGTGCGCACCATCGCCTTCGCCAAGAACTGGACCTCGGCGGAGCTGCTGGCGCGCTACTGGCACGAGGCCCTGGCGCGCGTCGCTCCCCGCCGCGCCGACAAGGTCACCAGCTACCGCGGCGGCTACCTGCCCAGCGAGCGCCGCGAGATCGAGCAGCGCCTCTTCAACGGCGACCTCCTGGGCGTCACCAGCACCACTGCCCTGGAGTTAGGCATAGACGTAGGCGGGTTGGAGGCCTCCGTCATCGTCGGCTACCCGGGCACCATCTCCAGCACCTGGCAGCAGGCCGGTAGGGCCGGCCGCGGCCAGGAGGAGTCGCTCGCCATCCTGGTCGCTTACGACACCTCCATCAACCAGTACCTGATGCACCACCCCGACTACTTCTTCGGCAAGGCCAACGAGCTGGCGCTGATCTCGCCCGAGAACCACCACATCCTAGCGGGGCAGCTCGCCTGCGCTGCCCAGGAGCTACCCATCACCGAAGAGGAGTTGAGTCGCTTTGGCGAGATGGCCGAGCCCGTGCTCGCACTTATGGAGCAGGAGCGAATGGCCCGCCGCATGAACCGCCGCTGGTACTACACGGCGCCCGGCCGTCCCGCCCAGAAGGTCAGCCTGCGTAACATCACCAGCCACACCTTCAACATCGTTGACGTCACCGACCCGCGCCAGGAGGTCGTCATCGGCAGCATTGACCAGATGAGCGCCTACCCGATCCTGCACCCCGGCGCGGTCTACATCCACCTGGGCGAGACCTACGTCGTGGAGGAGCTGGACCTGGAGCAGAACCGCGCGCTCCTCTGCAAGGCCGATGTTGACTACTACACCTCGCCCTTGGGCGGGCGCGGGGTCGCCGTCATCCACTCCGTGGAGGCCAAGAGGCAGTTGCCGGGGGGCGAGGTATGGTTCGGAGAAGTGGACGCGCACTTCAACACAAGCGCTTACGACAAGATGAGGTTCTGGAGTCGCGAGCCCTTCGACCGCCAGCCGGTCAACCTGCCGCCCCACGTGCTCAACACCTACTCGTACTGGGTCATCCCCCAGCAGGCAACCATCAAGCGCCTGTTGGCCTTGCAGCGCCGCTGGGAGGAGGCCGACTACGGTCTCGGGCAGGCGCTCATGGTCATCACCGCCGCCTACGCCCACTGCTACCCGCTCGACGTGCGTTGTAGCGAGGCCCCAGACGCCTCCCAGACGTTGGCCCATGGCTTCGAGCCGCAGGCCACCTTCATCTTCGACAACTACCAGGGCGGCATGGGCTACGCTGAGAGGGCCTTCGAGCAGATCGAGGAGGTGCTCGCGGCAACCACGTCATACATCAAGGAGTGCGGGTGCGAGGACGGCTGCCCCCTGTGCGTCGGGTTCTACCTGCGGCCGCTCATCCGCCACGATCCAGAGAACACGGAAGGGTGGATCCCAGACAAGGAAGCGGCCCTGATGGTGCTGCACGACGTCCTCGGCCTGCCTGCCTACGAGCCCCGGCCCCCCTCCGAGCGCCTGCGCACCTGGCGCGACCGCGTCCGCGCCGCTCGGGCCACACCCCAGAAGCCAGAGCCCGTGCCCCA
>JBHIEF010000054.1:0-22292 GCA_046760465.1 Armatimonadota bacterium | reverse complement strand
GCCGAGCACCACTCGCAGTCGGCCCCGCTGCGGGTGGACATCCCACACTTAGGGCAGATCACTTCGCCCGGACGAGCGCCCTCTACTCCCGCCGGAGCAGCCGCCGGGGGCGGCTGGGCGGCACCTAGATCCGCCACGGGCTCCCCCGCCAGGCCTACGTCCGCTGGAGGCGGCGCGCCCAAGTCCACGGTGCCAGGCGGGGCCGGAGGCTGCCCCTCAGGCGGCGCAGGCGCGGCCGTGGGAGGCTGTGTCGGCGGCGGCGCGGCAGGCGCCGGCTCATCGTCGAAGTCCAGCTCCCACGTGCTGGGGTCGCTCAAGTCCACACCGCTGGGCGGCGCGGCAGGCGCGGCGGGAGTCGGCGCCCCAGGAGGAGGCGCGGCTGCCGCCGGAGGCTGTGTCGGGGGCGCGGCCGGGGGAGGCGCCGGTGGCTGCCCAAGGGGCTGAGCGGGCGGCGGGGCTGGTGGAGGCGCCGCGGGTTGCGCAGGCGCCTGAGGGGGCGGCGCGGGGGCCCCAGGCTGAACTGGGGGCTGACCAGGGACTTGAGCGGGAGGTGGGGCTGCGCCCAGGTCCTGAGGTGGCGCGGCGCCCAGGTCGGTCGTGGCCGCGGCACCCGCCTGAACGAGGGCTTGCCCGCAAGCAGAGCAGTGTACCGCGCCCACGGGATTATCGTGCCCGCACGCCGCACATGCGTTGCCGCCGCCCGGCTGTCCCAGGGCGGCAGAACACATAGTGCATGTGGGGCGCGCCGAGTCATTAACGGCGCCACACTGATTGCAGTAGACGTTGGGCATCCCGATCCCTCCCGGTCGGTCCAGGCTAGTCGGTTAGTATTCACCGCACGCACCCTTCGCCCCTGCGTAGCAAGGCCCAGAAACACACGAAGAAAGGCGCCAGGCCCGCTCGGCCTGGCGCCTGGGTTCCTGCGAGGCGGCCGCGTGTGCAGTCAGGCGCTCTGCTTCTCCAGCAGGGCCTCTCGCACCAGCCGACGCAAGTGCTCCTCCTGCCACGGTTTGCCCACCAGGATCTGCGCGCTCTTGGCGGCCGCACTGCGGGCCTGCTCGTCGGGGGCCTCCGTGGCCAGCACGCGCAGGCAGTCGGGAAACTCGCGCTGCACCAGCTCGAGCAGCTCCGTTCCAGATATGGTGGGCACGGTCTGCTCGCAGATGACCACATCCGGCGTACGGTCGCGCATGTGGGTCAGTGCCTCTTCAGCGTCCCGCGCAGACACCACTTCCCACTGCTCGGACTGCAAGCACTGGCACAGAGCCTCGAGGTCCTCGGTCTCGTGACTGACTATGACCACGCGAGGCCGAGCCGGTGCCGACTTGGGCGAGGGCTGTCTCTGGGGCGGCGCCCCCTGGCCGCCGAAGTACTCGGCGGCCCGCACGATAGCGTCCAGCTCGAAGGGCTTGCGCAGGCAGCCCTTGGCGCCCATGTGCATGGCCGCGCCCACGATGTCGCCCCGCGCCCGCTGGGACAGCTCGTCGCTGTAGAAGGCCGTGATCATGATCACCTTCGTCTGGGGGGAGGCCTCCTTCAGGCGCGCCAGTGTGGAAAGGCCGTCCATGGGAGCCATGGCCACATCGAGGAAGGCGACGTCGAAGTGCTCGGCGCCAGCCCTCTCCACGGCCTCCAGCCCGGTGCCGACCGTGGTCACGCGGTGGCCCCTGGGCTCCAGGGCCATGCGGAACACCTCAAGCACATCCTCCTCATCGTCCGCAACCAAGACGTTCAGCCTGTGCTCAGCGCTCGGCATGGTGCTCATGGCCCTGTGTCCCCCCATCCACTGAATCGGTCGGCGCCCCCCGCAGAGCAGACAGGAAGCGGTCCACCGCCACCGGGTCCCAGTGCCGCCCCCGCTGCGCGGCCAACTCCCGCCGCGCCTGGCTCTCACTCAGGGCCTCTCGGTACGGGCGCGACGAGGTCATGGCATCGTAGGCGTCCGCCACGGCTATGATGCGGCTGGGCAGGGGGATGTCGGTCCCGGCCAGCCCGTCGGGGTGCCCCCGGCCGTCGTACTGCTCGTGGTGGTGGCGGATCCAGACGGCCACCGGCGCCAGGCCGGGGATCGTCGCCAGGATGTCGGCTCCCGTCTCCGCGTGCGCCATCACACGCGCGTACTCGTCCTCAGATAGGGCCTCGGGCCGGTTGAGCAGCGCCTCCGGCACCCCGATCTTGCCCACGTCGTGCAGCAGCCCGGCCAGACGCACCTGGCCCACGTCCTCCTCCGCCAAGCACATCTCCCTGGCGGCCAGGGCCGCGTAGTCGGCCACGCGGCGGGAGTGCCCCTGGGTACCCGCGTCCTTCGCCTCGAGCGCAGCGCACAGCGATTCGATGGCCCCCAGGAACAGCCCTCGCTCGGCCCTGATGCGCTCGGCCAGCTCCCGTGTACGGTCTCGTACCTTGCGCTCGAGGTCGTCGCGGTATTGCCGGTTCTCCACCTCTAACTGCCGCATGCGCAGGGCCCGTTGGACGCTCCAGACCAGTGCCTCGTCCTGGAAGGGCTTGACGATGTAGTCATCGGCGCCCCGCCGCACGGCCTCCATGGCCGCCTGCGCGGACCCGTTGGCGGTGACCATTACCGTGGCCATGTCGGGCTGGGCCGCCTTCATGCGCTCCAAGAGGGTGATGCCGTCCATGCCGGGCATGGCGATGTCCAGCAGGGCGGCTGCGGGGGCGTGCGGCGCGGCCATCGCCAGCGCCTGCTGGCCGCTGTGAGCGACCACACACCGGTAGCCCGCTTTGCCCAGCACCAGCGACAGCAGCTCGGTGACGGCAGGATCGTCGTCCACGATGAGTAGTGACGCCTGCTCACCCAAGGCTGCCTACTCCCCCAGAGCCTCCTGCACCGCCACCGCCAACTCCTCAACGGTGAAGGGCTTGTTGATGTAAGGTCGGCAGCTGTCGGCCAGGAATTGAGTGGTCTCCGGGCTCACCGTGTCGCCGCTACAGAATATCACCCGTCCGGCCAGTTCCGGCCGCTGCTCGCGCAGCAACTCGTAGAAGCGCTGTCCGTCCATACTGGGCATCTTCAGATCGGCAATCACCAGGTCGAAGTCCCCCTCCAGCGCCTGATTCAGCGCCGCCTGGCCGTCCCCCACGGCCGCCACTTGAGCCTCGGCGCCGCGCATGATCTGCTGCATCAACGCCACCATGCCCTCCTCGTCATCCACCACCAAGACGCGGCGTCCGCGCAGGCGGTCGAGGCCCAAGGCCTCCGGGGCCGGCGCTTCCTCCTCCGTGTCGGCCACGCTGGTCAGCGGCAGCTCCACGGTGAAGGTAGCGCCCTTCCCCTCCTCCGACTCCACGCGAATGCTGCCACCATGCTCGCGGATGATGCCGTAGGATATGCTCAGGCCCAGGCCCGTCCCCTCGCCCACGGGCTTGGTGGTGAAAAAGGGCTCGAACACCTTGGGCAGATCCTCCTGGGAGATGCCCGGCCCCGAGTCGGCGAAGCTCACCCACAGCCGGTCGCCATCCCTGCCCGAGGACACGCGCAACTGTCCCTGCCCCCCGTTGTCGGCCATGCTCTGATAGGCGTTGCCGATGATGTTCACAAACACTTGCTGGAGCCGATGGGGATCGGCCATCAGCGGCGGCAGGTCTGGGTCCAATTCGACCTCCGCCTCGATGCCGTGCACCCGCAGCTGGTACCGCAGCAGCTCCAGGCTTGAGCGAATCACCTCGTTGAGGTCGGTGCGCACACGCTCGGACTCGTAGCGACGGGCGAAAGTGAGCAGGTTCTCCACCGTGCGGCTACAGCGCTTGCCCTGCTCATAGATGTGCTGGTAGATGCGCTGCATCTCTTCGTCGGCATCCACTCGACTCAGGTACTGAGCGAAGCCGATGACTACGGCCAGAGGGTTGTTGAGCTCGTGGGCCACGCCGGAGACCAGGCGGCCCACGGCTGACAGCTTCTCCGACTGCACTAGCTGCGCCTGAGCCTCGCGCAGCTCCTGGTGCGTCTGCTGCAAGGCCTGGTATAGCTGCATGTTCTCGATGGCCACGCCCATCTGGGCGCCCACGGCCTGGAGCAGCTTCTCATCGTCCTCGGAGCAGAGGCCATCGTCCTGGTGGGGGTTGACCAGGCCCAGCACGCCCTTGAGCTTGCTGGCCGCCCGCAGAGGCACGCAGCACAGCTTCATGGGCCCTGCCGCGTCGCCGTCCTCGCCGCCGTTGCCGGCGCCATCGGGTCGGGTCGGGGCCACCTTTATGGTGCGGACGCCATCCAGATCATCGGGCAAGCCCATGCGCTCGAACTCGGCCGCCGGCAGTCCTCGGTGCGTGAGCAACCTCAAGCCGTTGCCCGCCCGGTCTTGCACCCACACCGCGCCAGCCTGCGTGCCCAGGGCCACTAACACGATCTCCAGGGAGTCGCCCAGGGTGGGCTCCATGTCCAGGGACTGCGCCAGGGCCCGCCCCGCCCCGTACAGCAGGATAAGCTGGCGCAGCATCTGCTGGTTCTCCAGTTGCAGCCGGCGCTTGTCCAGGGCCGAGCGCAGCGTGGCCAACAGCTCGTCCATGTCCACTGGCTTGATGAGGTAACCGGCGGCCCCGGCATCCAGGGCCTTGACGGAGGTCTCTAGAGAGGCCTGCCCGGTGACCATGATGACGACCATGTCCTGATCGAGCTCCTTGAGGGCAGTTAGCACCTCCGTGCCCGACAGGTCGGGGAGGCTGACGTCAACGAGGGCGGCCTCCAGGCGGCGGGCCTTGGCGCGGGCCAGGGCGTCCTTCCCCGTCCGCGCCGTCTCGGCGACGTAACCGGCGTCCTCGAGTATCATCTCCAGGGTGGTCCGGGCCCCCGGCTCGTCGTCAACTATCAGTACCGTTGGCTCCCCGCCCATGCGTCCCAGGCTCCCAGGCGTGTCCATCTGGCCACCGCGTTGTGCCTATGCCACCGAAATGCTGCGGGCGGCGGCGCGCTGTCGCCCGGTACACAGCTCGGCAACGCGTCGCAGCAGGCGATCCACGTCCAAAGGCTTGTAGTGAATCGAGTCGGCACCGGCTTCCAGCGCGCCCCGGGCCAGATCTTCGGCCACGTGCGCGGTGATCATGACCACGGGCAGTTCCGGCCGCATCCGCTTGGCCTTCGCGCAGGCTTCGTCGCCGCGCATGCCCGGCATCTTGATGTCCATGAGCACCACGTCTACCGGACGCGCATCCAGCAGGTCCAGCGCCTGCTGGGCGTCCTGCGCGGTGAGTACGTCGTAGCCCTCGTCGGCCAAGATCATGGACAGGGTCACACGCAGGTTGCGGTCATCGTCAACTACCAGCACCGACGGGTCATCAGTCTTGGCCATCGCTCTCCCCCGAGGCGGCTTGTGCGCTGGCGACGGGCAACCTCACGGCGAAGCTGCTGCCTTGGCCCGGCGTGCTGGTCACCTCGATCTCGCCGCCGTGGCGCTCCACCAGGGTCTTGCAGACCACCAACCCCAGGCCTATGCCGTGGGTCTTGGTCGTATACAGGGGCTCGAAGATCCTCTCCAGGTCTTGCTCGGGAATGCCCACGCCCGTATCGTGGACCGCCACCTCGACGACGCCGTTGCCCGACCGCGCCTCCACCCGCAGCTCGCCGCCCTCGGGCATGGCCTGGATGGCATTGGCGATGATGTTGGTGAACACCAGGTAGAGCTGGCTGGCATCGCCGGCGATCAGTGGCAGGTCCGGCGGCAGCTTGCGCACCACACTCACCCCATCGCTGCCCTCGAGCTTCTCCAGAGCCGCCTCAAGGCAGGCGCTGACGTCCGTGGGGCGCAGCTTGAGCGGCTCCGCGCGGCAGAAGTCCAACAGCGAGGAGATGATGCGGTCGCCGGTGGCGATCTCCTGGTCAATCACCGATAGCAGCGTGGCCACCTGTTCCTCGCCGCCGCCGTACTTGCGGCGCAGGAAGTAGGCGGCGTTCTTAATGGCGCCCAGCGGGTTGCGCAGCTCGTGCGCCACGCTGCCGGCCAGTTGACCCAGGGCCGCCAGCTTCTGCGAGGCCACCAACTGCGCCTGGGTTTCCTCCAGCTCCCGCTTGTTCCGCTCCAGTTCCTCGTTCTTGCTCAGAAGCTGCTGGTTGACGGAGGCCAACTCCTCCGTCTTGCTCTGCACCTCCTCCAGCAGTCGGCTCATCTCGATGTTCTTCTGCTTGTGCTCGCGCGCCTCGCGCATCAGCAGGGCGAAGAAGGCAGCCATGAACAGGGCCGATACGGCGAAGGTGGTGATGCGCAGATAGGCGGTGGTGGGAATGTAGACCTGAAACCCCTCCGTGCATCCCAGCACTGCATACAGCGCCGCGGCCAGGATGGAGGTGCTCACCGCATCGCGGAAGTTCAGCCTGACGCTGGCCTGCAAGATGGGCAGGTAGTACAGCGGGTAATACTCGCTCTCCAGGCCCCCGGCCAGGTAGATGACTGCGGTGATGAGCAGCAGGTCGGCCACCAGGAAGGGCAAGTGCAGCCGTTCGGGGATGCGTTCGTCCAGCTCGAGCCAACTGCTCACGCCCACGTAGGCAACGCCCATCAACGCCACCAGGTCGCGGGCATCCAGAGCTCTGGCCTTGGCTAGCACGTCCATCTCCAGCATCACGAAGACGGTGACCAGCACAACGGCTCTGGCCAGCGCGGCGCCCTTCCGGGCTGAGGGCAGCACCGGCCCGCGGGCCCGCGACACGACGCCCATGCTCTCCACCAGATTCATGAAGACAAGCCTCCCGACCCACAGACGGCGAAAGAGGGCCCTCGGTCTAGCCCGAAGGCCCTCTCCCCTTACGTTTTCGGCTGGAACCACCGGTTGCTTGAGCGGCGGCGCAAGCCCTGACCACGCCGAAACCCAGGCGCAGCCCGGAGGCTGGCAGGCCACCACCGACCGGCCTCGCTCAGGCCGGCCGGCTCACACCAGCTCCCTCTTCATCACCTTCCCCGCCGGATTGCGCGGCAGCTCCTCGCGGAACTCGACCAGATGCGGCACCTTGTACGTGCTCAGGCGTTCCACACAGTGTCGCTTGACGTCCCGCTCGGTCAGAGTGGCGCCCTCCTTGGCCACCACCACCGCCTTGATCAGCTCCCCCAATGCCTCGCGCACGCCGGTCGCCGGTACGCCGACTACGGCCACTTCCTTCACGCCTTCCAGGGCCAGTAGGCAGGTCTCCACCTCCAGGGCGTAAACGTTCTCGCCGCCGACGATGATCATCTCCTTCTGCCGGCCCCTCAGGTACAGGTAGCCCTGCTCGTCCACGAAGCCGAGGTCTCCCGTGCGGAACCAGTCGTCGAAGCAGGACTCCTCCAACAGCTCCGGCCGACCCCAGTAGCCCTGCGCCACGTTCTCACGCCGCAGGCACAGCTCCCCCACCTCCCCGGTCGGTGCCTCCTCTCCGTCCTGGTTGGCGATCATCATGCCCACGTCCGGCAGCACCTTGCCCACCGAGTCCGGCCGCTCGTCGGCGTCGCAGTCGGGCAGCACGTGGGTCACCGACAGGGTCTCGGTCAGGCCGAAGAAGTTGCGCAGCTCCACTCCCGGGAACTTCTCTCGCAGGCGCTTGATCGTGCGCGCCGCCATGGGCGAGCCCGCATATGAGATGCTGCGCAGGCTGCCCAGGTCGCGCTCATCTAGGCCTGGCATCTGGGTCAACATGCTGAAGGTCATGGGCACGCCGATGAAGGTGGTGATGCGATGGGTCTCAATGAGGTCCACCAGCTCCCGCAGGTCGGGCCGGGGGGCGATGACGATAGTGCTGCCCAGATACGCGGACCCCGGCAGCATCGAGTAGAGGGCGGTGCAGTGGAACATGGGCGCCACCAGCAGGTGCACGTCCTCGTGCCGCCAGGAATGGGCCACCAGGCAGTTCTTGACGTTGAACAGGAGGTTCTCGTGGGTGATCATCGCCCCCTTGGGCACGCCCGTGGTGCCCGAGGTGTGCATGACCAGGACGAGATCCTCGCCGGAGATGGCGGGCAGCTCAATCTCCAGCTCCCCCGCCAGCAGGGACTCGTAGGCTTGCACGCCCACGGGCGCCTCACCCACGACGAACACGTGGCGCACTCCATCCAGCGGCTGAATAGCCTCCTCCACTGTGGGCCACAGGGCGGCGTCGGTGATGACCAGCTCGCTATCGGTGCCCCCGACGACGTGGCGCATCTCGTCGGGGCGCAGTCTGACGTTGACCGGCACCACGATGGCGCCCAGGTGCACACTGGCCCAATGAGCGAAGAAGAACTCGACGCAGTTGGGCAGGGCGATGGCTATGCGGTCGCCCTTCTTCAGCCCCCACTGGCCGGCGAGCGCCCCGCGCAGGCGGCGGATGACCGCATCCGCCTCCTCGTAGCTCCAGCTCCGCCCCTCGTAGATGACGGCCGTCTTGAGGGGCCACTTGTCCACGCAGTTGTCCCACAGGTCGCGGATGTTACGCAGTGGCAGTCCGCTCATCTTCTCCAGTGTCCTTTCACGGTAGGCCGAGCAGTGTCGCCGCGTTATGGCCGCTGATCCTGGCCTTGGTCTCGTCCGGCAGCCGGGCGCAGCGGACCTTCTCCAGCTCCACCTTGGGATGCATGGCGGGCGCATCGCTGCCAAACAGCACCTTGTCCGGCACGGCGCGCCCCGCCTCCTCGACCATCCAGATGACCATCATGCTGGAGGTTTCCAGTAACACGTTGTCCATTTCCTGGGCGGCGGCGATACACTGGCGCGCCGCCTGCCAGTCCCACATGCAGCCCATATGCCCGAACACCACAGTTGTCTCCGGGTGGGCTCCCGCCAGCTCGACTAGCTCCGGCACGGCGCCGCCACTGTGGAACACAACCGGCCACGACAGCTCGGCGCAGCGGTCAAGGACAGCGTGGACCTGCTCGCAGTCCAGATCGAAGCCGTCGCAGCCGTGGTGGAGCTTGAGCCCGCGCAGACCCCCCTCGACCGCCGCCTCCAGCTCTCCCACAGCGTTCTCGGTGGTGGGATTGAGGCGGGCGAAGCCTATCAGCTCGGCCGGATACTGCGCCACCGCGTCCATGATCTCCCGATTGGCCGCCAGGTACGTAGGATAGGTCACCGGGAAGACCACGGTCGCGTCAATGCCCGCCTCGCGGGCTGGCTCGATGATCATCTCCGGCGTGATGTTGCTCTGGAGCAGATCCTGGCTCCCCGCGGGGCCCGCGCCCATGTGCGCGTGGAAGTCAATGATCATCTCCGCCCTCCCCGACCGACTTCGTTACCAGGTAGATGGAAGGCTTCAGGCCGCCCAGCGACAGCGGCACGGTCTCCGCAAGCTCCAGCCACGTGTGCCGCTTGATGAGGCGGGTCAGAAGGCGCTTCTCCAAGGTCAGCAGCGCCGCCTTGCCGCCGGGCTTGAGCACGGCGGCCAGGGATCGAACGAAGCCGGGGTAGATGTGGAGATTGGCGCGGTGGC
Source organism: Armatimonadota bacterium (assembly GCA_046760465.1). Classification (GTDB taxonomy): domain Bacteria; phylum Armatimonadota; class Zipacnadia; order JAUWAU01; family JBHIEF01; genus JBHIEF01. Next base: position 12,910 of record JBHIEF010000054.1, on the reverse strand, counting down.
TGCCCACGCGCCGGCCCCAGGGCAGGTTGCAGACCACGCGGTCCACGGTGTCCTTGAGCAGCGGCAGACGGCGGGCGTCCCATTGCACGAGAGCCGCCTCGGCGCCCGCTGCCGCCAGGTTGACGCGGGCCTTGCCCAGCATCCTCTCGTCCCTGTCCCCGCCCACGAGACGTCCGGCCGCCCCGTACTCGGCTCGCTCTACCAGCACCGTGCCGGCCCCGCACATGGGGTCACAGAACAGGTCATCTACGCCCGCGCCCAGCATGCGGATCATGCAGTAGGCCACCGTGGACTTCAGCGAAGCGTGGGCATGCTCCACGCGGCTGCGGCGGGACATGGTCTCGGGGCTAAGCCGCAGCCCCACCAGGCAGGTGTCCTCCCGCACGTCCACCGTCACCTCCAGGTCGTAGCCGGTCAGGTCCACCCGCCAGCCGTAGCGCCCCACCACACCGGCTCCAGCGGCCGCCGAGACCTCTTGAGAGTTGAAATCGTGTGTGCCGCGTCGGGTGGCTGTCACTCGGAAGCTGGGGTCTGAGAGGGGACCCGCAACCTGCTCGTAGAGCGCCACGCAGCCGTCCAGGCTGATTCCGCGCACGTGCTGTTCGATGAGTTCGAGCGAGCTGCGGTCAGCGGTGACCGCGGGAACCTCACCCGCATAGGCGTGCAGGTTCTCCACCGACCGCAGCTTCACCAGGGGCTGCACATCGTCGGGAGCGCGGAAGAACACCCGGCCGCGTTCCAGCCGCTCGAGCTCAGCCTCGGGGGCCTTCTCCTGCACCTCTCCCCAGGCCACTTGCTCGAGGCCGCCCGTCACTGTCACGTAGTACCGCGCCGTACCCGTCCCGTGGCAGTGCATGAAGGCCTGCTCCGCGGCGGTCAATGCCGCCTGCCGGGAGATTCGACCTCGTCACCAAGGGGGACCTGCTTGGCGTGGGCCGTAGGACCCACGCGGGGCGGGGCACCAGAAAGACGGCGCCGCCCAGCTCTCCCGGTAATGACGTCCTGGGCGCTGGGCGGCGTTTGCGTGCCTATCTGTCCCGCTTGGCTATTCCTCAGGCAGCCACACCGGCGGGTGCCAGCCCTTGGGCTTGTGGCCCCAACGGCTTTGTGGACGTGTCCGATAGAGCGGCACGTATGTGACGCTCCTGCGGATGCCGATGGTGCGGCACAGGCTGTGATTGCCGGTGACGCACACATCGAACCGGTGCGGCCCCTTGATGGCGGAACCGGTGTCCTCCACCACAAGCGTCTCGTTGATGGGATCACCGATCCACACCACGCTGCCGGGCCCCCAGTAACGCGGGTCGGCAGCGACTTCCCCCCGGCGAATGGGCGAGCCCCAGCGGGTGAGGCGCCCGCCCCCGTCCGGACAGCGCTCGCAGTAAGCCGTGATCGTGCACGTCAGCGGCTGCTTCCGCAGCCCGTTGGCCAGCATGGGCAGCTTCCAGGCAGGCTGCACGCCGGCCTCGCCAGAGGCCACGCGGGCCACCACACGCGCGAGCGGGTGCTTCTGCTCGCCAGCCCGCTGCAACAGAGCCCAGAAGTCCATGCCTGCGATGGTGGATAGGGGTGCGGCGGCCAGGGGTAGTAGGGCCACCACGAATGTGGCTGCCGCCAGGGCCGTCGCGGCGCAGATGCCGCCGCGACGGCGGACAACGGGCGTTTCGTCTCGTCCCTCACTCATAGACGCAAACTCCCTTCTAACTCGTGCTGCCAAAACGCGCGTTCCCCCCACAATGGGAGGGAACCGACGCAGGATACGTGTCCTCAGCACTTGCCTCTGTATTCTGGACTACACTGGTCTGAACGAAGGTACATATCAGTACAAATGACCACCCCACGACGCGAGGGCTCTACGCAAGCCCAGTCGGTACAGGTATGACGCAAGAAGCTGTACAGGACTTGGGTAGGGGGCGAGCGAGGGGAAGATGCGCCAGCCTGCGTCGCGGGGCCACCGAGTAGGGGTACGGGGACGCTACGCGGAATACTGAGCTACCCGGCTGTGACATGCTACGGTCGCGGCGACGCTGACTGGGAGGTCTACAGCAGTAGGGAGGGGCCGTATGGGCAGTTCAGGCACGTCTCAGCCCCAGCCTCTTCTGGCTGGGGCGAGCAAGGTGGTCATTACGCCGCCAGAGGAGCTTCAGCCAGTGTGGCTGGCCGGCCTGGGGCCTGGTAATCGGCCCAGTGAGGGGGTCCACGACGATCTGCATGCCTGCGCGCTGGCCCTGAGCAGCGGCCCAGCGACCTGTGTCTTTGTGGCCCTCGACCTGATCGGCTACCTCCAGAACGAGACCCGCCTGCTGCGCGATCAGGTCGAGGGCGCCAGACCCGACCACATCGCCATCTGCTGCACCCACCAGCACTCCGGCCCCGATACCATCGGCCTCTGGGGACCCGCCCAGCTCCAGTCGGGCGTCTCGGCGGAGTACATGGACTTCCTCCGCGAGCGCGTCCGTGAGGCCCTCACCACCTCCATACAGAAGCTCAGACGCGCCAAGCTCGCCATCGGTTCGGCCCAAGCCGAGGAGGGCCTGGTGAAGAACGTCCGCGCCGGCGGAGCGCTTGACACCGAGGTCTCGGTGATGCAGGCGCGCGATGCGGGGACTGCCGAGCCCATCGCCACCCTGGTGAATCTCGCCGCACACCCCGAGATTCTGTGGTATGAGAGCCGTTTGCTGACCTCCGACTTCCCCGCCTACCTGCGCCGGGAGGTGGAAGAGCAGGGCGGGATCGGCCTGTTCGTCAACGGTGCGCTGGGCGGCATGGTCACCCCGGATGTGACGGAGAACACATTCGCGCAGGCCGAACGGGTCGGCGTCTCCCTCGGCAAGAGCGCCCTTTCCGCGCTGGACAGCGCCCAGGAGGTGGACAGCCTGGAGATCGCCGCGCGACGGCGATTCGTGGAGGTCGAGCCGGACAACGAGCTGATGAAGCTGGGCACGCAGATGGGCTTCCTGAAGTACGACCTGACCGAGGGCGGCAGCTTCCGTGCCGAGGTGCAGGTTTTCCACCTCGGCACCAGTTCCCAGGTGTCAGGTTTCAGGTGTCAGGACGGCGGACGGCCCGTATCCGGGGCCGGCAACCTGGAACCTGATACCTGCAACCTGCCTTTGGCGCAGATCGCCTGCTTCCCCGGCGAGCCGGTGCCCGAGCTGGGGCTGAGGGTGAAGGCAGCCATGACGGCGCCGCATAAGTTCGTCTTCGGCCTGGCCAACGACGAGCTGGGCTACCTGGTCCTGCCCGAGCAGTACGGCACGGAGGAGTACAAGCTGGAGACGCGGTCGTGCATGGGCAGAGAGGCTGGGACGCGGTTGGCGGAGGCGTTGGAGGGGCTGCTGGCGGCGGACCAGCACGGCAGCGAGGGGCAGGTCTGAGTGCAGCCCCGGCGGAATGCCCGGGCGGAGGACGCCGGGTCAGTGGCCGAAGGTGGCTACAACGCGCGCGGAGGGGCACTTACAGCATGTGTGAGTTCTGCATCCAGCACGGCGAAGGTAAGAAGTGGTATCTGCAAGCGGAGAACTACGCCCAGGATCTGCTCAGCGACGTGCGGCGGCGGGAGATGATCGCCGGTTTCTTCAAGCATCCCGAGCACCTGGGCGGGGACCTGGAGCAGATGCAGATGGCGGCCCGGGCCCCGGGCTTCGTGCGGCGGGCCATCGGCGGCCTGGTCACGCGGCGCCAGAAGAAGCAGCACTTCGGCCAGGTCGTGCCGCTGGAGGACATCGAGGAGATCTTCGGCTTCGTCAACTCCATTGTGCGCGTGCCGTGCATCTGCCGGCACGTCACCCTCGGCCGCGAGGCACGCTACTGCTACGGTGTCTCGCTGGGCCCGAACGGCGGCGCCTTCCGCGACTTGCTGGGGGAGCTCGACGACAGCTTCCTGTTCGGGCCGGATACGTCGGAGCTGGAGGAATTGGCTGCGGACCAGGCCCTTAGGGCGTTCGCCGAGCACGAGAAGGAGGGCCTGTGCCACACGGTCTGGACCTTCATGACCCCCTTCATCGGCGGGGTGTGCAACTGCGACCGGTCCGACTGCATGGCCATGCAGGCCACGGTGGTGCACGACTTCAAGGTGATGTTCCGGGCCGAGTACGTGGCCGAGGTGAACCGCGACGAGTGCACGGGCTGCCGCTCGTGCATGCGCGTGTGCCAGTTCGGCGCGCTGGCCTACAGCGCGGCCGACCAGAAGGCCTTCGTGGACCACGGGGCCTGCTACGGCTGTGGCATATGTCGGGCCGTCTGTCGTGCTGACGCCCTGAAGCTGACGCCCCGCGGTGAAGTGGCGACGGTGGCCGAGCTATGGTAGCCCGCCCCGCCTGGCCAAGGGCGACGGCGCGGGGCCGCTACGGTGCCTTGGTGAGAGGTTGGGCGACGCCCTGCTTGCCCCGGTCGAGCACAACAGCGCACTTCTCGTAGTCGAGGGAACACTGCCAGCCAAAGGCCTGGCAGATCGGGCGGATAGGGGCGTACATGTGGTTCGTTCTCAAGCCCGGTGCGGACCAAAGCATCGGCGCGCGCCGCAGCGTGATGGATTCGCCGTTCGCCACTGCCTTCTGGCTGCCCAGTTGGCACACGAAGAAGCTGCCCTCCCCGTCGGACAGCGTCGCCACGCCGTCCGCCCACAGGCACTCCAGGTCCAGCATTCGAGCAATCCGCCGCAGGGGGGCCATTGTGAGGTCCTGGTCGACGAGGAAACACCGCCCGACGCCGCTGCCCCAGTCGTCGGCGCCATTGACAACTGCACGTCGCCAGGCCGGAAAGAAGTGCAGTGAGATCCCGGCCGCATGCTCCCGCGTCGGCTCCAGGTCGCGCCCCGACCAGGTGACGGTACGCAGATCATCGGAGACCTGAGGCGGACCCGCGACGTCAGGCAGCTTGACTTGCGCGCCAGCGCCGATGCTCCAGAGGTAGGGCTCGCGCCAGCGGGCCGTGATATCGAGGCGCTCGATCGGGCCCTTCCAGGAGCCGGCCGTCCAGATGGTGTAGGGGAACCAGTGCGACCCGCCCGACGTATCCCCGTTGGGCTGAACGTACGTATTCACCACTTTCCGCGTCTGACCGGGCCCAAACCACAGCTTGCGCACGTACCAGCGCTCCACGCGCTTGGGCTTCTCACGCTTGGAGGTGCGCACCTCAACCGACAGGCGCTGACCGTCCGCCCAGGAGCGGAAGTCCTGGAGGTGTCCGTACAAGATCACGTCGCCGACATCCCGGCCGGGCATGTCCGGGAAGCCCAGGGTCACCGTCTGCCCGTTGCCCTCGTTCCTGAACACGTACTCGCACCGCACCCGGCTTTCCTCGACATACACGTCCGCGGTGATAGTGGCCGACACCATGCGCACGTCGCTGTGTTCGTCGAGCATCTGCACGGCGCCGCCAGTGACTTGGATAGCGCTGTCGTCCGCGACAGCGGCCAGTACGGGGATTACCAGCGAGAGCAGAACGACCTGTGCGCGCTTCACGCTACCACCCCTCTCCATCCTGAACAGACGTACACTCGCTGCCAGAGGTTCCCGGGACGGCAAGCACACCTTGCCTGCATACTCCGCCGCTAGCGCTGTGGCAGCGGGGGGATGCGGCGGCCGGTGACGGACTGCACCAGCAGCCCCAGCGCCTCGTTCTCTCTCTCGCGGCTGCGGATGTCGGCGTCGTTCCAACTGATGATCAGGTCGAGGCTGGGGATGACCACCATGGCCCGCGGGCCGCCGTGGCCGAAGGCCCCGTAGGCATCCACGGGCACGTCCGGCCAGTGGCGCTTGCCCTCGCGGTCCACGCCGTTGGTCCACCACAGCCAACTGTAGCTGCCCAGATGATCGCACTGGTTGTCGGGGACGTTGGTGGAGCCGATCGAGCGCTGCCCCGGTATCATCTCCGCCTCCTGCCCCGCCGTGCGGGGGATGGTGTTGGGCAGGGGACTGGTCACGGCCATGGTGGCGTGTTCCTCGCTGATGAGCTGCCGGCCGCGCCAGTTGCCCTTGTGCAGATAGAGCAGCCCGAAGCGCGCGAAGTCCCGCACCGACACGGCCACGCGCCCCGGCCGGTTCCGCGTACCGAAGGCCATGAAGGTGGGGTTGTCCTGACATTGCAGCACGTCGGTCAGGTGCGGGTGCACGACGGTCTCGTCCACGTTGTCGTAGGTCGCGCCGTAGACCTTGAGAAAGAGCGCATCCCAGAACAGGGCCATCTGCCAGTCGTTGTAGTCGAAGGCCGTGCCGGGGTCCTCGCGCACCCCATAGCAGGAAGTCTGGTTGGCCACATGGCGCCAGGTGATCTTGCGGTCCTTGAAGCCGAGGTCGGCATTGAGGTCGTTCAGCCTGGGCTCCACCGCGCTGACCGGATCGTCCAGGCTGGCGATCTTGCCCTCCTCAACGGCCTCGAAGAGGAAGTGACTGTACCAGGGCTTGCAGGCGGAGGCGACGTCGGCGCGTTTGCTGGCATCGCCCCACGTGTAGACCATGTAGCCATAGCGCACCACGCAGCCGCGCCCGCCGACGTTCCTGGCCAGGGCGGCTAGCCTGCCGACGTCCATGCCTACCTCGCCGGGAGTCTTGGTCTCCCAGGTCGGGCCCGGGTAGACGGCCTCCTGGGCCGACGGGGCCATCGCCCCTCCGCCAGCCATCAGGCCACCGAGCACGAGCGCCGACAATGTGAGCTTCGCTCTCGACATTCGTCCCTCACCACCCGCGAGATCATGGGAGTTGCCTCCGTGCAAGCCACCGCAGGCAAAGGTAGGTGAGTGAGGGGGGGATGTCAAGGCAGCCGGAGGCCCGCCGCGCAGTCTGACACCCACCACGTTTTCCTCGCCAGACGAAGGACTCGGCCCTCGGGCCGCGCAATCCTATAGCGGCCGTCAGCAGAGACTCGAGAGTCGGTAAGCAGCATCCTGTCTCCAGGAGGTGATGGGCATGCCCCGCACGACTTGGCGACGCGTGGGCATTCTCGCAAGCGCGACCGTGCCCGCAGTGTGCGCCTACGCATTGATGTGCACCCATTCCGCACATGCCGAGGGAGTGACCATGGAGAAGACAGCATATGGCGGTTGGCCCAACTGCTACCGGGTGAGCAACGGGACCTTCGAACTAATCGTGACCACCGACGTCGGCCCGCGCATCATCCGTCTGGGTTTCGTGGGCAAGGACAACATGTTCAAAGAGTATGAGGACATGATGGGGAAGACGGGCGGGGACGAATGGCGCATCTACGGCGGGCACCGGCTGTGGCACTCGCCGGAGGCCCGGCCGCGCACGTACGACCCCGACAACTCCCCGGTCGAGGCTGCCTGGGTGGACGACGGCATGGTCCGAGTGGTGCAGCCCACCGAGCCGGGGACGGGCATTCAGAAGGAGATGGAGATAACGCTCTCGGGCGAGGGCGCCAGGGCGCGCATTCTGCACCGCCTGCGCAACAACGGCCCCTGGCCCGCAGAGCTGGCCGTCTGGTGCCTATCGGTGATGGACGCGGGCGGCACGGCGATCGTGCCCCATCCGGTCAAGGCCACGCCCGATCGTCTCCTGCCGAACTGGACCCTGACGCTCTGGCCCTACACCGACATGAACGACGAGCGCATAGACTGGGGCACCAAGTACATGCGCCTGCGGCAGGTGGCGGGCAGTCAGCCCTTCAAGATCGGCCTGAGCAACAACGAGGGCTGGGGCTGCTACCTGAACAAGGGACAGATGTTCCTGAAGAAGTTCCGCTACGTCGAGGGCGCCACCTATCCGGACTGGGGCTGCTCCATGGAGCTCTATACGAACGCGGACATGCTGGAGCTGGAGACGGTCGGCCCCCTGACCACGCTCGAGCCGGGCGAGGAAGTTGAGCACGTCGAGCTGTGGTACCTGTTCGACAACGTGGAGCTGCCCGTCTCGGAGGAGGACATCGAGCGCGATATCGTGCCCCTGGTCAAGCAGGCGCGGTAGAAGGGGCGCTGCGCGCGTTGAGGGTTGTCTTAGCGGCTGGAATGGCGTAGAATGGAGGCCCACGAGGGTCCGCTCCGGAGCGCTGGAGCGGCAAGACACCGCGGCACAAGGAGGAGTACGATGACCCGCCTTCGTTACTGCCTGCCAATCGTCGGCTTGCTCGCAGCAACGACCGCAACACTGGCCAATCCCACCCTCACCGGTCCAATCGGTCAGGGCCTGCTGATGCCCTCGGCCGACACGCCCGGATCGGGAGGCGTTCAGCTCGGCGCGAGCTGGTATGCCACGGACGGCTCGAGCGAGGTCCGCAAGCTCTCCGTGGGGGCGCCCTGCAATGGCGACGGGCTGAGCCTGCGGGGCGCCTTCGGCCTGGGCGACCGCGCCGAGGCCAGCGTGGGGTTCCTGACCATTGACAAGAGCCGCGGAGAAGCCGACTCGATTGGGTTCGGCCTCAAGTATCGCGTTCGTCAGACAGATGACAGCGCGCTGGCGCTGGGGGCCAGCTACCGGAGCTGGGACAGCGACCTTTGGATGCGTCTGCCTGGAGGCGTGAGCTTCGCCCCGCAGGGCCTGCCGGACGTCCTCTCCGTCTACGCGGTGGGCACGAAGGAGCTATCCGTGAGCGATCGCGGCGTGCTGACCGGCAGCCTGGGCCTGACCTACGACCACTACGATAGGGCGGCCTCAGTGTTGGCCCCGATCCCATGGCCGCCGCCGCCGGGCATTCCCATTGACCCGGACCTCACCATCAGGGAAGAGGGATTCATCCGCCCCTTTGCCTCGCTGGAGTTCCGCGGCGACTGCGGCTGGTCCATAGCTGGCGACTTCCGCTTCAAGGAGGAAGAAGGCCGCTTCAAGTACAGCGATACCACGGCCTCGCTCACGGTGCGCAAGGCGATGGAAGACGGCTGGGGCTTGGAGGTGGGCTACCACACCTTCAACGTGCCCTGGACGGATGCGGACGGCACCATCGCGGCGGGGCTCACCTGGCAGCGCTAGCGGCCGCCACGAAATAGCAGGCAGTGGGAGCGGGCGGCGCGGGAGCGTCGCCCGTTCTGCGTTCGCTATCAGCCCTGGGCAACCTACTGCGGCAGCCGCAGCTCCAGGATGCCGCCGGAGAAGTCCTCCTGAAGCTGGACCTCCAGCCGAAGGCCGGTCGTCTGGACGGGGTCGAAGGTGACCCGGTTGAAGGTGTCCGGCGCCGTGCCGTAGGCCGTGGCGCCTGTCACCGGCCGCCACTGGTCCCCGTCGAGCCACTCGACGTGCCAGGACTCCGGCACGCGGCACTGCCCGCGACCCGTGTCGTCGAACCAGTAGACCTCGATGCACGAGAGGCGCGCTGGCTGTGCAAAGCTCAGGCCCACCCACTCGCGCGTGCCCCTGTGGTCCCACCAGGTGAAGCGCGGAATGCTGTGGTCGTTGGAACTGCTGGGAACGAGACCGTCGTTGACTGCGCGCAAGCGCCCCTGCACGTGAGAGGCCGTCGGCTCGCCCTCCAAGGCGATGGTGGGCGGGAGCTTGGCCTCGGCCAGCGTCGGCGTCTCGGGCAGCCACACTATCATCTCGCCGGCCTCCCGATTGTCCCAGGCGTAGTAGGGCACGGCCACGATGTCCACAGCCTCGCCCGCCTGTGCGGGCTGGTACAGGACACCGCTCCACTCCACCGGCGCCCGCCGCAGCGCCTTGCCGCGCAGGACCGTCACGCCCCCGAGCAGGTTGGGCCTGAAGCGAGCCTCCAGCTTCGCCTCCGGCGGCAGCCAGATGTCCCGGATCGAGCCACCGTTGTCTACGCCCTCCAGGCAGTACACTACCGGCCCCCGCCGCAGGGCCACGCGGCCGACATCTGCCTTGACGCTGGGGTTGGCCACGACGCGCTCGACGGGCATGGGCAGGTTGAGCTTGATAGTGTCGCCCGCGCGCCACCGCCGGTCTATGGTCAGGTAGCCGTTGTCGCCGGGCGCGGCTTCGATCTTCTCACCGCTGACCTTGGCGGTGGCCCCCTCGCACCAACCGGGGATACGTAGGTTCACGGCGAAGCTGGCCGGCTCGGCCCGGCGCACCGTGATCTTGACCTCGCCCGACCACGGGTAGTCGGTCTCCTGGGTTACGGCGACCTCGCGGCCGCCGAGGTCCAGCTTGGCGCTGCCGGCGGCGTAGAGGTTGACCCAGAGGCCCTCGGGGGAGGTGGCGTACATGAAGCCAGGCACCTGGGGCATGAAGCGCACCACGTTGCTGGGGCAGCAGGCGCATCCGTACCATGGCTGGCGATGGTGGTTGCCGCGACTGGCCATGGGGTTGACGTAGAAGAACTTGGCCCCGTCGAGCGACACGCCCGAGAGCATGCCGTTGTAGAGGACCTGCTCCAGGACGTCCGCGTATCGGGCGTCGGCGTGCAGCAGGGCCAGCCGATGGTTCCACAGGGCCAGCCCGATGGCCGCGCAGGTCTCGGCGTAGGCGGTGTCGTTGGGCAAATCGTAGGGGACCGTGAAGCCCTCGTTGTGGGCCGAGGGGCCGATGCCGCCGGTGACGTACATCTTGCGCAGGACCACATCCCGCCAGATGCGCTCCATGGCCGCGATCAGCGCCTCGTCGCCCGTGTGAGCCACCACGTCGGCGACGCCGCTGTAGAGGTACATGGCGCGGACCGCGTGCCCGACGATCTCGCTCTGCTCGCGGACCGGGATGTGGTCCTGGTTGTAGTCGCGGTCGCTGTAGCCGCGCTTGTCAATGAAGAACCTGGCTAGGTCCAGGTAGCGCTGCTCGCCGGTGGCCTCGTAGAGCTTGACCAGGGCCAGCTCGATCTCCTCATGGCCGGGCACGCCGACCAGCCCGTCCTCGCCGAACACGCTGGCAATGTGGTCGGCGAAGCGGGTGGCGATGCCCAGCAGGCTGCGCTTGCCGGTGGCCCGGTAGTGGGCCACCGCGGCCTCGAAGAGGTGACCCGCGCAATAGAGCTCGTGGCGCACGGGCAAGTTCGTCCAGCGCTTGTCCGGCTCGACTAACGTGTAGTAGGTGTTGAGGTAGCCGTCCTCCTGCTGGGCGGCGCCGATCTTGGCGATCAGGTCATCCAGGCGCGCGTCCAGGTCGGGGTCCGGGTGGCTGGCCAGCGAGTGCGCCGCGCCCTCGATCACCTTGTAGACATCGGAGTCGTTGAAGTAGATGCCCTCGAACTTGCCCTCTGCCAGGCCGCCGGCGACCTCGAAGTTGTGGATGCGCTTGGTGATCTCGCACTGATGCAGGCAATGGGGCACAGTGACCTTGCGGTTTGCCTCGATGCGCGGCGCCCAGAAGCGATCGGTGAGCTTCACGTCGGCGAAGGGAACGGCCCTCAGCCGAGCGCGCGTATCGCCGGTCGCGCTGCACGCACAAGCGAGAACCGACACCACAGCCGTGAGCGCAAACAGCCAAAGGCCACAGTCGTGAGCCCGCATCATCATTCCCTACCTCCGAGTCCGGCGGCCACATCGCCGCCATCGTACGACGCGCAGGTTCCTCCCGCAGTGACGCAGTCCTGCCTGGTGCCCCAGGCCGGCGGCGACGACGAGGCCGGCAGGGGAGCAGCGCCGGGGCGGGGAACGGGTCAGGGACGGGGGCAGCCGCTGGCAGTTCTGGCCATACGTGCCCGGGGGGGAACGACTCGTGAGGTCGAGAGCCGGCCACTGGATGCTCGCCCAGGTGGTCCTGGCTGGATCGGTCTTGACCGGGCCGCACTACGCGATGGCCGCACCAGCCACGGGGCCTCTGAGAGTACACCCCGACAACCCTCGCTACTTCACCGACGGCAGCGGCAAGGCGATCTACCTGACCGGCTCCCACATCGGCTGGGAGCTGCAAGACCACGGCTGGGGCAGGGACCTGGTCTTCGACTACCGGGCCTTCCTGGACATGCTGGAGGCGCACAACCACAACTTCTTCCGCCTCTGGGTGGTCGAGCACACCCGCTGGGCCTCGAGCACGACCCCGTGGGCTACGCCGATGCCGTACGCGCGCACCGGCCCCGGCCAGGCGCTGGATGGCGGCCTCAAGTTCGACCTCACGCAGTTCGATCAGGCGTACTTCGACCGGCTGCGGTCCCGAGTCATTGCCGCGCGCGACCGCGGCATCTACGCAGCGGTGATGCTGTTCCAGGGGTGGAGCATCGAGTCGAAGGACGGCAGGACCGACAACCCTTGGGCGGCGCATCCCTTCAACGCCGGCAACAACGTAAACGGGATAGACGGGGACCTGGACGGAGACGGCGAGGGCAAGGAGGTCCACACCTTACATAACAGGGCCGTCACCGCGCTCCAGGAGGCCTACGTGCGGCAGGTGGTGGACGCAGTCAACGACCTCGGCAACGTGCTCTACGAGATCGCCAACGAGAGCGGCCCTTACTCCACGGCGTGGCAGTACCACATGATCAACTTCGTCAAGCGCTACGAGGCGACCAAGCCGAAGCAGCACCCGGTGGGGATGACCGCTCAGTCGAGGGGGGCCACCAACCAAGCGCTGTTTGACAGCCCGGCCGACTGGATATCGCCCCGACGCGAAGGCGGGTACCGAGACGACCCGCCGGCAGCAGATGGCAGCAAGGTCATCATCGTGGACACCGACCACCTGTGGGGCGTGAACGGACCCAAGACCGGCGAGTGGGTGTGGAAGTGCCTGTGTAGAGGTCTGAATCCGATCTACATGGACTCCTACACCAACCAAGAGGCCCTCACCATAATAGAGAACCAGCAGTTCGATCCCGCCCGCGAGCCGATCCGCCGGGCCATGGGGCACGCGCGAGCCTATGCAGACAGGATGAACCTGGCGGCCATGGTCCCGCGGAATGACCTGGCCTCCAGCTCGTACTGCCTCGCCAACCCCGGGCGGGAGTACCTGGTCTACTTGCCCACCGGCGGCGAAGTGACCGTGGACCTGTCTGACGCGGCGGGCACACTGTCTGTCGAATGGTCCGATCCTCGCAGGGGGACGGCCGCAGACAGGGGTGCGGTCGAGGGCGG
>JBHIEF010000053.1:0-22361 GCA_046760465.1 Armatimonadota bacterium | reverse complement strand
CATTGACGAAGGGCACACTGCGATACCGTACTACCTCCCCTCCAGGTGGTACCTGACGGCGAGGGACGCCTTCAACGGCGTAATCCTGTGGAAGCGTCCCCTCCGCGACTGGCGACCGTACCTCGTCAAGGGACGCAAGTCCCTGGCGGCGGATATGTGGCGCAGATTGGTGGCGACAGGGGACGCGCTGTATGTCACCGAAACGGTCTTCGGCCCGGTGATCGCGCTCGACCCGGCAACGGGCAAGATGATCCGAAGATACCGGGGGACTGATACGACGGAGGAGATCATCTACGAGGACGGGACCCTCTATCTCGTCGCCGCCACTTCCGCCCCGGAGGAGATTGACAGGCGCCAGTTGGCTCAGAAGCGCCTGGAGCCAGACCAGAAACGCCTTCTAGCAGTTGAGGCCGATACGGGCAGGATCCGTTGGGAAGTGGAGAGCGAGGATACCAGAGGCGTCCATCCGCTGACACTGGCGGTGAAGGGCGATCGTCTGGTGTTTCAGAACACCGAGGCGATCATCTGCCTGGACTCGGGCAACGGCGAGGAGCTTTGGCGATTCGTCAGACCGAGTAGCTACTCGCGTCCAGGGTACGCGACTCCGACCATCGTGATGCACGATGATGTGGTGCTGTGTGCCGACATGAAGACGGAAGCTGCGGCCTTAGCCAGGGGAGCACCGAACTACGAGTTGGTGGCTCTATCTGTGGAGGACGGCAGCGAGCTCTGGCGGTGTGACTGCGCCGACAACGTGGGGGCCTCCGCGGACGTGTTCGTAGCCAACGGCCTGGTGTGGGTGGGGGAGAGCCCCAGAAGGGCAAGCAGCGACTACAACACGGGTCGCGACCTCCATACCGGCGAGGTGAGGAAGGCCTTCTCCCACGAAGAGGGCTGGCCCACCTGGCATCATCACCGCTGCTACCGGGACAAGGCGACCGAGAAGTACATCCTGGCGGGCAGGACGGGGATCGAGTTCGTGGATCTGGATTCGGGCGAGCTGACTACCCACCACTGGACCCGCGGAATCTGCGAGTACGGCATCATGCCCAGCAACGGGCTGATCTACTGCCCGCCCGACCAATGCGCGTGCTACATCGAGAGCAGACTGCACGGGCTCACGGCCCTGGCGCCGAAGCGCCGGAGAACCGAGGCGCCGGAGTCGCCCGACGAAGCGACGCGCGTCCAGCACGGGCCAGCCTATGGTCAGCCGATCCGGAGTTCCGGGTCCACACTTCCAGCTGAAAAAGACTGGCCCACCTTGCGGCATGACAACAGCCGCAGCGGCTGCACGCGCTCCACGATCCCGCCCTCGCTGAAGCCCGTGTGGCGGAGAAAGCTGGGCGGAAGGCTGAGCCAACCGGTTGTTGCTGGCGGCAGGGCGTTCGTGTCCCAACCGGGTACGCACACCGTGTTCTGCCTCGACGCGGCCACGGGACAGGTGCTGTGGCGCTTCGTCGCCGGAGGCAGCGTGGACTCCCCCCCGACCGTCGCCAACGGGTTGGCCGTGTTCGGCTGTAGGGACGGATGGGTCTATGCCCTGCGCGCCTCGGACGGTAAACTCGTGTGGCGCTTCCGTGCTGCGCCGCGAGACCACCGGCTTGTCGAGGATGGCCAGGTTGCATCCGTGTGGCCGGTCCACGGCAGTGTGCTCGTCGAGGACGACAGCGTCTACCTGGCGGCGGGCCGCTCCTCGTACGTGGACGGCGGGATGTACCTCCACAAGCTCGACCTGGAGACGGGCGAGCCGCTCCTGGTGAAGCACTACTACAGTCGTGATCCCGAGACCGGAGAGCAAGTCAACCTCTATACACCCTTCGACGGGGAAGTGCTGCCCGATCGCGAGCTGCCGGGTCTGCTGCCGGACGTGCTTTCCTGCGATGGCAAGAACATCTACATGCGGGCGGTGCCGATGGACCGGGAGTTCGTCATACAGGACCGAGAATACGTGCCGCACCTGTTCGGCTCGATGGGCTTTCTGGAGGATTCATGGTGGGAGAGGACCTACTGGATATACGGTTCGCACTTCTACTCGGGCGCCAGAGGGCACGGCTATGCGAAGACCCTCTATCCGGCGGGGAGAATCCTGGCCTTCGACGATGAGTGCGTCTATGGATACCGGGAGGCCTCGCTGGGCACAGACGAGCAGGGGATCTTCCGGGTGAAGAAGAGCCCCGAGTTCGTAGACGTGGTGGGCAGAGCCAGCCGGGCGCTGCGAAGGGGGACGGCGGCGGGTCCTGGGGAGGAACAAGAGACCAAGTACGTCTGGCAGAACGGCATTCCGCAGGACCCGAAGGCGATGAGCCTGACCAGCGGCCGCAAGCCGCTGGCCGACAGGATCAGGAGGATGACCAAGTACGAGTTCACGTGGCGGCACGACGTGCCCCTCCACGTGCAGGCTCTGCTGCTCACCGACGACACGCTCTTCATCGCCGGGTCGAGCAAGTTCGACGAGCAGAGGGCCGAGCAGTACCTGTCTACGGCGAGGACGGACAGGTTTCGTCTGGACCCATTCCTCCAAGAGGCCGTAGACACGTTCGAAGGAAAGAACGGCGGGATTCTGTGGGCGGTGAGCAAGAGCGGGGGCACCAGACTGGCCGAAGCGAAACTGCCCTCGTCACCGGTATTTGACGGCATGGTCGCGGCACGCGGGAGGCTATTCCTGTCTCTCAAGGACGGCTACGTCATCTGCCTGGGAGGCACCCCGTAACCAGCCATGCCGGCCCTGTTCAGCCCCCTCACCCGGAGTCGGGCAGGCACGCCCGCCACCCGGACCGCAGGAGCCTGCTCAGTCCGGCGACGACGTCCCCGTGTTCGGGGTCCTTGGCCAGGTTCCTGAACTCGCCGGGGTCGGTCTCGTGGTCGAAGAGCTCGGCCCGCTGCGGGTCCCCTTGGTACTCGCTGTAGCGCCAGCGTTCCGTGACGATGCCGTGGCGCCCCTTGCCGCCCCACATCAGCGCGCCCTTCTTCCACGCATGATCGGGGTCCTGGAGCAGCGGCCTCATGCTGAGCGCCTCGATGTTTGGGGGCTGTGGCAGGCCGCATAGCTCCAACAGCGTGGGGAAGATGTCAATGGACTCGACCGGTCGCCGGCAGGCCGTCCCCGGCGTCGTTAGCCCGGGCGCCCTGATGAGCAGCAGCACGCGTGTGCTCTCTTCGTAGAGCGGGCCCTTGCGCCACAGGAAGTGCTCCCCCAGCATGAACCCGTGGTCGCTCCAGATGACGACGATAGTGTCGTCCGCACGGCCGGACTCCTCCAGCGCCTGGAGCACCCGGCCCACCTGCGCATCTACGAAGCTGGTGCAGGCATAGTGGGCCGCAATGGCGGCGCGCCACTGCTCCAGAGTGTGGGGATTGTGCTTGGCCAGGCGCTGCGGGTCCTTGGGCATGCCCGTCTCGTCGGCGTCCGGGTTCCTGGGGATGACCATCTTCTCGGCGGGATAGGGCTCGAAGTACTCGTCTGGGGCGGCGAAGGGCAAGTGGGTAGCGTGGAAGCCGAGGCACATCAGCCTCGGCTTTGCGCTCTTCTGTTGGAGCAAACGGACGCCCTGTTCGGCCACGCCGCCGTCCTTCTCCTCCCAGTCCTCCAGGCCCGTGGGCCCGTAGAGGAACGGGCTGCCAGTGCGCTTTCCCTCGCGTATCTCTCGGGCAAGCTCCTCCCCCGGGCCTTGGAGCGGCCGTCGCCGGTTCTTTCTCTCCGGCATGCCCTCGTGCGGCTGGATGATCCGGCTCCAACTCGCGTCGTCCTCGAACTTGCCGTGATACATCTTCCCGCACCGAATGGTCTCGTAGCCGTGGTTGCGGAAGTGCACGGGTATGGTGAGGGCGTTGGGGTACGTGTGGTGCCAGTCATCCTGGTTGCCGAACACCTTGGTGGTCTCGGGCCGAAGGCCGAGCAGCAAGGCGGTGCGCGAGGGACAGCAGGGCGGACTGGTGTGGGCGTTGTCGAAGCGCAGGCCCTGCGAGGCGAAGCGATCTATGTTCGGCGTCCTACACACCGTGTTGCCGTAGCACCCGAACCGATGCGGGCTGACGTCCTCGATGGCAATGAACAGCACGTCGGGTCGCTGGTCAGCTTGCGCACGGGCGACCAGCGGTGCGGCGGCCAGCGCCGAGGCGGCCTTCAGGAAGTTGCGGCGAGTTGCCATTGTCCCTGCCCTCCTGTAGCGGCTCAGAACACGCGGGTGGTCTGGACCGTTGGGTGCAGCACTCCTGCTCCCACAATCAGGGGCATCTGTCCGGACTCCCCTGGACGTATCACTAGCGATGGCGTAGCACGGCGTACCAGTCACGGGCTGGCGGTCACGGAATCGCTGGTGCGTGTCATCGGGCACCGCGCCGCCACACCTCCAGCCCGCTGAAGTTGGCGGCCCCGCCACGGCTGGTGATGAATATCTGCCCATCGTCCACATCCACGTACCATGGCCCCAGCCGCTGCCACTCTCCGCGGGTGCCGCTGTAGACGTCCGGCGCGACTTCGCGTCCGTTGAGGCGGACGGAGAAGACCTCCGGGTTGTTGTCCTCCCAGACGTAGACGTAGACCGCGCAGCGGCCGTCGGGCACGCCAGCCAGGCTGAGACGGGCCTCGCGGTTCCAGCGGAACGCATGGATCATCTGAGCACGGGTGTTATCGGTCGGCGGGAGCAGCGGGACGTCCGGGTCGTCAATGGCGCGGTCGCTGCACTCAAAGCCGTCGGCGTCATCGCCTTCCCACGCGTGGCCGTCAATGGTCACCGCCGGGCCGTTGAGGTTGATGCCGCGGTAGAAGACCCAGGGCCCAGTCTCCTCCGGGGGCCCGGGCAGTTGCGTCACCGGGGTTGTGCGGTCGGCGTGCTCCCCGCTGACCTTGATGACGGCGCGTCGGTAGGCGGTGAGAGGCGGATTCCCGTCGTCCTTGACCTCGAGGATGATGTGGAGGGTGCACCCGGAGGCGTCGGCGGGCACGGTCACCACAGCCTCGGCGGTGTCGCCGCCACGGAGCGAGACGCTGCGGCGGTAGCTGCCCGCGTCCTGGTAGACCCACCAGTTGTAGAAGAGCGCATCACCGTCAGGGTCGGTCGAGCCCGCTGCTGACAGGGCCACCTCGTCCCCGGGATCGGCCTCGAGAGGGAGCACGCTGGGCGTGGCGCTTTCGTTGAGGACGGCATTGGGTTCGTGATTGGCCTCCTCGAAGGGCTTCACGCACCAGTCCATGCGTGCCTCAAAGGCGTTCTGGTAGGCCTGGCGCCAACGGGCGATGGTATTGTCGGGATGGCGGCGGCCCTCCCAGGTGTCGGCCGCGTCCACGTACTCGTTGCCGCGGCCCGAGGGGCGGAACCGTCCACCCCAGCCGCCCCACTCAGGATGCGCGGGATCGCTCAGGCCGTTGGGCAGAACGTAGAGGAATGAAGGCGTGTCGCCTTCCTTCACGCCGTCCTTGCCGGAGGCCTTGGCCGGGTAGACCGGGCCGAGCGGGCCGTGGCCTTCCAGCACGTGCCGCCCGAGCCACTCGGGGGAGACGGGCTCGGCGGGCTGGCCTTTCCACATGCCCCGGAAGCAGGATGAGTAGATCCAGAACACATCCGGATGGTTTGTCTTCACCCAGCCGGCCGTGCGGTCCTGGTCGGCGATGGAGTGGACGCGGATCTTCTGCTTGAAGGCAGCCAGGTCATCGGCGGATCGGGTCCGTGAGGCCTTCCAGATCGCCTGGGCAAGCTCGCGCGGGCCGCCCCAGATGGTGAACCATACGGGCCGTGGGTCGGGTCGGTCGAGGACCCGGATGATCCACTCAGAGGCCTCCGAGTCCATGCCCTCACCGACCGTGTGTGGGTCGCCGTTGTGTCCGTCCTTGATCAGGCCCATCAGGTGCTCGGCGGAGGGGTAGTCGCGGCGGTGCTGGCGGAGGTTGCCGACAACCTGGCCATAGGCCTGCACCGCCTTGCGGATCAGGTCCGGCCTGGTGTTCTGGTAGTGACCATGCCCGAAGCCCGTGAGCAGTCCCTCCACCTGGAAGTCGCAGGCATAGAGCAAGAAGCGCACGAGCGACTGCCGGTCATCGGGGTCGCCGCCAATGTCGGTCATGACCACTACGCGCGGCTTCCATTCGTCGGGCACTGCGAGAGGCCCGGGGGCGGCCATGGTGTTCGCACCTGCTAAGAAAGCCGGGAGCACGGCGAGCTGGATCATCGCATTCCTCCTCCAAGACGAGCTGTCCTGCGGCCGATTCCAGCGCCTTGCCCTTAGACTCGACGGTCACCTCGCGTACATCGCGTCCGTACCCTCGAATTCCGCCAGGAACTCGTCTATCCTACGCAAGCCCTCTTCGGCGATGGTGGCCTCTCCCGCGGCCAAGCCATCCAGCAGCTGGTCGGCGTTGCCGGGCCCGAGCAGGATGCTGTCGGCCTTGTCCTGCTGGGCGATCCAGTTGATCGCCAGGTGCGTGAGGCTCATGCCCAGTTCTTCGGCGATCTCCTTCAGCCGCAGCATGCCGTCGAAGAAGCGTTGCGTCCAGTAGCGTTGGCGGTAGATCCGGTTCTCAACGAACCGGGTGCCAGCCTCCTCGTCTGCCAGCGTGGCGTACTTGCCGGTAAGCAGCCCACCCGCCAGGGGGTTGTATGCGGTGAGATGCAGATCGTGCTTCTTGCAGAAGGCCGTGTACTCGTACTCGATCTGGCGCAGCAGCAGGTTGTAGATCATCTGCGTCATTGCAGGTCGCGGCCAGCCCCTGCCCTCACAGAGGCTGAGGACCTCGTACGACTGCCACGCCGCGAAGTTCGAGATGCCGAAGTACCGGGCCTTCCCGGCTCGGATCACCTCGTCCATGGCCGCGAGGGTCTCCTCGATCGGTGTCACGTAGTCTGGGCGGTGCAGGTAGTAGACGTCAACGTAGTCAGTGCCGAGGTTAGCCAGCGACTGGTCAATGGCTCGCAGGACGGCGTGGCGAGAGGTGCCCTCTTCCTCTCCCTGCTCTCCGCGGCCGTAGCCCACCTTGGTGGCCACGATGCACTCGCCTCGGCGGCCGCGCAGGGCACGCCCGAGTATGCGCTCCGACTCGCCGTCCTGGTACATGTTGGCCGTGTCGAAGAAGTTGACCCCGTGATCCAGTGCAGCGTCCACGATCCGCTTCGATTCGGCCTCATCCGCGGTCTTCCCGAACATCATGGTGCCAACGGTTGCATAGGTGACCTCGAGCTCGGTGCCTGGAATGGGCACTCGACGCAGCAGCCTGTTGTCCATACTGACTGACCTCCAGGACCTCGCTTCGGGAGGCACCTACGGGCGTCCCTTCCCGGCGCCTGTGAGACGGCTGTCCCTGGCAAGCGCCGACGCGATCGGGCCTCATCAGCGACGGGGCCGAACGCGGGCCACGCAGAGCCGGCGTGCCGGCAGCTCGAACTGCACACGCGTGTGCTGCGCGGTGACCGTCAAACCGCGCTCGTCCACAGTCTGACGCGCGCTCTGGTCCATGAGCGAGAACGTGTACCGTCCCGGCGTGAGCAGGTAGAGCTCGGCCGCCATCTCGCGCGGCCCAGTGCCGTAGTGAAACAGCTCAGCCGAGAAGCGCCTCGGCCCGGCCTGGGTCACGAGCGCGGCGATTTCGCGCGGCGGAGTGAGCCAGCGCACGGCATTCATGGGGAAGTACCCGACTCCACCGGGGTCGCCGGTGGCAGTCGAGTAGAGAAGCTCTGGCCTAGGTCTGCGCACGTCGAACTTCGGCTCGGCGAGCTTCACCGGCCCCATGAACACTGCCGGGAAGCGGAGCACTCGATCCGTGTAGCGGACCTCGCTGGTGTAGCGCTCCCAGTTCTGCGCGAAGGCCATCGCGTTGTCGCGCAGGGCCGCGTGCAGCGGATCGCGCCGTCCGGTCAGCCGGAAGGCCACGTACGAGGATGATCCCTCCCCGAGCAGCTCATCGAACTGGTTATCGCCCGTGAGCAGGCGGTACTTGGCAATGGTCCCGCTGATAAAGCCCATTCGTGCCGCGCACCAGGCTTCGGAGCCGGGCTCTCCGCTTTGCGGGGCCCGCAGGTGCGCCAGCCGAATGCGGGCCATCGAGCGGATTGGCTCAAGGTACTTCTCCTCGCCGGTGATGTGGTACGTAAGCAGGAGCGTGTCCGTCATTGCGCTCATGGCGCTGGGCCACTGATAGAGAGTGGGCTCCCCGTGGTTGCGCGGGTCCCACCAGTCTTCGGATAGTCCACCGATGCGGCCGTCCGGCCAGTGAATCGCCGCCGGGATGATGCCGGCGGGCTTGCCGTTCTCGCGCCGCGCCGTAGCCTCAACCCAAGTGTCCATCCACGCGGAGAACAGCTCCGTCAGCTCCGGGTCCCGGGTCCGCAGCCAGTACAGCAGCGCGGGCTGGATCGCGCGGACGTGATAGGGCGTGTCACAGGCCTTCTGCGGATCGTCGTGGACGCGGTCGAAGGTGAAGTACGTACTCTTGAACTGAAGAAGGCCACGCTGGTTCCGGCCCGTCCAGAGGTCCCTCATCAACTCCACGAGCCGCAGCGCCCGCCCCTGCCAGACTTCCTCATCGGGTGCCAGGTGCATCATCGGTAGGATGGCGTCGGTGGAGTCCTCGGCCGTGTGCTCGACGTCGGTCATCCGTGAGGTGTAACCGCCCCGCATGTGCTCCTGGCTCATGAGCGCAGTTGAAAAGAACCTCTGCGCCTTAGTGATCTTGGGCTCATCGAACGCGATCAGCACCGGGACCCACCAGCGCCACATCTCGCAATCGTCGCCCCAGCCTCCGCCGAACTCCCCATTCTCCTGCAAGCGATGGTCAATCCACCACTCCACGATCTCGGCGATGCCCTCCAGGCCGACACGCTGATCAACGGCCCACTCGGGCGCTTCGGGCACCGCCGCCCACGGCTTCTCCCATGGTATTGGCTCGCCGAGGTACATGCGGGCGATGCGGTTGTCGGGAAATGCCTCGTGAGCCTTCTCGAAGAAGCCCCGCGCGATGGCGAACCACTCGCTGCGCCGGTCCGGGTAGCTCCAGATGTTGCCGCTCTGCATCACGATCGTCAATACCATCCTGCCGCGGTAGAGGTATGTCAGCGGATACAGGGGGGAATCCGGCTCAACGCCGAAGTCGAAGTCCTTGGTTCTGCCGACCTCGCGGCTGTAGAAGTGCAGACGCTTGCCCTCCACCCACTGCTCGATGAACGGGATCAGCTTCTCGAGGTCGGCGCTGACCTGTGGATCTAGGTCGGGGCTCTGCCGGAGCTCGCGCAGGATTCCCAGGCGGTCGGCGTCGTCGTCCGCGTTGCCGGCCTGCCGCAGCAGCTTCTCCGTCGTCTCCTCCGTCTGCTGAGCAGCCGCGGGAACGCCAGCCATGGCGGACAACAGAAGGCAGGCAACGCCCGCCGCCCTTGGCATTCGCCCTCTACTTCGTGAGTTCATGTGCCTACCCGCTCCCTTGCGCCTGTCCGAAGCGTTCGGCGTTCAGTGGCCCTGCGGCCGGATCGGCCCTTCGCTGTCACCTGATGGTCAGGCGCCCGATCGGCCAACCGGACTGCGATTCGCAACCAGTCTCGCCAGGCGCTGAGGCATGGCTATCACTACGTCAAGACAGCGAGGAAGTCCTCCGAACAGCGCGAGACGAAGAACCACCTGCGTAAGTGACGGGAGATCGGCGGGGCGAGGCGTGCCCATGCGGGCCATGTGCTGATGGCGGCATCGGGAAACCGCGGAGGGCGGCGACCCTCGCCGCAGGTGGTGCTTGAACCGATGGCGAAGGGCCTGGTCGTTCAGGTCCGCAGACGCGACTGACCGACGGAGTCTGGAGGCTGTCCGGCAGCATGGTGAGGACGGTGCTGCACGCAGCAATGTGAGCGCACGCGCTGGCCCGAGCTGTAAGGGAGGCTGGTCATGGCCGTCACAGTGAGCTTCACGGTCAATGGCAGGAGACGAACTGTAACCACCGACCCGCAGCGCCCGCTCCTGGACGTGGTGCGGGAAGATCTGGGCCTTACCGGCACGAAGTACGGGTGCGGCGAAGGGGTGTGCGGAGCCTGCACCGTGCTAATGGACGGCAAGCCCATCCGCTCGTGCATTACGCCCATGGCGACGGTCGAGGGCAAGTCTCTCACCACTATCGAGGGGCTAGCCGAGGGCGACCGTCTTCACGCCGTTCAGGAGGCCTTCGCCGAGGACGGCGTGCTCCAGTGCGGCTACTGCGCGCCGGGCATGATCCTGACCGCGGCGGCCCTCCTGCGGGACAACCCGCGCCCCACTGACCAGCAGATCGTGGCGGCCCTGAACGGCAACATCTGCCGCTGCTGCACTTACCCCACGATCGTGGCAGCCGTCCAGAGCGCTGCGGGCCGCAGGGCCGAGGTGAACGCCCCATGAGCACCCATGTGCGCGGGGAGCGCCTCGCCGGTCGAGAGGCCGACCAGGCGGCAGAAGGCCAACGGGCAACGCTGCGAGTCAACCGGCGCAGCTTCCTTCACGTTCTCGGGGCGGGCATCCTCATCACCGTGACTGGCGGCGCCGCCACCGCTCAGCGCAGGGGCGGCCGGAGGCGAGGTCCAAGGCCCATCGCGACCCGTCTGCACATCGGGGAGGAGGGCACGATCACCGTCATGACGGGCAAGGTCGAGTTAGGCCAGGGCGCTCGAACCGAGATCACGCAGGCGGCCGCCGAAGAGCTGCGAGTCGCCGTGGACCAGATCCGGCTCGTGATGGCCGACACCGACCTGGTCCCCGACGACGGCACCACGGCCGGCAGCCGGACCACGCCCTCAACCATCCCCGCGGTGCGCCGGGGTGCCGCCGCAGCTCGAGACATCCTCGCCGAGCTGGCCGCCGAGCAGTGGCAGGTGGACGCCTCCACAGTGGCTGCGGCCGATGGCGCCATTACGCACCTGCCGACTAACCGGCGCATCACCTACGCTGAGCTGGCCAAGGCCGGGCGCGTGGAGCAGGCTCTGCGGCGTCCCATCCCAGATGACGTTGAGTTCACCCCGGTCGAGGAGTGGAAGGTGCTCGGCACTTCGACGCCGAGGCCGAACGCCCGCGATCTCGTTACCGGTGCCCACCGCTACGCCTCTGACATATCCCGACCTGGAATGCTGTACGGCGCCGTCCTGCGCCCGCCCTCCTACGGTGCTACGCTGGAGTCCATTGACCTCTCCGCAGCGGAGGTCATGCAGAGCGTCACCGTTGTGCGCGAGGGTGACTTCGTCGGCTGTGTGGCGCCCACGTCCTTCCAGGCCAGGCAAGCCGTTGAGGCGCTTGCGAAGTCGGCAAGCTGGGAGGCAGTGCCGCAGCCCTCCAGCGCCGAGCTGTGGGACCACCTACAGCAGCATGCCTCCGGCGGCCGATCCGAGGACGCCTCGGTAGACAGTGCCTTGCAGGCGGCGGACAAGACTCTCAGCGCCGAATACCACACGGCCTATGTCCAACATGCCCCCATGGAGCCGGGAGCCGCCGTTGGCGAATGGGAGGACGGCAGGCTGACGGTGTGGCTGGGCTCTCGCAGCCCCTTCCGCCAGCGGTCGCAACTGGCGGAGGCGTTTGGCCTAGCCCCCGACCGCGTGCGGGTCATTGTGCCCGACACCGGCGGGGGCTTTGGCATGAAGAGCGGCGACTTCGTGGGCATCGAAGCCGCGCGACTGGCGAAGGCGGTCGGTCGGCCAGTCCACGTTCAGTGGAGTCGCGAGGAGGAGTTCACCTGGGCCTACTTCCGCCCGGCGGCGCTGATCCACGTGCGGGCGGGGCTCAATGCGGAAGGCGCCATCGTGGCTTGGGACTTCACCAACACGAACTCCGGCGGGTCGGCCATCAACACGCCCTACGCGATACCCAACGCCAGGGCCAACTACCGCCGGTCCGACCCGCCGCTGCGGCAGGGCTCGTACCGGGCTCTCGCCGCCACGGCCAACAACTTCGCGCGCGAGTGCTTCATGGACGAGCTCGCCGCAGCCGCCGGCACCGATCCGCTTGCCTTCCGCCTCGCCCATCTCGAGGACCTGCGCCTACGGACGGTCCTGGAGGTGGCGACCGAGCGCTTCGACTGGGCCCGCCGCAAGGCGTCGGCGCGCCGTAATGTCGGTGTCGGCCTCGCCTGTGGCACTGAGAAGGCCTCTTACGTGGCGGCGTGCGCTGAGGTGGCGGTCAACCGCCAGCGCCGTACGATACAGGTCCGCCGTGTATGCGAGGTGTTCGAATGCGGCACCATCCTGAACCCCGACAACCTGCGCTCCCAAGTGTATGGCTGCATCATCATGGGCCTGGGTGCCGCCCTGCGGGAGGAGATGCAGTTCGAAAACGGCAGGCTGCTCAATCCCCGGTTCAGCCAGTACGAGGTGCCGCGATTCGAGGACGTGCCTGAGCTGGACGTCCACTTGATCAACCGGCCCGACATTGCGCCGGCCGGCGGGGGCGAAACGCCGATTATCGCCATCGGCCCTACGATTGCGAACGCCGTCTTCGACGCTGTCGGGGTGCGGGTGCGCGAGATGCCGATCAGGCTGTAGGGCGTCCTGGCCGAGGGGCGGCTGCTGGTGGCCGCAATGGCTAAGGCCATGGTCCGTTCGTTGGACGAGAGGAAGTGATTGCGCCCCCTGAGTCGGATGGGTTGCGCGTGTCTGGCCCGCCGGCTGTGGGCGCTGTGTGAGGAGTGAGCAGATGACTCTATCCCGAAGGCACTCATTCGCGACGCTTGCTATCTTGTTCGTGGTCAGTCTCGCCGCGCCGCGGGCCTGTGCTCAGCAAGGGAAGCCGCCACCACTAGACTTCACCAAAGGCGACCAGCCCGACAAGACCCACGACTGGACCTTGGGGGCGACGGGGGCGCGAGGGTGGATGTGGGCCTGGCGGCATCGGACGACCGATGCACGGCAGATTCTGGTAACCGAGGTAGAGGCCGGCTCGCCAGCCGACGGCGTTCTGGAGAAGGGCGATGTCCTCCTGGGCGTCGGTGGGAAGCCGTTCGACGATGACGCGCGCATCCAGTTCGCCCGGGCGTTGACCGAGGCGGAGAAGACGGAGAATGGCGGAGTCCTTCGTCTACTTCGCTGGCGCGACGGCAGTACTGAAGAGGTGACACTCCGGCTGAAGGTCCTGGGGTCCTACTCCGACACGGCGCCGTACAACTGCGAGAAGTCGCGGGCCATATTCGAGCAGGGATGCCGGGCCCTGGCCGAAACTGGTCTGGACCGGGTGTCCATCCCTAACGACCTCAACGCCCTGGCATTGTTGGCTTCGGGCGAGGAGCAGTACCGGCCGTTGGTGGCGGACTACGCCAAGCGCGTGGCCGAGATACAGCAGGAAGGCCTTTACTCATGGCACTATGCCTACGCCAACCTGTTTCTCGCGGAGTACTACTTGGCGACGCGCGATGCGGCCGTGTTTCCGGGTCTGCGGAGGGTCTCGCTCGAGATCGCCCGAGGGCAGAGCAACGTAGGGACGTGGGGGCACCGCTTCGCCAAGCCCAACGGCATCCTGCGCGGCTATGGGGCGATGAACCAGCCGGGCTTGGTGCTCACGATCTCCATGGTCCTCGCCAAGAAGGCCGGGGTGAGACACCGCGACCTGAACCGGGCCATCGAGAAGGCGGCGAAGTTCGTGCGCTGGTACGTGGGCAAAGGCTCGATCCCCTATGGTGACCACGATCCGTGGATGGAGCACGATGACAACGGCACGAACGCCACCGGAGCGGTGCTGTTCGATCTGCTCAAGGACGCTGAAGCGACGGCTTTCTTCTCGCGCATGATGACCGCCTCCTACGTAGAGCGCGAGACGGGACACACGGGCAACTTCTTCAACATGCTGTGGGCCTTGCCCGGCGTCTCCCGAGCAGGGCCGGAGGCCGCCGCCGCCCACATGAAGGAGTTGACATGGTACTTCGACCTGGCGCGACGCTGGGACGGACGTTTTCTCTATCAAGGCGTGCCGGCCAATACGGGAGGCCATTCGTACGGCAGCTGGGACAGCACGGGCGCGTACCTGCTCACCTACGCGCTGCCGCGCAAGAGCCTCTACATTCTGGGCAAGGAGCCCAGCGTGGTGCCGGCCCTATCCCGGCAGGAAGCAGCCGAGGTGATTCAGGCAGGCCGCAACTTCACCTTCTGGGATCGAGGCACGAGCTACGATGCCTTCAGCGACGATGAGTTGTTCGAGAAGCTGGGCAGTTGGTCGCCGGTGGTCCGATACCGCGCCGCCGAGAGCTTGAGCCATCACGAGGGGGACTACGCCTCGCGATTGGCCGCGCTGCTCGACGGCGACGACCGCGACGCCAAGCTGGGGGCCTGCGAGGCCATCGCTCGGCTGGGGCCGCGCGCTGGCCCCGGCTTGACCGAGAAGCTCCGCGCGATGCTCGCCACTGAGGACTCGTGGCTGCTAATGATGGTCGTGAGGGCACTGGCCAGTCAGCAGACGGCAGACAAGGACGAGATCGCCAACGACCTGCTCCGGGTCGCGCTGCGCGACCTCCCGGATGATCCCCGCCGCTGGACTCGGCGCTTCGTCACCTCGGCGCTGTTCGTGAAGGACTCGGCATACGGGGGCGGACTGCTGGTGGACTCGTTGGGGGACGTTGATCGCCGGCTGTTGTTCAAGGGGGTGAAGTCCATCCTCCAGAACGAGGACGGACGCACTCGGGGCCGGGTGGCGCCCCTCTACAAGCTCCTGCCCGAAGAGCCGAACTTCGGCGACTACCTGCCGGTGATCCTCCGGGCAATCCGCGAGCCATCCCCCAGCGATGTCATGTTCTCCGACGGCATCCGACTGGCGGGGCTGGACCTACTGTCGAGCCTGCATATTCGCGAGGGCATGCAGCTCTGCGTGGACTTGATCGAGCCGGACCGGTGGGGACAGGGAAGACGGGCGCCGCGTTGCCTGGACTACCTGGCGCGCTACGGCGGGAACGCCAGGGAGGTCATGCCGCAACTGCTGGAGGTGCGCGCTCAACTGCTTGAGCGGGCCGGCAACAAGCCGGACGACCCGTCGGTGGTTAAGGCGGACGAGGTGATTGCAGCCATCAACGGCGACCAGGACCCGCCTCCGCTGCGGCGGGTGAGGGACTTCAGGGCCCAGCGTCGGTAGCGGGTGATTTGCCCCCTAGGCAGTGCCACTGGCCGTGCTGGCACGGACGGCATCGTCTCTGCTGGCGGTCCATGACCGTCTGCCGCTGCACCGACCCGACCATCTGACGCCGGCTTGAACAGACCTACGACTGCCGCGCGCCGATCGGCCGATTGCGTGATCGGACGTCAGGGCGCTTGGCCTTTCCTATTGAGCGGAATCTCCGACCCTCGTGAACCGTCCTCCTTCCCAGAGCATGGCCGCAATCTGGGCCGAGGGCGGGCCGGTGTGGCCCGCCGGGTGTGAGGTGACTCTATGCCTTGGGGAGCTCGCGCCGCTCTTGTGTGTCTGGGAGTCGCGTTGGCCCCGGCCCCGCTGCGGTCGGCGCACGCGGCCGATGAGCTTGCGTTCCGATTCCTGGACGAGGCGGCGGACGGCGAGTACAGCCTCCTTTGCCCCCTGACCATATGGGGCGAGGGAGAGCTGCGCATTGCCTTCGACGCCACGGAGGCGGGCGCGCTGTCGTACCTGCGCCTTGCCGACGGCAGGGCGACGCTCTACCGGGTGGCGCAGGGGGTGGCGGAAGCAGTCGGGGAGGGGCAGCCATTCACTGCCGCCGGCGACGTCGAGGTGACTCTCCAGCGGCGGGCAGGTCGGGTGCGGATCATCGCGGGCGGCGAGGTGATCACGGACGTGCCCTGGGACGGCGCACCCGGAGGCAGGATGGGCGTCAGTAGCCGCGGTGGTTTCATACCGCATGAGCCCCTATTGCAGCCAACTGCCCCCGCCTTCCTCGCCGACGACTTCACCCGCGAACGCGAAGAGATGGCCGACTGGGTGACCCATCGAGGCGCCTTCCGCAACACGATGGTGCAGGCTCGCGGCGCCGACCCAGAGCGGAGCGCCAACCCCTTCTCGCTGCGGGCAGAGGCTGATGCAGAGGCCCTGTGCACGACCGGTGACTGGTTCTGGGACTCGTACCAGGTCTCCGCCAGCGTGAAGCCCAGGGGCGTTGAGGCTATTGGCCTGTGCGGGTACGTGCAGGACGAGGCTAACTACATCGCCTTGCGCTGGCGCGCCGGCCAAGACGATGAGCCCAAGGCGCGGCAACTGGTGCTGGTGCGCGACGGGCAGGAGACCGTACTTGCCCAGGCGCCGGGAGGCTGGAAGCCCGACGAGTGGTATCGGCTGGAGTTGCGGGTGGTGCCCGGGCGCGTTGAGGCGCTGGTTGACCGAGACCCCGCACTCGCGGCTGAGACCACGGCCTTCGGCCAGGGTGGGGTCGGCTTGTGGGTTCGGAGAGGCGAAGCCTTCTTCGACGATGTCCTGGTGGCGGGCCCGGAGTACCTCGACGATATCAGAACTCACGAGATCAACCCGGTGTTCCTGGCGGACAGTACCATGGCCTCCGAAGAGGTGTTCCTCCCCCGCGGCTTCTGGTGCCCGGGGAGCGCGGAGGGGGAGTACTGGCACTGGGGTGCGTTCTTCGATGACGCCACGGTAACAGTCCCGCTGGCGTGGCTCCAGGGCGACGGCCTGGCGGTGCTGCTTCGGTCAGATGCGACCGACACGGTCGGCGGCTATCGGGTCGGCGCGGCAGTCGCAGGCGACAGCCTGACCCTCGACTTGGCCCGCGACGGTGAGCCAGTCGCCTCAGTGGCAGGCCCACTGCACGGCGACGACCCTCTGTTGTTCGCCGTGCGCGGCGACACGGTGACGGTCTCCCAGGGACCACGGGCTCTGCTATCTTACAGCGACCCAGAGCCGGTGTTCGGCAACCGAGTCGCGCTGCTCGACGCATCGTCGGGGGCTACAGACGTGGTAACCGTCGTGGCCGACCGCTTTCAGGACTACGTGTTCCACTCGAGTCCCACGGACTGGTTCACCGGCAAGGGCAATTGGGAGATCACCACTCGCTGGCCCTGCGAGTTGGGCTGGACGTTCTTCGGCGGCACGGGCAGCGAGAACCCGGTGCTGTGGACCAAGCACAGCTACCGCGGCGATGTGGTGGTCGAGTGGTTCGGTGCTCTCCAGGGGGACGGCGAGGGACCCGTCAGGTACACGCACCCCAGCGACATAAACACGACCATCTGCGGCGACGGTCAGAGCCTCAGCAGCGGATACAGCTTCGTCCTGGGCGGCTGGAGCAACTCCAGGACCGCGATCCTGCGCAATGGGGAGATCGTCGCTGAGACTTCCGACGTGCTGCTCCCCGATCCCAATGGCCGCGACATGTCCTTCCACCGTGGCTGGACGCGCCTGCGGGCCGAGAAGCTGGGCGGCCACGTCCGCTTCTGGTACGAGAACCAGCTCATCCTCGAGTATGTGGACCCGGACCCGCTGCCCGAGGGGCGCGTGGCGTTGTGGTCGTTCCACAATGAGCTGATGGTTGGCCGCGTGCGGCTCTGGTACGCCGAGGAGGGGCCCGGCAGCGTCGTGCGGGCGCCCGAGGCAAGAGTGAGCGAACTGCGGCCGACAGAGCGCGCTCCCGGTGCACAGGGGATCCACAACGACTTCGAGGCCGACTGCGGCGAGTGGCAGGTGCTAGAGTCCGCTCCCGGCGCGCTGCTCGAGCTGGACGCCGACACGGCGGCCGGCGGCCGGCAGAGCCTCCGAGTGACCAACCAGCAGGAGGGCGGCCCGTTCGCGGTCTACGCGGTCACGACCCCCTTCCGCATCTCGGAGTGGCCCGTGCTCAGCTTCGACTATCGTCTGGCGCCAGAGGCCAAGCTGAACATCTACTTCCTCGTCAATGGCCAGTGGCACGCGCTCAAGCTCACCGCAGAGCAGTTCCCCTGGGACCGAGTGCCGGTGATCGGAGAAGTGCCCAAGGTGCAGGCCGATGGGCAGTGGCACCACGCCGAGTTCAACCTGCTCAATCCCCTGCGGCAACTGCATCCACAGTTGAGCGCCTTCGTGGCCAGGCAGGTCGTGCTGTCGCCGCCGTGGGAGTCGTATGTGCGCTGCGGCATCGGTGGGAACGCTCGGGGAACTCAGTACTGGATTGACAACTTCAGCATCGCGCCGACGCGCTGACAGATCCGGCAGACGGCCCAGAACACAAGGCCGGCCCGCCATTCACGGCGGGCCGGCCTTGCTCGTGTAGATGGAGCGGACGCTACTCGGCTGGCGCTGGCCGACCAAAGCGGCGCTCCGGCCTGGGAAGCTCGGCCTGCGCGATCAGCTCGAGGGTCTCAGCATCGAACTTGCACAGCATGTTGTTCGCGACCACGAACACAGCGCCGTCCGCCACAGCGATCGCGACGCCACCACCTCCCATCAGGCCCCTCATTCTCATGCCCATCATGCCCCCGCCAGGCCCCCGGCCGCCCCCGAAACCCTCGCCTCCCCCGCCTGGTTGCGGAGCGGGCTGAGCCACGGCAATGGCCAGGATGCCCACGGCAATGACGGCCACGATTGCCAGGGCAATCAGAGCCGTCCGGTGCCTGGACAGAATCGCCATGCGTCCCATAGGTCTGCACCTCCTTTGCTCGCCTCTGCGGGCGGCTTCCACGCGCGAGCTTATCCCTAAGGACGGGACGCGCGACGGGCATATTCCGTCTGTCTGAGGCCCTGCGCCAGCCGGTCCGTTTAGGCGGCATCGCTGGAGATCGCGTCGTGTGGGGCCGCGCGCAGTTCAGCATTCGCCTTCCGCCCCCGCCGAGCGCTGTTCGTGGCCAGTGCCGGGTCAGAAGGCGAAGATGAGGCTCCCCGAGATGCCCTCCTCGTCGAAGCCTCGGACCTCTAGGTTCCAGAACGAGGAACCGCCCAGATCGTGGTCCATGCCCACGACAACGCCCACGTGCTGCTGCTTGTCGCCGCTCAGCCTCTCGTATGTTGGGGGAAAGCCGATCTGCTCGACGACGTGGTCAATATCGGCCTCCAGGTGCGAGTAGACGACGCCCGCATAGGAACGCGCCGAGCCGTGCGGAACACCGACGGTCAGGGCGCCGGTCCACTCCTTGGTCCTGACGTTGAGGAAGGAGTCTGTGCCGAAGCCGAAGTCATAGACGAAATCGTCGGGCTGCGTCTGAGCGTACTGGCCGGTAAGCGCGAAGGCCGTGCCGTCCCCCTCAGGATGGCAGATGCGCCACCTGAAGCCGGCCGCCTAGGCCGTAGTCCAACCTGAGGCGGTCCGGCCAAGGGGGGATGTCCTCCTCCCACTGGGCCACGCCGGCCTTTCCCCGCACGCTCAGGCAGTCGCTGATCCCATACTCGACGCAGCCGTAGAAGGTCCTCGACTTGAACGACGTTTCCCAATCCCAGGGGCTGATGAGCAGGTTGACGTTGGTGCGGACGATGCCTTCGGCCCCCACGCGGAACTCGCCCTTGTCGGGTCCGCTGGGGCCTCCCACCTGCTCGGCGAGGGCGATGCTGGTCAGGCACAGTGCGATCAGCACGGTGACGATGGGTTGGATGCGCATTATGACCCTCCCTTGACCATGGCCTGTGGTGCGGCACTCGGCGCCCATTGTACAAGCGGCCGGCCTCCCCCTACAACTCCGGGGTGAGGCCGACGGGCGTCGCCGGCGGTTGGCAGCTTGCCCCCGATCTACAAGCACCGCCGCGCAGATAGGCGAGGGCTGTCAGAAAGCGGCTCAGCGGAAGTGGGCAGGACCGCTAGCGCGCCTTCTCAGCGAGGGCGGCGTACATGTCCCGCAGGATGGAGAGCTGGCCGCCGTGCCAGGCGGCGTGCAAGATGCCACCGTCCATGAGAACGAAGAGCCTTGCTGCGTCAACGCCCCACATGCCGCAGCCCCGGGGTAGCCCCTGGTCAGTCACCTTGGTTGCGCGGGCGTGGAGGCGACGCAGGGCGAGGTCGGTTGGCCCCCAGGACGGACTTCGGTGTCCTGAACGGCTGGTCCCACGAGAAGGCGTCCCACTCGCCCTCGCACTTGTGCCGGGTGCGCGGCGCCAGGTGGTTGGCGTAGGCCTCGGCCGCGCCGGTGACGTGCAGCAGGATGTAGCGCGGAGTCAGTATGCGAAGCGTATGCCAGCCGAACTCCTGACCCCAGTCGCGCGCTATCTTCGGCACCGGCTTGTACGTGAGGGCCTTGGTTGTCAGACCCTCCGTCGCCTGTTTCAGCGAGTGGAAGGGGCTGCCGTGGCTGGTGTCCTCCACCATGTCAGCCAGCATGGCCGCTACCGGGCTGCCGTTACTCACCGGTGGCTCCTCCGCCGGGCCGGATCAGGCGTTCAGGTACTTCTCCGGGAACTTCCATGGATCGCGATACTCGGGCTTCGCCGCTCGTGCCGCCTTCTTATCTCCGACGATCTTCTCCGTGGCCGGATCGAAGCGCACTGACCGGCCGAGCTTGTAGGACAGCATTCCCAGCACGATGGGCACATCCACGCGCACGTGGTAGAAGACGCTGCAACTGGGCTGCTCGCGCGACTTGATGCAGTCCAGCCACTCGCGCTCGTGGCCCGGCGAGGGGGGAATGGACGGTTCGGGCGGCTCCAGGCCCTCCATCTTGTCCCCCTCCGGCACGATCTTGTGCGAGCCGTAGTTGGCGTACATCGTCCCATTCGAGCCGTGGAAGTAGACGCCCAGCCGCCGCCGGGGCACTGGGTCGCCATGGAAGTCAAACCCGTAGCTGTTGGTCAGAGACGTCATCCAGGTCATGGTCATGTTGGGGTAACGCCATAGGATGTCCTGATTGTCGTAGGCGTCGCCGTCGTCGTCGAGGATATAGCGCCCCCCGCAGCTGCTCACGTCGGTGGGGTAGCCTAGGTCGAGGGCCCAGATGGGCAGGTCAATGATGTGCGGGGCCATGCCCGGAGTCCAGCCGCCGCTGTAGTCCATCCACGATCCGTGGTTGTACGAGCCGGTGGCTAGGATGGAGTTGTAGGGTCGCTTGGGCGCGGGGCCGCACCACATGTCCCAGTCGAGACCTTCGGGCGGAGTCGTGTTCGGGTCCGTGCCCACGCCACCGGGCGTCTGGTTCATCACGTTGAAGGTCCGCACCACTCCGATCTGCCCCAGGTTCCCCGAGCGGATCAGCTCCACTACGCGGCGGTAGTTCTCGCCGGCGTGTATCTGCGTCCCGATCTGGCTGATGCAGTCGTGCTTCTTCACCGCGTTCCTGACCGCCAGGCTCTCGGCCAGGTGCAGCGTCATGGGCTTCTGGAGATAGATGTCCTTGCCCGCCTCGCAGGCGTGGATGGCTTGCAGGGCGTGCCAGTGCGGCGGCGTGGCGATGATGACGGCGTCAATGTCGGGCTGTTGGAGCATCTCGCGGTAATCGCTGTAGGGCTTGCAGGTGTCCTTGTAGTCCGCCACCACGGCGCCGCGACGGGCCTCCCAAACATCGCAGGCCCCCGTGACCACCACGTCCGCGTGGGCGGCACAGTTCCTCAAGTTCCCCCGACCCATCCCGCCGCAGCCTATCAGGCCGAGATGGATGCGTTCATTGGGGCCAGAGGGGCGGTCCGGTTGGGCGCGAGCCAAGCCGGGCGCGGCCAAGCCGACGGCGGCCAGCTTGGCAGCCTTTCCCATGAAGTCACGTCTGGAGGGCTTGCTGGCGGTGGGCAAGGTAGTTACCCCCTTGTCGTCTCAACACTCGACCATGGCTATCTTCCGCACTGAACTGCGGCTGCCCTTCCCCCAGCCCGGCAGAGAGCACCCGGCCAGTGGATGCGGGGAGCGGCCTCACGCGCATGCGGACGGCGGCAGGAGGACCCCTTCGCCGTCTCGGGGAAGCACGTGAAGGGCAGCCTGGCGGCTGTTCCCCAGGACGTTCCCAGGGAGGTGCGCCGGATGAGTCAGGTAGCAGCTCAAGCCGCAGGGCGCCAGCGCCCCGCCATCGTCACGGTCATCGGCATCCTGGCCATCGCGTTCGGGGTGATGGGACTGTTCGCGCTGCCCATCAACATCATGCAGATCATGGGCGTGTGGCCCGGATCCGAGTTCACGCGACCGATGTTCCAGAACCCACCCATGGGTACGTGGATGAAGGTCGGGGTCTTCCTGACGCCGGTGTCTTGCGCGCTCTGGATCATCTCTGGCGTCGGCCTACTGCGCCTGCGCCCGTGGGGCCGAATCCTCGCCATCGGCCTGATCGTCTTCGGGCTCCTGACGCAGTTGCTCATGACCGTGCTGATGGTCCCCGCCATGCAGTCATCCGTGGGGACGATGTTCCCGGTCGGCAGCCAGCAGGCCGCCATGATGAAGACCATCATGACAGCCTCCATGGCAGTCGGGATGGTGTTCGGCGTCGGGATCATGGTGACGCTGCTCATTCTCCTCACCCGGCCGCACGTCCGCCAGGCCTTTGAGCCGGTAGTGCACCCGACGGCGGGACCGACCGGCGCCTCGGGCTGAGGCGGCGGGCGAGTGCGGCGCC
>JBHIEF010000052.1:0-22826 GCA_046760465.1 Armatimonadota bacterium | reverse complement strand
AGCAGCACCCGGACTGGTTCCTCCGGGACGCCGAGGGCAAGGCGGTCGAGACGTTCAAGGGCCCGCTGACCATAGACGCTTCGAGACCCTCGGCCCTGGGGGAGTGGTTTGGCCCGCTCTTCCGCACGCTCTGCCGTGACTGGGGCTTCGACTACCTCAAGCTCGACGGACAGCCCGCGGTCATCGGTGCCTACCGCGCTCACCATGAACGCCTCGCCGACGGCAGCGTAGATGGGGTCGCCGCCTACCGCCAGGCCTTGAGCACGATCCGAGGGCTCGTCGGGGAGGACACGTACCTGCTGGGCTCCTGGGGCACGCCGCTGGAGGCCATGGGCCTCGTCAATGGCAGCCGTACCGGCGGGGACGTGGGCGCCAGTTGGCGCGGTGTGGAGGTAGCCCTCCACGCCACTAAGAACTGGTACTTCCTGCACAACGTCGCCTGGTACTGCGACCCCGATGCGATCTGCGTGCGGCCGCCGCTGTCGCTGGCTCAGGCCACCGCCTGGGCCACCCTCCTGGGCGTGACCGGCCAGCATCTGATGAGCGGCGACAGGATGTACGACCTGCCTGAGGAGCGCGTGGAGCTGCTGCGGCGCATCTACCCGCCGGCCGACATCCGGCCCATGGACCTCTATCGCTACGAGGGCCGGCCCCGCGCCTGGGACCTCAAGGTCGCTGCGGGCGGCGAGCAGTACGACGTGGTGGCCCTCTTCAACTGGCGCGAGGAGCCGTCCATGGTCGGGGTGGACTACGCCGCGCTGGGACTACACCCGGAGGGTCGCTACGTGGTCTACGATTTCTGGAACGAGCGCCTGGTCGGCGAGCTGGCCGGCGGCGTTTCCGCGTGGCTGCCGCCGACCTCCGCCCGCGTCTACGCCATCAGGCCGGTCGTGGACCGACCGGTGCTGCTCTCCACCTCTCGCCACATCACCCAGGGCGCTCTCGACCTCCGCGGCGTGCGCTGGAGTGGGGGCGGGCGTGATGTCACGGGCACCTCGGAGGTGGTCGGCGGCGATCCCTACACCATCGCCATCTATCTGCCGACCTCCCCGCGGAGGTGGACGTTGAAGAGCGCCAGGGCCGAAGTGGCGTCTGTGGAGACTGAGACGGACGGACAGCTCGCGCGCGTGACGCTGACCTCGCCGGAGAGCCGCGCAGTGCGCTGGCACGTGACGTTCGGCAACGCGCCACGTTAGGCTCGGCCGGGGCAGAGCCGAGAAAGGTAGGTGTCATCTGTGGGTCGAGACTCCTCGGAGGCAGGGCGGACCGTGCGTGTCGGTGTGGTCGGACTGGGCGGGCGAGGCACCGGGCTCTTGACTGTCCTGCTGACCATGGACGGTGTTGAGGTGCCGGCCCTGTGCGGCACGAGCGCGGATAAGCTGACGCCCGCGCAGGACATGGTCGAGCGCGCGGGGCAGCCGCGGCCGGAGGGCTACTGCGATGGCGGGGAGGCCTACAAGGCGCTGATGGACCGAGACGATCTGGATGCGGTCATCATTGCCACGCCCTGGGACCTGCATGCCCCCATGGCCGTCTACGCCATGAGGGCCGGCAAGTACGTGGGTGTGGAGGTGCCGTGCGCCATCACCCTGGAGCAGTGCTGGGATCTGGTCAACACCCACGAGGAGACCGGCGTGCCGTGCATGATGCTGGAGAACTGGAGCTTCCGCCGCGACAACCTGGCCGTGCTCAACATGATCCGCGCAGGCTTACTCGGGGAGATCGTCCACTGCCACTGCGCGCACTCGCACAACTGCATTGACCACTGGTTCTTCGACCCCCAGGGCAACGACCGTTGGGCGGCCAAGTACCTGATCGAGCGCAACACCGACCACTACCCGACCCACTCGCTCGGCCCCGTGCTGAGCTGGATGGACATCAACTGCGGGGACAGCTTCGCCTACCTCACCTCGACGGCCACCAAGTCCTCGGGCATCAACGCCTACTTCGCCCGGCAGTTTGGCCCCGACCACCCCGGCGCCAAGCGGCGGTACGCTCAGGGCGACATCGTCACCTCCGTGGTGAAGACGCACATGGGCAGGACCATCGTCATCAACTACGATATGCAGCTCCCGCGCCCATACGACAACCGCTGGATGATCCAGGGCACGCTGGGCATCTACAACGAGCAGCGGGAGGCCGTGTACCTGGAGGGACGCAGCCCGGAGTACCACGAGTGGGAGCCCTTCGCGCCCTACCAGGATGAGTACGACCATTCCTGGTGGAGGGCGCTCACTGAGGACGAGGCGGCGGCCACGCACGAGGGCACGGACTACCTCGAGCTTCAGCAGTTCCTGAAGGCCGTGCGCGAGCGGACGCAGACGCCCATTGACGTCTACGACTCCGTGGTCATGAGCTGCATCGTACCGCTGGCGGGCCAGTCCATCGCCAACGGCAGCGCGCCGGTCGAGTGCCCCGACTTCACCCGCGGCAAGTGGCAGACCAGGAAGCCGACGTTTGCGGTCGAGGCGTGACGATGGGCGCCCCTCACGGACTGTAGTAGTTCCACGTCATCTTGCTGCGGCGGTAGTGCTGCCTCTCCCACAGGCGCGGCTGGTTGGGGCGCGGGTTGGGCGCCTCGTTGTGGTATACGTGTATCTCGCTGCCGCTGACGACGATGAGCTCCTCGCGCCAGTCGCCGGATACGTCGGCCACATAGAGCCGGTCGGCCTTCTCAGGGAAGTGCTCAACGAACCTGCCGCCCATCGGATCGAACACGCACACGTCGCCGGCCTCGTGGCGCTCCTTGGCGGCGGCCAACTGCTTCGGCTCTCCCGTCCAGTCCACCACGCAGATCGTCTCCACCCCCGAGGTCGTCCACCCCTCAGGGGCGACATTGTCCATCTCGTAGTCGCTGATCACCTCGCCCTGCGCGTCGAACACGAAGGGCTTCTGGTGCTCGTTGTACCGACTGCGGCACCAGATCTCCAGCCCTGCGCGCGCCGGATCGAAGTCGCCCACCGCCGCGTTCTGTGGCTCCTGGTGCTTGTGGTCGCGCTGCCAGATCAGCCGCTCCCTGTTGAACAGATACACGTCGTTGCCGCCGCCCTCCTCCAGCGCCACCACCTCCAGGCCGTCCAGGTCCGGCCGCATGTCGTACACGAAGATGGAGTCCAGATGCCCCTCGGGCCGGAAGGGAGCGTGTAGCGTGCCGTCGTGGTCGAGGATGGTCGCGCCCAGGACCTCGTCGCGTCCGTCGCCGTCCAGGTCCGCCACCCGCGCGCCGTTGTGGGCGCAGCCAAGATACCGGTCGGTCTGCCACAGCGCCGGGCCGTCGAGGGCGTCGAGCGAGTAGGCGGCTATGTACCGGCCCATGCGGTAGCCGTCCTTGTTGGTGGCCTGGAGGATTACGTCGCGGTCGCCCTGACCGCGCAGGTTGGCCACGATCACGTGCTCCCAGCCCGCCGCCCCCTGCGGCACCGGCGGCCTGGCGGCCCGCTTGCCCTTGCCGGTGGCCCCCTCTACGATGTGCAGCACGCCGTCTCGGGTCAGGAACAGCACCTCCGTCTCGCCATCGCCATCCACATCCACGGCCTGCACGCCGGGCCCGTGCCAGCCCGGCAGCCCGTGGCCCTCGGACGACTCGCTCACCTGGATGGGCAGCTCCGACTTCCAGAGCTGCCTGCCATTGTGGTCGTGCACCACCAAGTTGCCCGGCTTCGTGACCAGGTAGTCCAGCAGCCCGTCACCGGTGACATCGGCCACGATAATCCCGCCGACCCCGTTGTCCTCGGCGGGAAGGTCCATCTCGATGACGAAGGGGTTGGCCTCGTATTGGGGCCAGTCGGCTGCCAGACAGGCCGCTCCCAGCGAGAGGCACGTGGTGACTAACGCGACAACGCAGTGAGATTGAGTCATAGCTGCCTCCAGAGGCGCAGTGGTCTGCAATATGGAATCGGCTTGCGCGCCCGGAAGTTCCACACGTCAGGGACGGGCATCCACAACTTCGTCCCTCCGTCCGATCCAGCGAGGTGGTGCCGACCTAGCGCTGGTACTACTCTGCGAAGTAGCTTCGCTACGTAGCACGAGACGGAGGTTTGAGGAGTCGGCATGGGTGCGCACTCGCACCACCGCCAACCAGCGCTAAGTGCGCACAACCTGCCGAACCGGGGACGATTCTGCCTGTTCCCCGGCCATGGCCCCCAAGGTCGCTTGAGAGGGCTGCTGCCCCCGCGCGGCGAAACCCCTGGACGAACGCCTCGCGAACACAAAGTACATCCGCACACCGACCGAACGGAGGACTCGACCATGAGACTGGGCTGCTGCGCGTACTCCTTCCGTGAGCTCCTGAACAGCGGGGACATGACCCTCGAGCAGTTCGTGGACCTGTGCTGCGACATGGGCCTGGACGGCGTCGAGTTGACCAGCTACTACTTCCAGGACTCCAGCCCCCAATACCTGCGCGAGCTGAAGAAGTACTGTTTCCTGAAGGGACTGGACGTGTCCGGGACCGCCGTCGGCAACAACTTCTGCCAGGCCGACGCCGGTAAGCGGCGCGAGCACGTGGAGATGACCAAGGAGTGGATCGCTAACGGGCAGATCCTGGGCGCGCCGGTCATCCGCATCTTCGCCGGCCCCGTGCCCGAGGGCCACACCGAGGATGAGGCCTTCGAGTGGTGCGTGGCGGCAGCGCGAGAGTGCATCGAGTACGGCGAGCAGCACGGCGTGGCCGTGGCTCTGGAGAACCACGGCGGCATCACCACCACAGCCGACCAGGTCGAGAGGCTTCGGCAGGCCCTGGAGCACCCGTGGTTCGGCATCAACCTGGACTTCGGCAACTACCGCACTGCGTATCCTGAGTTCGAGCAGACGGCGCCCTACGTCATCACCACCCACGCCAAGACCAGCTACCGGCCCCAGGGCGGCGACAGGACCAAGCTGGACTACCAGCGCGTCATGCAGATCATGCAGGCGGCCGGCTACCAGGGCTACATCAGCATCGAGTACGAGGACCCCGAGGACCCCCTGGCCGCCGTGCCGCGCTTCGTAGAGGAGCTCAAGGCGGCCCGCGCGGCGCTCTAGGTACTCTTGAGCGCGCTGCCGCGTACTTACGTACCAGCCTTCGTCGCCGTTCCCTCGAGGTGAGATCACATGCGCCGAGATTCTGCCTTCCTGTGGGCCCTTGTCACGGCGTTGTTCTGGGGCGGAGGCCCGGTCTGTGCCAAGCCGGGGCTGGAGGGAGTGGATCCACTGGTGGGGCTGATCTGGCGCGGCCTGGTCGCAGGCTTCACCGTAGCCAGCGTGGGTGTCGCCACCAACAGCATGAAGCTCGTTGCCGGCTTGCCGCTGCGCTCGAAGCTCTTCCTGGCCGGCGAGGGCCTGCTGGGCTCCGTCCTGGGGCAGCTCGCCTACTTCCGCGCCATCAAGCCCGGCACGTTGGCTCGCGTGACCCCCGTGGCTTCGTCTTTCCCGCTGGTGACCGTGCTTCTGTCCGTGGTCTTTCTGGCCGAGAAGGTGACCTGGCAGCATCCCCTCGGCGCTGCCCTGGTCGTGGCAGGCGTCATCCTGCTGAAGCAGGCAGGACAGTAGGCCGGAGCCGGGCGCGGTTCCGCACAGTGTCTCAACAAACGGGCCAGGCAACTTGCCTGGCCCGTTTCCGCTCGAATGCAGTGGGGCGGGCATTCTTGCCCGCCAGTGCCGGACAGGAATGTCCGGCCCACGCAGGCTATCTCCAGCGCTACAGCCCGACGGCCTTGACATGCCGTCAGAGGGGCAGGTAAGCTGCGACTGCCGGTCCGCGGGTAGCGTTTTTGAGTGGAGGGTAAAGGTCCGAGGTGGACCTCCCGGCTGATACCCGCGGAGTGCGCGCAAGCGCATGAGGTTCGAGTCCTCTGCCCTCCGCTCGTGTTTTTGCGCGAAGCCTCTTGACTTCGACTCGATTTCGGGTATAATCCTCACACGGGTATCAGCCGGGAGGCCACGGGACCTCCCTCGTATTGGAGCGGGCCAGGCAACTTGCCTGGCCCGTCTCCGCTCGAATGCAGTGGGGCGGGCATTCTCGCCCGCCAGTGCCGGACAGGAATGTCCGGCCCACGCAGCCGACAGCGGAATCGCCGCGAGACGCGGCTCCTACAGATATAGATTACAGCCCGATGCTCCGCAGGTACGCCATGCTCCTGGTGATGGACTCGGTCGGGTCCAGCTCGCTGCGGTCCTGCTCGCAGACGATCCACTCGGGCTCCTGCCGCAGTGCCGCGTCGCGGGCCGACTCCAGGTCTACCTCGCCCTCGCCCAGCTCGATGAACTGACCGAGGCTGCCGTCCTTGAAGTGGAAGTACTCGGCGCGGTCGCTGTAGCGGGCGACGAACTCCGCCGGGTCCTCGCCGCCGATGTGGACCCAGTACACGTCCACGCACAGCTTCACCAACTCGGGGTCGGTCAGCTCGCAGAGCCGGTGAATGCCCTTGATGCCGTCGTGCTCCTCGAACTCCCAGTTGTGGTTGTGGTAGGCGAAGACGACCCCGGCGTCCTTGCACACCTGCCCCGCCTGGTTGAAGACCTCCGCCGCCTGCTCGTAGCCCTCGATGCCCTCGCGCGAGGCCACGCCCGAGTTGACCAGGTAGCGCGCGCCCACGGCATTGAGGTACTCGGTATTGGCCTTGACCCTGTCCAGGTCCGAGTTGTCCCCGTAGCCGCTGTGCATGCCGGCCACTTCCAGGCCCGTGTCGGCCAGGATGCTCTTCACAGCCTCCTCACCGGCCGCCGCGTATAGGTTCCCCGCCTCGATGCCGGCGTAGCCGGCCCCCGCCACGTCCCTGAGCACGCCGGCGAGGTCCTCCCTTTGCCTGCCTCGGTAGACGATCAACTGCAAACCGATCTTCGGCCGTGCCATGTGCTGACTCCCTTTCCTATGCGCGGGGTCGGTTGGAAGGACTTCCGGCGGGGTAGTTCGGCGGCACGCCCGGGCTTTCCTTGCGCCATATGCGTAGGGCAGGAGCTTGCCTCCTGCCCTATGGGCTGTGCGTCCCGCCAACCTCGATGGCCGTGGAGCCCCCTGCCTCCACCTTCACCGGCACGCGCCACGCGGCAGAGCGCACCTGGCAGACGCCTCCGCCCTCCTTGCAGTGGTAGGCCATGGCCTCGATCGTCAGTGTGCTCTCGCCCGCTCTCGCCTGGTAGGGGATGGACGTCTCGGCCACCTCCATGGGCCCGGAGGTGGAGTCCAGGTCCAGTGCTGTGCCCTTGACCGTGATCGCGTAGGCCGAGGGCGCGCCGGGGGTTAGGTGGTGCCCGGCGGGAAGCCTGAGGCTGATGCGGAGGACCCCCTTACCCGGCGCAATCGTCACGGCCGGCAGTTGCGTGGGCTGGGGCGATGGCAGTGCGCTGACGGACGAGGCCTGGGGACGGGGAATGCCTCTCAGGGCGAGGGTCGAGACCTCCTTCGTGGACAGATCAACCACGCGTATGGCGTGGTTGTTGGTGTCCGCCACGTAGAGTCGGTCGCCGGCTGCCGCGAAGCCCGAGGGCTCGTAGAACTCCGGCGACTCCCCGTCCTTGCGGCCCGGGGCGCCGCTCCCCAGGTAGCTGGTGACCGCGCGCGCCTCGGGGTCCACGATCTTCAGCTTGTGGTTGTAGGTATCGGCCAGGTACAGAACGCCCTGGTGGAAGATGACCCCCAGCGGGTGCTGTAGCCGCACGGCGTCCCCGACGCCGTCCACGTCGCCGAACTCGAACAGGTCCCCGCCCGCGATGGTCCTGACCTCGCGCGAGGCCAGGTCAATCGCCCGTACGCACGAGATCTCTGAGTCGGCCACGTACAGCGTGCGCCCGTCAGTGGCGAGGCCCGAGGGCTGCGCGAAGGCCGCCCGTGCAGCCGGGCCGTCAACACGCGCCTCGCGACCCGTCCCGGCGTAGGGCTCGATGTGGTCCCGCGCCAGGTCGTAGTGCCAGATCTGGTGCGTCCCCGCCATGGCGATATACAGCGTGTCGCCATGCGCCAACACGGCCCAGGGAGTGGCCAGAGCGACGTCCAAGCCTCTGCCTGAGCCGCGAGCATAGAGCCTTGACTGCTCGCCCGTACCGGCAATCGTGCGCACGGTTTTCGCGCTCGTGTCCACCCGCCGCAGTGCGTGGTTCTCCGCGTCGGCCACGATCACGTCGCCGTGGTAGAGCGCCAATCCCTGCGGACGGTTGAAGGCTGCTTCGTCGTATGCCCCGTCCACTAGCCCGATGGCGCCGCTGCCGATGGCCTCGACGAAGTTGCCCTCTAGGTCCGTGACCACGATGCGGTTGTGGTTGGAGTCCGAGATATACAGGCGCTGGCCCTCTGCATCTATGGCCAGCTTCGCCGGATAGGCCAGCGGGCCGGGCGGGCGCGTCTCGCGCTGTAGCTGAAGAGGGCTCCGGTCCAATCCGCCGCGCTCTTCGTAGTAGGCCAGACCCGCGCCGATGATCTGGTCGAGCGCCTGGCGATGGCCCTCGCCGTGCGCGGCCCAGACGATGTACCCACGCGGGTCAATCAGCGACAGCGTCGGCCAGGCTGCCGCGCCGTAGGAGCGCCATATCTGCATCTGAGCGTCGTTGACCACAGGATGCGCTATCTCGTAGCGCATGATCGCTTCCCGGATGTTGTCTGCGTCCCGCTCGTTGGTGAACTTGGCCGAGTGCACGCCGATGACGACGAAGGGCTGGCCGGCGTACTTGTGCTCCAGGTAGGCCAGATCGGGGAGCGTCTGCATGCAGTTGATGCAGCAGTAAGTCCAGAAGTCCAGCAGCACGAACTTGCCGCGCAGCTCGCGCAGGCTCAGCTCTCGGCCGGTGTTGAGCCATTCCATGCCCGGCGGGAACTCGGGCGCGCGTACTGCCGTGGCCTGTGCGATCAGGGCCTCATAGTTGATCATGTCGCCTTCCCCTACTCCGTCGGCCTCCGCATCGTTCCTGGCGCAGCCGGCCGAGCAGACAAGAGGCAGTGCCAGCAGTATCCCCGCCAGGGCGATCCCCTGGCGCG
Source organism: Armatimonadota bacterium (assembly GCA_046760465.1). GTDB lineage: Bacteria > Armatimonadota > Zipacnadia > JAUWAU01 > JBHIEF01 > JBHIEF01. The sequence continues at coordinate 13,879 of JBHIEF010000052.1, read as the reverse complement.
TTGACTGCACGTGTGCCCCCCAGCCGACTGTGCTGTGATGCCAGCCAGTCATCAGTCTTGTTGATACCCGAAGCCTGCGGCTGCCTGCGCACCTGGCGCCACATCAACTGCCCGCGCACGGCTGCCGGCTCTCGGCCTCAGTACCCCACCCAGCCCAGGCCTCTGATGATCTCGTGCAGCCACGACCAGCCCCAGGGGCTGCCCAGTGCCTCGGCCATGGAGGAGATGGACACGAACAGGAACGCGAGCCCGAGCGCCTTCACGATGCGGCTCTTGCCGTAGCCGTCGGCGCCCAGCGCCCCGGTGAACAGCCACAACGGCGCCAGCCAGAACATCCACCTGAGCCCCCGACACACCCCGCCGTAGTTGTTGGTGGTAGCGACGTAGACGGCCAGGATGGCCACGGTCATGCCTACAGCCAGCAGGTTGAGCGCCCGCAGGCGACCCTTGCCCTTGCGCAGATTGAGCCCGACGCCCACGGCCGACAGAACGAAGATGGGGGAGAGGGAGAAGATGCCGTGGTGGCCGACGATGGCGTGCAGCGTATAGAGCCACTTGGGCTCGGCCGCGGCGTCAATCCCCACGGGCTCCCGCCAGTAGCTGCCCTCATACAGGTAGAGCTCGGTGTTCTTGTAGACGTAATAAGGCAGAAAGCCCCCCGTGGACAGGTACGTCGTGAGCAGGTAGGCCGCCGCTACGAGGGCCGCGGCCGGCAGGAACCACATGAGCGTGCGCCTTCGGTCGCAGGCAAGCAGCCATACGAAGAGAGCCAGCGCGTACAGCCCCGCGGGCAGCTCGTTGCAGGCCGTGAAGGCGCCGAAGACCCCCGCCAGGATGAAGAACCGCGCCCGCCGTTCGCCGTCGTAGACGATGCGCACCGTCGCGTATAGCCCGAACAGCGCGCTGAACGCCCCCACCGTGTGGTTGGTGAAGGTCACGCAGTAGCCGGTGACATACGTGCCCAGCGCCGCCGCCACAAGCCAGAAGGCCGCCCACCACTGGCTCTCCACGTGTCGCGTCAGGAAGCTGGCGAACAGCCAGATGCACACGGCCAGGGGCAGGGCGTTGACGGTCAGCAGGATGATCCTCACGACCGGCTCGGTGTTGTCCTTCAGGTTCCAGGGGGTGAGCTTCTTGAGCAGCCAGTACTCGCCGGCAACCATGGTGGGCAGCAGAGCCGGCTTGCTGGAGTAGAAGTGCTCGCCGCGCTTGACCTTGTCTATCGTGTCGGCCCACGGGGCTTCATCAATGACGTAGGTGCCGCGCTCCACCAGGCTCCAGACCGTGTCCCAGCGCGAGGCATCGTTGGGGCACTGCACGGGGCCTATGCGCAGCAGCATCGCCACCAGCAGTGCGCCCACGGCCACCATCAGAGCGGTGGCCAGCCCTTTCAGCCACTCGCCGTCGGCCGCCGGTGCCTCTCCATCGCTCATGGAACTCCCTCCGGAACGGCAACGGCGCTACGGTTTCGGTGCACGCGGCGGGGATTCCTTGTCAACCGGCAGGCGTAAGGAAGGGCAGGAGACAAGCTCCTGCCCTACCGTTCAGTTCATTGATCATCATTCTGAGCCGCAGACGAAAAGTCGCGTTGCACAAGCCTGTCTTGAGCGAGATCCTCCGCTGCGCTCAGGATGACACGGCCGCCATCTACCCCCACACCCCCGCGATGGTCCGCCCGCAGTCACCGCACTTGCCGTTCTTGAGGCCGTAGCGCGTGATGCGGTAGCCCACGCGGCCGACGACCACCTTCTGGCAGTGCGGGCACTTGGTGTTCTCCGCCGGGTTGTTGGGCACGTTGCCGATGTAGACGTACCGCAGGCCCTCTTCGACGGCGATCTTGTGGCACCTTTCGAGCGTGCTGTACGGGGTGGCGGGTAGGTTCTTGAGCTGGTACTCGGGCACGAAGCGGCTGAAGTGCAGGGGCACGTCGGCGCCCACACTCTTCTTCAGCCACCTGCACATCTCCCGAATGGGGCCGGGCTTGTCGTTGAGCGTCGGCACCACCAGATACACTATCTCCATCCACTTGCCCAGCGAGTGCACCAGCTTGATGGTGTCCAGCACCGGCTGGAGCGTGGCCACGCAGTACTTCTTGTAGAAAGGCTCGTCGAAGCCCTTGAGGTCAATCTTGACCGCGTCCAGGTACTGGCACAGCTTGGTCATGGGCTCCTTCCTGATGAAGCCGTTGCTCACCATGACCGACTTGACGCCCCGCTTGCGCCCCTCGGCCGCCGTCTCCAGCATGTACTCGTAGAAGACGACCGGCTCGCTGTAGGTGTAGGCGATGGACCTGGCCCCCGTGCGCTTGGCCGTGGCCACGCTGTCGCTGGGCGGCTCGTGGTAGACGTTCTGTATCTGCTCGGGGCGGCTCTGGGAGATGTCCCAGTTCTGGCAGTCCTTGCAGTCCATGTTGCAGCCGGCAGTGGCGACCGAGTAGGCGTGTGTGCCGGGCAGGAAGTGGAAGAAGGGCTTCTTCTCAATGGGGTCAACGTTGCGGGCGGCCAGCTCGCCCCAGACCAGCGTGTAGTAGGTCCCCTCACGGTTCTCGCGCACGCCGCAGAAGCCCCGCTCCCGGTCCCCCACCACGCACTCCTTGGGGCACAGGGCGCACTTGACGCGCTTGCCGGACAGCTTGTCGTAGTAGCGCGCCGGGTAGAACTTCAGCTTGGAGGCGGCGTTGACCGGAGTAACGCCCGACAGCCCACACAGAGCGGCGCCGCCGCTGGCCAGCGCCAATCCGGCGCCCTTGCAGGCGGCCTCTCGCAGCAGCTCTCGCCTGGTCAGCTTGGTGCTCACCTCTTACCTCACCTCCAGCGGGAGGCAGTCACTGGCCACCACAATAGTCATGCTGAGCCAAGCGGAGCCTCTCGTCGTGGTCGACCTCGAGATCCTCCGCTCTGCGGATTGCCTGCAATCCGCCCGCTCAGGATGACCCGCGGCGCTCAGGCCTCCTCTGGCCGCAAGATCTCCACCTGGCCCAGGTCGTCCGTGCCCAGGCCATGCTCCTCGTCGGCCGCCACTGCCACGTACCTGGGCGCACGTTCCAGCGTGCCCAGGGCGGGTAGTCCGTGCTCCTCTCGCATTGCGTCCAGCATCTTGACGGCCAGGGCGTCCAGTGCGACCGCATCGCTCCCCAGCATCAAGCCGCCGAAGGCAATGGTCGTGTCGGGCTTGTAGCCTGGGCCGCCCTCGTAGCAGGCCTTGAGCGCGTCGTAGACGACGAGCCGCTGTTTGTCTCGGAGCAGCGCGGCGCAGTTGAGGTCGGCCACATAGGGCGAGCAGTGGTCGGTGTGTAGCTTGTTGGGGTTGTGGATCGAGCCGAAGTGGTTCTTGAGCGCGCCCGAGATGCCCGCCAGGTCATGGTCCTTGAGGACCGGCACGTTGATGATGGCGTTGCACTGCGTGGAGACGATGCGGCTGAACAGGGAGCCCACGGACTTGACCACCGTCGGCTCGGCGTCATAGCCCACCTCGTCCGTGCCGTAGCACAAGGGGCCCCCGCCGCCGGTCTGCACCTCGAAGCCGCACTCGCGCAGCTCGCGCGTATCGCGGTCGTAGATGATGATGTCCTGACGCCTGACTCCGCTGCTCGCCACGCCCCGCACGATGGCCTCGACCAGCTCGGGGTGGCTGCGCAGGCCCGGCCCGCCCAGGCAGTTGACCTTGATGGCCACTACGTCTCCAGGGCGAAAGTACCGAGACCACGCCTCTGCGGGCGCCTCGGCGCCGGTCAGGGCCAGCATCCCCTGGTTGAGCATCTCGCCCACGCGCCGCTCGTCCACCTCCCCGCCCGCGCTGATCGCCCCTTCGTCGCGCAGCACGGCCAGGCGCCGCTTGTCAGGCGGGGAGGGAATGCGCTTAGCGGCCGGCACCTGGGCCAGCCGGGCGGTTGGGTCGGAACGGCCCCTGCGGCCGCAGCCAGCCAGGGCAAGCGCCCCGGCTCCCAGGCTCAGCAGCAGCCGCCGTCGTCCCGCCGAGGCCACGCGCGGGGGTGGGGCGATCCTCTTGGCTGCTCTCGACACGGCCCCGTCATTCCTTCTCGGCGAACACCTGCGCGGTGAAAAGCCAGAGGTTTGCGTCCTTCTTCCAGGCGTCGGCCGGCAGCCCGGCCTTCTCCTCACAGAGCTTGGTGAGGAAGGTCTCGCGGTCCCAGCCGTTCTCCGTGGCCACCTGCGGCAGGAAGACTCCCTGCCGCCGCCCCTGCTGCACCACCACCCCGTGCTTGCCCACCTCCACCTCCTCCGGGCGGGCCGCCTTGCGCAGGGGGGACAGCACCGAGATCTCGATGGTGATGTGGTCCAGCTCGTCGGGCTTCACGGGGCGGAAGCGCGGGTCCTGAAACGCCGCCGCCAGGGTCATCTCCTGCACATTGTCGGCCAGAGGCCGGTCAGTCGCCATGTGCCCGATGCAGCCCCGCAGCGCCCCCTCGCGCTTCAGCGTCACGAAACAGCCCGCCGGCTTCAGCAGCCGCTCGTCATCCTCGTTGATGGTGACGACCCGGCCGGTCGTGACGAAGGTCGCCAGGGTGTCCCGGGCCAGCTTGAGCAGTTTCCCCTGCTGGGCGCGGTCAAGCTCGACCCAGCCCGTCGCCGCCGGCTCTACGGCCACCGGGCGTGTGCCGCCGCCGGCACGGCACAGAGCCACGGCGCCATACCCCACGCACCGGGCCCGAGTGTCAGGATCCACGTCGCCCGAGTTCTGGTACTCGATAACGGTGGCGCTGTCTGCTCCCAGGGCCTTCGCCGCCCCCATCACGGTCACCACCGGCCCCAGTCCGCACAGCGCGCAACTCACCGTGCGCGGATACAGCACCAGCGCCCGCTCCTCGTTGTCCAGCACCTTCCTGGGGTCGAGGGTCTGGATGGCCGCCAGGGTCTCCTGGTCCACCTTGGTCGCCAGGCTCTGGGAGGGATAGTGTGACAGATCGGAGCTGGCCACCAGCAGGATGCGCTTGTCCGGACTGCCCTCTATGGTCGCCGCCAGGACCTGGGCGATGGAGGCGCAGACGTCCTCGGCAAACTCGGACATGACGATGGGCACCAGCGCGAACTCGCCCAACACCGTTTGGAGGAAGGGCAGTTGGACCTCGATGGAGTGCTCGGAGGCGTGCGCCGGCTCGGCTACGTGCAGCCCGCCCTCGCCGTCCAGCACGTCGCAGAGGGCTCGGTCCAGCGGCACTCGGCCCAGCGGCGTCTCCCACTCCTGTGCCCCGCTGAGCGCTCCTCCCTCCACGCCCACATGGTGGCTGGGGCCCACAATGATGACCGTGTCGTACTCCCGGCCCTTCAGCACGGCGTAGGCCGAGGCGGCTACGTGCCCCGAGTACTCGTGGCCGGCGTGGGGGACGATCAGCGCCACCAGCTCGCCCTTGACGTCCGCCGGCTTGGCGCCCTCCAGCAGCTCGTCAACGTGGGCGCGCAGCTCCCTCGCGTCGCCCCGGTAGAATTGTCCGGCCACCGCGGCGGGACGCACCGCGGCAGGCGCGCCGCCCGGGCCTCCGGGCACCGCGGGATCGCCGGAGCTGTGCCGCGAGCAGCTCAGCAGGCCCACAAGCGCCAGGCCGGCTGCCGCCAGTCCAAAGAGGGTCGCTGCCTTGCGCATGGTTGACCGCGGGACGGCCCTGCGATGATGTGCGGGAAGTGACGGCAATATGCTCGGCATTGTAACGCCGCCCCAGGGGGGCGTCAAGGGGCACGCCCACCGCGGCCCTGCGCTCCCGCGAGTAGGCCGCCGCCACCTCCTTGTAGGGCCCCCGCAACGGGCTAACCTGATGCCCTCTCAGCGCAACTTTGCTCTTGACACTAACGTATCGGCGTAGTATAAACTGGTGTAACCTGAGCACACGGAGGTGGCCGTAGTGTCTCGAGGCAAGGCGGCCTTTACGCTGGTTGAGTTGCTGGTGGTCATCACCATCATCGCCATTCTTGCTGCCATCCTGTTCCCAGTCTTCGCCAAGGCCCGAGAGAGCGCCCGCAAGGCACAGTGTTCCTCCAACCTCAAGCAGCTCGGTAGTGCCGTCACCATGTACAACGCCGATTACGACCAGGTCTACCCGGGCGGCCCGGGCTTCTACCTGGGCTACTCCGTGGTCCCAGACGACCCCCGGTGTGGTGGGTCCTACGCGCAGTGGAGCGGCGCCAACTGGCCGGGCAGCGTCTTCTGCGTGCTCCAGCCGTACATACGCAACGAGGGCATTCAGAGCTGCCCCACCACCAGCTTCCCCGTGTGCCAGATCTTCGCCACCACCCTGTCGGCCAGGGTCTCCTACGGCTACAACTACCTGTGCTGGAACCAGCGCCAGGAGGGAGAGATTCGCGATCCCGTCTACCAGGTGCTCATGGTGGACTCGGAGTCGGCCTGGTTCGACTATCCGGCCAGCATTTACCGGTGGGTGGGCGATCCCGCCCGCATCGAGGCTGAGATATCGGCCTGGCACAACGGCAAGCTCAACGTTCTGTACGGAGACGGCCACGTAAAGACCGAGGACCCCAGGCTGATGCTGTACGACCGGTGGTTCGCCAACACGCGGTTGGTGACGGATCCGCTCTATCACTACTACATTACCGAGCCGGTGTTCGGTCGGTAGTCTGGCACCACGTCTGTACCGCCTCCACTTAGGTGAGGGACTGTTCTGTCGCCCCGCGCGCGGCGTGAGGGCCGGCGGCCGCCCGTCGGCAGTGAGGCCGGCGTTCGCGGGGTGAGTCCACTGGATCCGCTTCCCAACATTGACCTGCTCATCATGGACGTGGACGGCGTGCTCACCGATGGGGGCCTCCTCTACGGACCTGACGGCGTCGCCCTGAAGAGGTTCGACGTGCGCGACGGGATGGGTGTGACCCTCCTGCACGAAGCGGGCGTTCTGACCGCCATGGTCAGCGCAGACGAGGCCGAGGCCACCGCAGCCCGGGCGGCCAAGCTGGGTGTGAGGATGGTGAAGCAGGGGGTCAGCGACAAGGCGGCGGCTGTGGCTGAGGTGCTGGCTGAGTGTGGCGTGCCGGGCGAGCGGGCGGCCTACGTGGGCGACGACGTAAGCGACCTGCCGGCCTTCGCGCGTGTGGGTGTCAGCGTGGCGGTGCCGCAGGCCCCGGCCGCAGTCCGGTCGGCGGCCCAGCTTGTGACCGATCGGCCGGGGGGCGCGGGAGCCGTGCGCGAGGTCTGCGACGCCATCTTGGCCGGGAAGCGTGCTGGCTCTGGCTAGGGCCGGTTCCCCTGCCGCGATACCTCTTGAGGCGGACAACGTATTGCTAGGCGCGAGGCCCCCACGACGTGGGGGTGTTGCCTCACAGGCCTCCTCTGATCGAGATGCGACTGGGCGACAATCCCGTCTACCGGCTCGAGCTTGCCCGTCACCGGCGCCAACGCGGGGCCGTGATTGCACCCCTGGCGGCGGTGCTGATCAACGCCGTCTGCCTGTCCCTGGTCATGTACCGTGCCAGGGAGGGCTTCCAGACGGTCGTGCTGCTCGGCTCTGCCCTGGTGGCGGCCGCCGGCCCGATTGCGGTCGCGGCCGGAACGGCTCGGGCCGTGGCTTCGGAGTACTCGGGGCAGCGCCTGGCGGCGCTGGCCCTGACCTCGGTTCCCGCCTACGACATCCTGCGGGGCAAGTTTCACGCCGTGGCGCGAGCCGCCTTCGTCACCATGGCGGCCGTGTGGCTGCTCGACCTGTTCGCCATCGGCGTGGCCTTCGTCACCGGCGCACCGGTGGAGCCGGGCCTTCCGGCCGCGGTCGTGAGCCTGGCCTTCGTGGGCCTGGCGGGCTGCTACTTGAGCGGCGCGGTGGCTGCTCTGGCGGCCACGCTGACTCGCTCCCCCGGCCCGGCCATGGGGCTGTCGCTGGCTGCTGCCGGGCTGAGTGCCCTGCTCTGGGCCTGGCCGCTGTTCGGGGCCCCGGAAACGCAGGTGCTGCTGCCCGTGGCGTGCGTGGCCGCCGCCCTGTTCCTGGCCGGGGTGCCGGTCGCGTTCTCTCTGGCCCTGACGCTGCTGGAGCGCTCTCTGTCGCATCGTTAAAGGGGGGTGGGGAAACGTTTACAGCCGGCCCACAAACGTTTTCGAAACGGCTATAACGGCATGGAACAGAATGGATAGATGACCCAAGGTCCTGAGGGCGAGAGCGGGGATGGTAGGGAGCCCTTCATGGGCCGGCGGTCAGGTCCACAGCTCGCAGGTTGCGGAGATGAGAGTCGTGGGCGACCTAAGGGCGTTCCTCAGAGAGCATGCGGAGTCCATCGTTGACTCCTGGGGCGCTCGCCTGGCCGAGATAGGTGGCCCTCTGGCCGAGCTGGCCGACCGGGAGGCAGGGGCCTGGTTGGCGGCGTTGCAGGCCATCGCGGACGAGCCGGCGGCCGCTGCCGACGCCCACAAGGCACTGAGCAAGGGAGCCATGCAGGCTGGCCTGACCGGAGCCGAGACCGGCCAGGCCTACTCCGCGCTGCGCGAGGCCGTGCTGACCACCATCGTGCGGGAGGCGGCGGAGGATGCGGAGGCGCTCAGCGCTCTGGTAGCGGCGGCCTCGCGGCAGATGGACGAGGGCGTGCGCTGGCTGTATGAGGAGAGCCAGACGGCCGCCGACGGGCTCTCCGTCCTGCGCGCGCCCTACCGACGCCTCATCGAGAACGCCAGCGACGTCATCATCTCCCTGGACGCGGAGGGCTGCATTGCCTACGTCAACCCCAAGTTGATTGCGGTGACCGGCTTCTCCATGGACGAGCTCATCGGGCAGCACTTCTCCTTCCTGCTGACCCCGGAGAGCGCCGCGCGGGCGGATGCCGACTTTGAACGCGCGCGGTCGGGTGATCGGGGCACCGAGGCCTACGAGGTGGACATAGTGGTCAAGGGCTCGGAGGCCTGCGTGCCCGTGGAGCTGGCAGGCATTGCCCTGCACGAGTACGGTGAGTTCGCTGGGCGGCTGCTGATTGGGCGGGACATCACTAAGCGCCGCCAGGCGGCCGATCAGCTCCAGCGCCAGAACCGGCAGTTGATGGCGCTCAATGCCGTGTCGGAGGCTATCGCCGGCTCGCTGGAGCTGCACGAGAGCCTGGGGGCGGCGGTGGACCAGGTGGCCAGGCTGCTGGAGACCGACTACGCGGGGGTGTTCCTGCTCGGGGGCGAGGCGCACGCTCTGAACCTGACCTTCCAGCGCGGGGCCTCGACGCCCGGCGGAGCGGTGGAGGCGCACAGCCCGTCGCGCGATCTCACCGGAGCGGCCATAGCCTCCGGCGAGCCGCTGTTTGTGGACGACATATCCGCTGATCCGGCCCTGGCGCCGCCGGCCGCCCGCAACGAGGGCCTGCGCGCCACGGGCGTGGTCCCGCTCAAGGCTCGCGAGCGCCCGCTGGGCGTACTCATCCTGGGCTACCGCGGCGAGCGGCGCTTCGCGGATGGCGACAAGCAACTGCTGGGGCTGGTCGGGCGCCAGATTGGGGTGGCGGTGGAGAACGCCATGCTCTTCGATCAGGCCCGGCGGGCCGCGGTCACCGACAGCCTGACCGGCCTGTATGACCACGGCGAGGTCTGGCGGCGCCTGGAGGCGGAGGCGGAGCGCTCCCGGCGGTATCGCCGGGCCCTGGCCTTCATGCTGGCCGACCTGGACGATCTGAAGCACATCAACGATAGCTTCGGGCACATAGTGGGGGACGCGGTGCTCAAGCGCGTCTCCCAGGTGCTCACCGACTCCATCCGCGCCGCCGACACGGCCGCGCGCTACGGCGGCGATGAGTTCGCCGTGATCCTGCCCGAGACCAACGTGCAGCGGGCCCAGACGGTTGCGGAGCGCATCCTCAGCGCAGTGGGCTCGGACCTCTTCACCCTGGAGGGCGGCGCCAAGGGCCCGCGCGTGACCATGAGCGTGGGCGTGGCGGCTTCAAATGGCAATATGGGCGCCGCCGAGCTGGTGCACGCGGCCGACAAGGCAGTATACCGGGCCAAGGCGCGCGGCGGGAACGTCGTGGTGGCCTACGAGGCTTGAGTTGCTGTAACCTCCCTCACAACTGCCCCTCTCCTCACTGTGGCGGCCAGCGATTCTGGGGAAACATCGAGGGTCGTTTGGGCGTCTATGTAGGCGAGAGCGGCGATCTGGCGCTCCTCCGAGCCATCTCCGGGGAGGCAGCTCCGCCCGTCGCTTCGATCCGGCAGAAGCGGCGAAAAAAGGCTGATTTGCCTGTTGACATCTGCGGCCGGATAGGATAAGCTTAAGGATCGTGCATGGCATCAACCCCGGTCGGTTACCGTGGGCTTGTCTGGCCCCCGGCGGGGGGCGTATTTCGTTAGGTATACGGTGCGCAAAGCCCTCAACCCCTGACCCTGTCGCGAGCTCACCGAGGAGGACGACCCTGCATGGCTGTTAGCGAACGCACCTTGGTGCGGTCCCCGGCAGCGGGGGACGTTGACGAGGTGCTGGACGTCCCCAATCTGATTGACATCCAGCTCGACTCCTACAAGTGGTTCTGCGAGCACGGGCTGCGACAGCTCTTCGAGAACTTCTCGCCCATCGAGGATTACACGGGCAACCTGTCGCTGGAGTTCCTGGACTACACCATCGGCGAGCCCACGCACACGCTGGCCGAGCGGCGCGAGCGCGATCTGACCTACGACGCGCCGCTCAAGGCCAAGGTGCGCCTGGTCAACAAGGAGACGGGAGAGATCAAGGAGTCGGAGGTCTACATGGGGGAGCTGCCCGTCATGACCGACAAGGGCACCTTCCTCATCAACGGCGCCGAGCGCGTGGTCATCAGCCAGTTGGCGCGCTCTCCCGGCGTCTACTTCAAGGACACCATTGACTTCAGCGGGCAGGTCCTCTATTCCGCGCAGGTCATCCCCAATGAGGGCGCCTGGGTGGAGTTCGACACCGACGCCCACGGCGTCGTCTCCGTCAAGATCGGGCAGACGCGCAAGTTCCCCGTCACCACCTTGCTGCGCGCCCTGGATCACTTCGACGAGGGTCTGGACACCGACCTGCCGCGCACGGGCACCAACGAGGAGATCCTGACTCACTTCGGCAGGCCGGTCACTCTATCCACCCCCTCGGCGCGCGAGGTAACTGGTCTTTGGTCAACCGGGCCCATCCTGGACCCCAAGACCAGGGAACGCATCGTGGGGCCCTTCGAGCCCATCGAGGAGGATGCCGCCAAGGCCATCGCGGCGCTGAAGCGGGCGCGGCTGCGCCTGCTGGAGGTGCCGCGGGAGATGGCCGCCACCATCGGGCAGGACCCGACCACCACGGCGGAGGAGGGCCTGCTGGACATCTACCGCAAGATGCGTCCCGGCGACCCGCCCACCGTAGAGGGGGCCGAGTCGCTCGTCTACTCCCTGTTCTTCGACGTGAAGCGCTACGACGTGGCCCGCGTGGGGCGGCACAAGCTGAACGAGAAGCTGGGCCTGAACGTGAGCCTGGACATTCACACCCTGACCCGCGCCGACGTCATCGCCATCGTGGAATACCTGATCGCGCTGGGCGAGGGCGAGGGCAGTGTGGACGACATTGACCACCTGCAAAACAAGCGCATCCGCGCGGTGGGGGAGCTGCTGCAAAATCAACTGCGGGTGGGCTTCCTGCGCATGGAGCGCGTGGCTCGGGAGCGCATGACCAGCCTGGAGCCGGAGAAGCTGACCGCCCAGTCGGCCATCAGCATCAAGCCCGTCACCGCGGCCATCAAGAGCTTCTTCGGCAGCGGGCAGCTCAGTCAGTTCATGGATCAGATCAACCCGCTGGCCGAGCTGGCGCACAAGCGGCGGCTGTCGGCCCTGGGCCCGGGCGGCCTGAGCAAGCAGAGCGCCAAGCTGGAGGTGCGCGACGTCCACCATTCTCACTACGGCCGCATCTGCCCGATCGAGACGCCTGAGGGCCCCAACGTCGGCCTCATCGGGTACCTGGCCCTGCACGCCAAGGTGGACGAATACGGCTTCATCCGGACCCCGTACCGCAAGGTGGAGAAGGGGCGGGTCACGGACAAGATCGAGTACCTCACGGCCGGCGAGGAGGAGCATTGCAGCATCGCGCCCGCCAGCGAGCCGCTGGACGAACGGGGGCGGTTCGTGCGCGACCAGGTGACCGTGCGCTTGCAGCAGGCCTTCCCCACGGTGCCCGCTAGCGAAGTTGACTACATGGATGTTTCGGCCAAGCAAGTCTTCTCGGTGGCGACCTCGCTGATCCCGTTCCTGGAGAACGACGACCCGGTGCGGGGCCTGGCCGGATCGAACATGCAGCGGCAGGCCGTGCCCCTGCTGGTGGCCGAGCAGCCTCTGGTCAAGTCGGGCATGGAGCAGCGCGCCGCCGAGGACGCCGGGGCCGTGGTGGTGGCCGACGACGATGGGGTGGTCACCAGCGCCACCTCGCGCGAGATCACCGTACGCTCGCGCAACAACGGCGAGCAGCGCTACAAGCTGGAGAACTTCGTGCGCACCAACATGGGCACCTGCGTGAACCAACGGCGCAAGGTGCGGGCGGGCGATCGCGTCATCAAGGGTCAGCCCATCGCCGACGGGCCGTGCACGGAGGACGGCGAGCTGGCCCTGGGCCGCAACCTGCTGGCGGCCTTCATACCGTGGGAAGGCTACAACTACGAGGACGCCATCCTCATCAGCGAGCGTCTGGTCAAGGAAGACATCCTCACCTCCATCCACATCGAGAAGTTCGAGTGCGAGGCGCGGGACACGAAGCTGGGCCCCGAGGAGATCACTCGAGACATCCCCAACGTGGGCGAGGACGCCCTCAAGGACCTGGACGAGACCGGGGTGGTGCGCATTGGTGCCGAGGTGCGGGCCGAGGACATCCTGGTGGGCAAGGTGGCGCCCAAGGGCCAGTCGGAGCTGACCGCCGAGGAGAAGCTGGTGATAGCCATCTTCGGCAAGAAGGCCGAGGAGATGCGCGATGTCTCCCTGCCGGTGCCGCACGGGGAGAAGGGCATCGTGGTGGCGACCAGGATCTTCTCCCGCTACAAGTACACCTGCGAGACGTGTGCCTCGGAGTACAGCTACGGCAAGACGGCAGAGCGGGACGAATGCCCCAAGTGCCTGGGCCGGCTGCGCCGCGAGCCCGGCGACGAGCTGTTGCCGGGAGTGAACCAGCGGGTCCAGGTCTACGTGGCCGAGAAGCGCAAGATCATGGTCGGCGACAAGCTCACCGGTCGCCACGGCAACAAGGGCGTCATCGCCAAGATCCTCCCCGTCGAGGACATGCCCTGCCTGGCCGACGGCACGCCGGTGGACGTGTGCCTGAACCCGCTGACCGTGCCCTCGCGGATGAACATCGGGCAGATTCTGGAGACCCACCTGGGCTACGTCGCTCACGAGCTGGACCGCGTGTACGAGAGCCCCATCTTCCAGGGCATCCCGGAGGAGGAGATCGCCGACGGTCTACAGGAGGTCTGCGGCCGGCAGCGTCGGGATGCGCTGGTCGCCTATGCGAACTGCGAGCTGAACCGCCGGGGCTCCTTCGTGCACGTGACCGGCGAGGAAGAGGACGTGCTGGCCGAGGTGGTCAGCCAACTGGCCCAGCGTGAGGAGGAGGAATTGGCGCCGCTGGCCGAGTGGCTGGGGGTGGAGGCCGAGGAGTGGGAGAAGGCAGACGGGCCGCAGCAGCAGGCTACGGTTATTGCCCAGGCGGCCGAGCGCAACGCCCTCGCCAAGGTGCAGCTAGACCCCGTCAGCGGGAAGATCGTGCTCTACGACGGGCGCACGGGTCAGCCCTTCGACCAGCCGGTCACCGTGGGATACATGTACATCATGAAGCTGCTCCACCTGGTGGAGGACAAGATCCACGCTCGCTCGACCGGCCCCTACTCGCTGGTCACCCAGCAGCCGCTGGGGGGCAAGGCGCAGTTCGGCGGCCAGCGCTTCGGGGAGATGGAGGTCTGGGCGCTGGAGGCCTACGGAGCCGCCTACA
>JBHIEF010000051.1:0-23069 GCA_046760465.1 Armatimonadota bacterium | reverse complement strand
CAACACTGCGCCTGCGCCCACTATTTGGGCCGTGCGGATGGAGGCGCGGATGTTCTCCACACCCTTGAGGCGGGTCTCCTCATCGTTGCTGGAGAGGGGGCACTGCCAGTGCAGGCTGTCCATGACGCTGTGCAGGTGGAGGCCCACGGCGTCGGCCTGCTGGCGGGCCTCCTCGGCCTCGGCGGCGTCGTGGATGGTGTTGACCTCCACCCCGTCGTAGCCGGCCTCCGTGGCGAGCGCGAGCTTCTCGCCCCAGGACATGTCTGCGGGCAGCGATCCGACGCAGATGCCCTTCTTCACGGCGCGGTCCTCCCTTGGTATGGCGAGTCGCGGCGTAGCTTCCGCGTGGATAGTGGTTAGACCTCGCGGAGCGTGCAGGCGAGAACGGCGGCCGGTTGCTCAGTCAACGGCTAGGGCGGGGAGAGGGGGCAGTTCTGCGGCGCAGCCGGCGGGGCGGCTGAGGGGCTAGCCGGTGCCGGCGGCGTTGGCTTCGGTGGCCGCGGTGCCCCAGTAGCGCTCGTTCCACCACGGCTCGGGGAAGACGTTGTAGGTGCGGCCGCGAGCGGCGGCGCGGCCTCCGGCCTCGAGCAGGGCGCGCGTGGTCTCAGCCTCGAAGATGCAGATGGTGTGTCGGGAGCCGTCCTGCCTGTCGGTGTAGCCGACCAGCACGCGTACGACACAGGTCTTGAAGCCCTCGTCTACCTGGGCGGCGGTCACGGCGAGGCGGTTGGCGTCGGCCAGGATGGCCTTGCCGGCGGGATGGGCTGCCACCTCGTCGGGGACCTCGAAGGTGATCACCAGACTCTCGCTGCGGGGAGAGAGCGTGGCCATGACGTAGGTGCCGATGGGGTTGCCGTCGCTGAGCACGAGCTGGCTGAGCTCATAGACGATGAGCTTCTCGCGGTCGGTGATGGGCCCGCGCAGTTGAGAGGAGCGCTGCACCTGGCGGGTGTGGCCTGAGCTGAGCTTGGCCGCGCCTCGGGCAGCGCGGGAGCCCCGCGGGGTCGGCTGGGGGGAGGGCCGGGCGCCCGGGGCGGTCGCGGCCGGTGCCGGCGGGGGAATTGGGTTGTAGGTTGGGGCGGTCAGTGGGATGGCTGGCTGCTGCTGACCCGCGGACGCCGGTGCCGTTCCCCCGACTGCGGGGGTCTCGGTGGCCAGGCCGCGCGCTTCGGCCGGCTCCTCGCCACCTCGGCCCTGTGCAAAGAGGACGACGATGATGAGGGCGACGATGAGCAAACCGGCGAGGGTGGCCGCTGCCGCCAGCTTGCGCCGGCCTGGGATGCGCAGAGGGGGCGCCGGGCGCGGCCGCTCTCTAGCCGGCTGGGGGAGCTTGGTCTTCTCGCGCAGCTCCTCGATCTTGAGGCGGAGCACGTCGTCGTCCACGAGCTCCCAGGCCGCGCGATAGCAGCGAAGTGCCTGCTCGTCCTCCTGCCGCTCGGCGTAGATGTCGCCCAAGACGATGTGGGCGTCAGCATTGTGCGGGTCGAGGGCGACTGCCTCCTGGGCGCGGGCCGTCGCTTCCTCCCAGTCGCCACGCATGAAGGCCGCATCGGCCTCCGACAGGAGCCTGGCGACCGTGTCCTGCTTGCTGCTTTGCGCAGCGGAGCTATCCTGCGCCCCGTCGCTCTGCTGTTCGGGCAAGGTGCTGTTGCCTCCGTTGCCGCCGCCGTCAGAGCCAATGTACCCCGCCAGGCGCCGGGCCAAACAAGTGTGCCGAGGCTATTGGTAGGCCTTCTCCATGCGCACGCGGATGGTCTCGTAGCCCATGCTCTCGTAGAGGCGAATGGCCACGTCGTTTACGGTGCTGGCGGTGAGCTGGGCCTTGGGAACGCCCTGACTGCGAAACCACTCGTCGGCCTTCTCGACCAGGAGCTTGCCCAAGCCGCGGGAGCGATGGGCGGGGGCCACGTACAAGTTATTGATGAAGCCGACGCGGGGGTCAGTCATGGTAACGATGATGGACAGCCAGAGGAATCCGGCCAGGCCCTGCTCACACTCCAGCACGAACAGGGCGTGGTCGTCGCGGTGGTAGCTGTCGCGCAGTTGGAGCTCGTAGTCCCAGAGGAAGGAGCGGGTGACGCGGAATCCGGGGAAGTTCAGCTCGTAGGTGTCGCGCTGGAACTCCAGCACCTGGCGGCGATCGCGCTTCCAGTCCATCTCGCGGAAGGTGTAGTCCATGGCAGGTGGCAGTTCTCGGCAGGCGCTGCTGCGAGCTTCGCCGGGCAGGGGGCGGTGCCCTTCCGGGGTCGGAGGGTAAGCCCGCGGCGCGAGGGAAATGAGTGGAGCTGCTCCGCGCAATCCTGGACAGGGAGAAGGCAGCCATGGACGCAGTGCGACTGGCCGTCCTGGGGTGTGGCGGCATGGGCGCCAGCCTGGCCCGCGGCACCTCGGAGCTCGACGTCGCGGCCGTGACGCGCACCTATGACCCGGACACGGAGCGCGCCGAGGCGCTGGCCAAGGAGTTCAGCGCGCAGGCCTCGGACGACCTGGAGGCGGTGCTGGCGGCCGAGGACGTGGACGGCGTTCTGGTGGCCGGTCCCAACGACACGCACCGGGAGCTGACCGTGCAGGCTGCGCAGGCGGGCAAGCACGTCTTCTGCGAGAAGCCGCTGGCGCTGACGGTGGAGGACTGCCGGCAGATGATTCGCGCGTGCGAGGAGGCGGGCGTCAAGCTGATGGTGGGGCAGGTGCTGCGGTACCTGCCGGTGTTCGAGACCATGACGGAACTGCTGGCGACGGGGGACTTCGGCCGGCCGTTCTCCGTGGCCACGTGTCGGCTGGGGGCGGGCTGGTCGGAGGCCGTGGAGCGGGCGCCGTGGCGGGCAAGGCAAGACCTCTGCGGCGGGGTGCTGTTCGAGGTGAGTCAGCACGAGCTGGACTACATGCGCTGCGTGTTGGGGGAGGTGGAGACGGTGTTCTGCATGGCCGACCAGTACCTGGAGCGGGCGGCCGACTATCCCGACCTGTTGTACGTGCTGATGCGCTTCGAGGACGAGGGCCTGGGGCTGCTGCAAGCGGGGCACGCGGCGGTGATGGGCTCGTACGACGGGAAGATCCTGTGCGAGAAGGGGACTATCTTCTTCGATAATGGGCGAGGGCTGGTGACCTACCAGCTCGCGGGGCAGGAGCCGCAGACCATCGAGACGCGCGAGCGCGAGTTCGAGCCGGGGGTGCGGAAGGAGGTGCGCGAGTTCTGCGAGGCCATCGTGCGCGATGAGGAGCCGACCATTCCCGGCCTCGAGGGCCTGCGCAACGTGGCCATCGCGGAGGCGGCCGTACAATCGGCCGCGGAAAGAAGGCCGGTGGAGGTTGTGAGGGAGTAGGAGGCTGGCGTGCCGGACGTTGGAGCGCACGTTGTCGGGCGAGAATGCCCGACCCACGGTTTTGCCTGGAGCGGGGTCAAGGTCTCTCCAGGAGCTCGAGCTTGAGGTCGTCGAGGCGGAGGGTGACCGTCACGGGGAGCTCGCGGCCGCCCTTCTCGATGGCCAGGTGGCCGCCGGCGGTGTTGGGGGTGGTCTCGAAGGTCACCTGGAGGCGCTGCCAGGTCCGCAGTCGGTCCACATCGTAGACGTTGGTGCCGTGGTTCTCGAGCCACTCGCCCTCGGCGTCGGTCAGGCCGATCTTCAGGTAGGGCGGGCGGGTGGTGGGCTCGAGCTGCTCCACCAGCATCCAGCCGGACAGGCGGTACTTGCTGGCGGGAAGGACGGGCTGCTGCAAGGTGTGGCTGGCGTAGTTCCAGGCGCCTGCCTGTGTGCCGGACACGAGGAGGGAGGAGGCGCCGGAGTGCGCCGCGCCCGGGTCGAGAGCCACGGTCATGCCCTCGGTGGCGTGCCAGGGGACCGCTCCCGCCTCGAAGCCCTCCTGGTAGGTGACGGACTCGCCGGGCTCGGCGCGGACGCCAGTGAGCTGGCAGAGGGCGTATCCGCCATCCTCCTCGCGACCGGCCAGGCCAAGTTGGATACGCAGGTCGGGCTGCTCGGGCAACACCATGGCGACCTTGAGGGTGTAGTGGCCGGGGGGCGTGTCGGCGGGCACGCTGAGCACGCTGGCGAGGCTGATCTCCTCCTGGGGCCACCACAGCGTAGTAGGCGTCTTGGGGAAGTCGAGCGCCTCGGCGACGGTGTTGCCCCGGGCGTCCACCAGGTAGAAGCGCAGGGCGTAGCTCTCGTAGCAGGGCGCGACGCCGAGGTTCTGCCACGTGTGCTGAAGCAGGATGCGTCCGGGCCGCTGGCCGTCGAGGTGGAAGGGGTCCAGGTAGTTCAGGCGGGCGATGACGAAGCGGAAGCCCACGCGTCGGGCGGCGTGCATGAGGGCCTGGGTCGGCTCCTGCGGCGCGTCCAGCAGTTGGCTCATGCCGAGCATGTTGCAGTTCATGTAGCTGATGGGGTCTTCGAGGCCCTTCTGGACGGTCGCCATGGCGCCCCAGCCCTTCTGCTGCATCGAGTTCCAGCCGCTGTGGAACTCGTAGTTGCAGATGACGCCGCGGCGGGAGTAGGGGCGGTAGAAGCGCTGGCCCACGTTGGCGCTGGGGCCGCTGGGCTTGAGGCCGTCCTGGCGGAAGTGGACGCCGCGGAGGGCGGCGTAGTCCACGATGGTGTCGTAGTCGCCCACGTTGAGGAAGATGCGGGTGTTGGGGAAGGCACGGACGTGGGCGTCAATGGCGCGGCGGTAGGCGAGGATGTAGGCCTCACGTGTGAAGCCGGTCTCTTCGAGCTGCTGGCGCGTCCAACGGCCGGGCATGTGCAGGCCCAGGTGCATTTCGCCCCACTCGCCGATGCAGCCGATGTCGAGGAACTCCAGGCCCTTGCGGCCGTCGAGGTACTGGCCCAGGGCCATCAAGAACTTCTCGTACACGTCCATGTAGCGCGGATCCCAGAAGACGGGGTCTATCTGCTCGACGTCGTAGAGGTTGGTGTGCGGCACACCGGGCACGCCCTTGCCGAAGACGTACTCGGGGGTGGCGTACCGGCCGCGGTGGTGCGTGCTCTCTGACATGACCCGAAAGGCGACACGCTTGCCGAGCTTCTCGACCCAGAAGTCGAAGATGGGGCCGAAGTACTCGTCGAACCGGTACTCGCCCTCGGCGCCCTCCAGGTCCGACCACACGGGGCGGAAGTAGACGATGTCGGCCAGGTCGCGCAGGTACCAGGCGTCCTCCGGGACCTCCCGGAAGCCGCCCCCGCCGGGTAGGTACATGCCCATGCCCGGGTTGAAGAGCACGGCGTCGGTCTGTTGCGGGGTGATTTGGGTCATGGGGAGGGCTGTGGGTTGCTCGTCCTGGGCAGTGACCGCGATCGCAGAGCAGAGCGTGGCGATGATCCCAAGCCATGCCGTTGGCTTCGTCATCGGATGGCCACCTCCTGGCGCCGCTGGGCGGGATGGCGCGGGCCGTGGGGCCCGGTCCGCCTGCTTCTTTCTTCGCGCTGGCCCACTTGCCTGCCTGAGCGGATACCACCGCTCGCCACCTGCGCAGGCTCAGCACCGCCACCGCCGGCCGAAAGACCTGCGACTACCCACAGCGCGGCCATGCCAGAGCGTGCCACCGCGGTGGGCAGCCCTTGACGCCCGTCTTACACAGACGGGCTCAGGACAGGCTGGAGGTGCCTCCTACTCATTCACGGGGCAGGTATGCCCAAGCCGCAGCTCAGCTTTCGCTGCCAGAGGGCAGTGGCGACCCGTCTGGCAGCAGGATCGCCAACAGGGCGCGGGCGGCCGGGGAGGGGCGCTTGTCCCTGCGGAAGACGATGTCTATGGTGCGGCGGAGGCCGAACTGAGGCAGGCGGAAGCTGCGCAAGCGACCGGCCTCGACCTCCAACTCGACGGCGTACTTGGAGACGATGGCCAGGCCGAGCCCGGCCATCACCGCCTGCTTCACTGCGTCCACGGTCCCGAACTCCATTCTCACTCGTCGGTCGGGCCATCGGTCGGCGATCTGTCGCTCGATGACCTGGCGGGTGCCGGAGCCGGGCTGGCGACAGATGAAGGGCTGCCGCCTCAGGTCGCGCAGCGTCACCCGCGACCTCTGGGCCAGGGGATGGTGCGGGGCCACGATCAGGAGCAGCTCGTCATCCACATAGGGCACGGCCGTCAGCTCGGGGGGATTCTCCGCCTCACCGATGACGCCGAAGTCCACCTCGTTGTCCACCACCCGTTTCTGTGCCGCTTGCGTGTGGCTGATTGCCAAAGTGGTTGAGATATCAGGATAGCGGGAACTGAATGCGCCGAGGGCCGCGGGCAGCAGATAGGTTCCCGGCAGCGTGCTGGCAGCCACCACGACTCTGCCTGTTCTCAGGCCCTTGAGCTCGGCAAGCGCACCCTCGGCCTCCCGGCCCAGCGTCAACATGCGTCTGGCGTAGCCGGCCAGGAGTCGGCCGGCCTCGGTCAGTTCCACACGCTTGCCCAGGCGATCCAGCAGCGGCGTGCCATAGTGTGCCTCCATCTTCTTGATCGTCACGGACACAGCCGGCTGGGTGACGTACAGGGCCTCGGCGGCTCGGGAGAAGCTGCCACGGTCGGCCACGGCCAGGAATGTGCGCAGGTGGTGCAAGTCTACTGAGGCCACTGTCATCACCTTGGGTTATGATTTGACTAGATAAGATGTATTGGACTTATAGCAGGCATGCGTATACAATGCAAGGGCTTGACCAAACGCGACTCAACTGGGCTCGGCGCGGGCCGTCGCGCCATAGGGCAGCACGCGAAAGGAGCAGGCGCGATGTCAGAGGCGGAAGCCGTTCGGTTGACCAGCCTGGCGAGGGCTGCGGGGTGAGCGGCCAAGATCGGCCCTGCGGGCCTCGGACAGGTCCTGTCCGATCTACCGGAGATCACCCATCCGAATGTGTTGGTGGGGACCAAGACGGCGGACGACGCGGCAGTGTGGCGCTTGTCGGAGGACATGGCACTCGTCCAGACGGTGGACTACATCACGCCGATCGTTGACGACCCCTTCGACTACGGCGCCATCGCTGCGGCGAACTCGGTCAGCGACGTCTACGCCATGGGGGCCAAGCCGTTGTTCGCCCTCAACGTGGTGGGTTTCCCCCAGGGATGCCTGCCGCTCTCCGTCCTGCGGGATATCCTACGCGGTGGGATGGAGAAGATGGCAGAGGCGGGAGTGCCGACCATCGGAGGACACACGGTTGACGACGCAGAGCCGAAGTATGGGCTGTCGGTTACCGGAGTGGTTCATCCCGACCGGGTGTGGACGAACGCCGGTGCGCAGCCGGGGGACGCGCTCATCCTGACCAAGCCTCTTGGCAGCGGCATCATCACCACTGCGGCCAAGCGAGGGGAGGCTCCGGACGATGTTCTGCGCGCGGCCGTGGAGGCAATGAGTACGCTCAACGATGTGGCGGCCGAGGTCGGGGCTGGGTTCGACATTCATGCCTGCACCGACATTACCGGCTTCGGCTTCCTGGGCCACCTGCACGAGATGACCACGGGCAGCGGAGTCGGAGCGAGGGTGGAGCTGTCGCAGGTGCCGCTGCTGCCGCACGCGGCGGAGTTGGCGGCCCAAGACATGGCGCCGGGAGGCACGCACCGCAACCGAGAGGCGCTCGCGGAGGCGGCGCGGTGGGGCCGGGGCGTCTCCGAGGAGGAGCAGCTCATCCTGTGCGACGCGCAGACCTCCGGGGGGCTTCTGCTTGCGGTCGCGCCGAGCGACAGCACAGCCCTGATGTTGGCCATGGGCGATGCGGGGGGCAACGGCTGGCGCGTGGGGGAGATCCTGGATGACCCCTCGGGTCGCATCGAGATCGCGGCCTAGCCCGGGGGAGCAACATGAGCGGTGAGCTCATCCTGGTTGTTGGCCTGCTGGGCCTGTGCGTCAGCTTCCTCTCGGGCCTGCTGGGCATTGGGGGCGGGATTGTGATGGCCCCGGCCCTGCTCTACCTGCCGCCGCTGCTGGGGGCCGGAGAGCTGGACATGCGGGCGGTGGCCGGCCTGACCATCACCCAGGGATTGGCGGCCTGCCTGTTCGCCGGCCTTCGGCACAACAAGTACAGGTTCGTCTCTCGGCCGCTGGTGGCTGTGATGGGGCCGACCATCCTGCTGGCGGCGCTGGCTGGAGGCGTGCTCTCCAAGTACGTGCCCAACGAGGCGCTGTTGGCGGTGTTCGCCGGCCTGGCGCTGTTGGCGGCAGCGCTGATGCTCATCCCCAAGGGCGCAGAGGGCGATGATGCTGTGGCTGACGACGTGGCATTCAGCCGGGCGCGGGCAGTCGCGATAGCCTTGAGCATTGGGTTCCTGGGTGGATTGGTGGGCCAGGGAGGCTCCTTCATTCTCATCCCCCTGATGCTGTACGCGCTGCGGCTGCCCACTAGAGTGGTCATCGGCAGCAATCTGGGCATCGTCTTTTTCTCCTCGCTGGCTGGGTTCGTTGGCAAAGCGGCGACCGGGCAGATCCCCCTGCTTCTGGCCTGCGCACTTGTGGTGGGGGCGATCCCGGGCTCGCAGGCAGGCAGCTATGTCAGCAAGCGAACCGAGCCCGGGAAGCTCCGCTTCGGACTGGCTCTGGTGGTGGTTCTTGCTGCTGTGAAGATGTGCAGCGAGGCTTTGGGGTGAGCCGGCGGGGCAGGAATGCCCGACCTGCGGACGGCCTGCTCAGCGACGCAGCTCTGGGTTGGGGCCGAGGGGGATGAGGCCGACGGTGGGGGAGGGGTTGTCAATGAAGTCGTCGGTCTTCCGGGCCCAGTCCCACAGGCGCTCCAGGAGCATCCTGCGGACGGACTCCAGCTTGGGCTCGTTGATCAGGTTCCTGCGCTCGTGTGGATCCGCCTCCAGGTCGTATAGCTCATCGAAGTCGAACCCGTTAAAGACGTACTTGTAGCGGCCCACGCGCATGATGCGCTGCGTGTAGTAGAGCTCCACGCCGTTCATCTGGCAGTAGAGCTCCTGGCGTGCGCCGTCGGGCTCCTGGCTGGTGAAGATGGGCAGGAGGCTCTGCGCGTCGCAGGGGTCCAGGGGCGGCGCGCCCGCGGCCTCGCACAGCGTGGGGGCGAGGTCCATGAGCTGGACGATGGAGCTCGACACGCGGCCGGGCTGGCGAATGCCCGCGGGCCAGCGGACGATCAGGGGCACGCTGTAGGCCTCCTCGTAGGGCGGGATGCCCTTGAGGAAGAGGCCGTGCGCGCCGACCAGGTCGCCATGGTCGGAGGTGCGGACAACGAGGGTGTTGTCGGCCTGGCCGGTCTCGTCGAGGGCGTCGAGGATCATGCCGAACATGTGGTCAAGCATGGCGCAGTAGCCCCAGTAGTGAGCGAGGGCAAGCTTGACCTGGTCCGGGGTCAACTGGTCCCAGAGCTGCTTTTGCCGACGGTAGATGGCTGGACGGTCCATGAGGTCGTCGCCGTAGCTGGGGGGGAGCTCGACGTCGCCGGGGTCAATCATGGAGGCCCAGGGGTCGGGGATGACGTAGGGGTCGTGCGGGCCGCCCCAGCCGACGTAGAGGCACCAGGGGCCGTCCTGCTGTGTGAGGCGCTTGAGCTCCTCAATGCCGTCGAGAGTCTCCTGGAACTCGCGCGTGTCCTCGATGGCACCCTTGCGGGTGCCGCAGAGCAGCACGTCGGGCCAGCCGTTGCGCGGGGCCCAGACGGATTTGAGGAGGTTCTGCTCGCGCTGGCGGCGAGAGGGCGGCGGCCGCTCCCAGGTTCGGCGGGGGCTGTAACCAGTGGCGGTGACCTGTCCGAAGGGCGTCCACCCGCGATCCTCCGGGCCCTCCTCGGAGCTTACGTGCCACTTGCCCGTGTAGCTGAGCCTGTAGCCGTCCTCGGCGAGGATCTCTGACCAGGTCCGCACACCCGGGTTTAGCCCTCGGCGCAGTGCCGTCGGGTTCATCACGTTGTTGAAGACGCCGTGTCGGCTGGGGAAGACGCCGGTCATGAAGCTGGCGCGGGCAGGGCAGCAGTGGCCCGCCACCGTGTAGGCCTGGTCGAAGCGAATGCCCTCTGCGGCCACGCGGCCGGCGTGAGGGGTCGGACAAGGAGAGTCGGGGCGCACGACCTCGGCGCGCTCGTGGTCGCTCATGACGATCAGGATGTTGGGTCGGTCGGGCATGTGGTTCCTCGCTGATTCGGGAATGGCGGCGACGGCGTGCTCCTTCATTGGCGTGCGGCCGAGCACCTCCCCCGTGGCGCGCCTCGCAGGGCGGCAAGTCGGGGACGGCGAAACCGGACGGAGACGCACTGCGACGGAGGTGAGGACTGTGACTCAATGGTATGGCCTCGCGCTGGCCGCGCTACTGGTGTCGGCCGCGGCGACCAGCGCCCAGTGGGTGACGGACTACGCCCCGAACGGGTCTTTCGAAGAGGACGTCAACCGCGACGAGGCGCCGGATGGGTGGGTGCCAGCCAGCTTCCGTTCGCCGGCGAAGACGGCGTGGGACCTGGAGGTGGCGCGCAGCGGCTCTGCCTCGGTACGCATCTGGGACTCGGCTCACGCAACCGATACGGCCTGGGATGCGAACGCAGGGCGCTGGGTGATGCGGGAGCACAAGGCCATCAGCCCGGGGAGGCAGTACACGCTCGTCGCATGGGCGAAGCCCCTAGGCGTCACCGGCCGGGCCACGGCCGCCATCGCCTGGCACCGAAATCGCTCCTGGGTGTCGGAGGACCATTCGGAGCCGGTCGCGGGCACCGGGGACTGGACTCGCCTGGCGGTGACCGCGACGGCGCCGGACAATGCGGACTCGGCCTCCATCTACCTGTGCCTGACCGGCAGCAAGGGGAGCGTGTGGTTCGACGACGTGTCCATGGTCGAAGGGACTGAGGCGCCGAGCAATCGTCGGCCCGTGGACCTGCGTGCGGCGGCGGACACTGGCTTCCGCGACGAGGTGGATGGGGACGGCAAGGGCGGTTGGACGGACCAGGGGGACAACGACGCGCGAGCGATCTCGTTGGGCAGCCAGGTTTGGCGGGGGGTTCCCTTCGAGGTCATTGACCCCGCTGAGAACGACGGCAAGTCGGCCATCGTCCTGCGCGGGAGCTCGCGGCCCGACCTGCCGGAGGAGGTGGAGGTGCAGGTGGGCCAGCGCTGTGACGTGGTCTACTTCCTGCACGGGTGCGCCTGGGCGCTGACCGATGGTGTGGAGGTGGCTCGCTACACGGCGACCTACGCCGACGGCCAGACCGTTGAGATTCCCATCCGCACGGGACGCGAGGTGGTGGACTGGTGGAACCCAGACGACACCGAGGAGAGCGCGGTCGGCTGGGAGGGCGCCAACCCGCAGTGCAGCTCCATCGGCTTCAACATCTTCCCCTGGCGCAACCCGCGGCCCACCAGCGAGATCACGAGCATCCGCCTGGCCTCGGCCGACGACCAGACGACGCCGCTGATCGTGGCGATGACGCTGGGTGATGGCCCGGCCGCGTTGCAGGATCGGCCGCTGCGGCTGGAGTTCACGGACACCAGCGACTGGTACCCGTGGGCCTTCGCTCTGGACGATCCCACGCTGGAGGAGATAGACCTGAGCTTCCTGCTGGACGCGCCGGCCGGCAAGCACGGGTTCCTGACGGTGCGTCCCGACGGGCACTTCTACTTCGAGGACGGGACGAGGGCCAGGTTCTTCGGCACCAACATCAACAGCCGAGAGGCCTGCGGGGATCGAGAGCAGTCCGAGAGGGTGGCGGCCCGGCTGGCGCGCTATGGGATCAACATGGTGCGGCTGCACTCGGTGGACTCGCGCTGGGCGACGCTGATTGACTACGAGCGGGGGGACAGCCGCCACTTCAACGCGGAGGCGCTGGACCGGTACGACTACTTCGTGGCGCAGCTCAAGAAGCACGGCATCTACGTTTACTTCGACCTGCTGGACTACCGGCGGTTCATGGATGCGGATGGGGTGAAGCAAGCCGGTGACTTCCAGCACGGCTGGCGCAACTCCATCAAGGGGTCGAGCTGCTACGACCCGCGCATGATCGAGCTGCAGAAGGAGTACGCGACAGAGCTCCTGACGCACCGGAACCCGTATACGGGCCTGCGCTACGTGGACGAGCCGGCGCTGGTGGTGCTGGAGATCACGAACGAGAACTCCGTGTTCTACATGTCCAACACGTCGCTCACGCTGCCGACTTACTTCGACGACCTGCGGGGGCGCTGGAACGAGTGGCTGCTGGCGCGCTACGAGGATCGGGACGGGCTGGCAGCGGCGTGGACCAATGCCGAGGGCGAGTGCGCGCTGCTGGGGGACGAAGATCCCGCGGCGGGCACGGTGCAGATGCCCTTGCAGCACCTCTACGCCGACCTGAGGGACGCCTCCTACGTTGGGGAGAAGAGCCCGGCGCGGCTGAACGCAATGACGCGGTTCCTGTACGAGGTGCAGGGGGCGTACTTTCGGACCATGCACGACCACCTGCGCTCCATCGGCGTGCGCATCCCCATCACGGGCACCAACCAGGACTTCAGCGACGCCAGCAACTACGCCAACGCGACCTGTGACTTCATGTCGCGCAACAACTACTGGCATCATCCGAACCTCAACGCCAAGCCCATGTTCACCTTCCGCAACGAGTCGGTGCTGCGTTCGGACATCATCGCCGAGGCGAACCCAGTGGCCAACATCGCCTCCAGCACGGTGGCGGGCAAGCCGATGATCGTGCCGGAGCTGAACTTCCCCTTCCCCAACGAGTATCGAGCCGAGTGCCTGCCGTTCATGGTGGCCTACGCGTGCCTGCAAGACTGGGATGGCATTCTCTACTTCGCCTATCACCCCAGCGAGGATAGGCTGAGCTTCTTCCGCAATCAGTCCGATCCCGTGCGCTGGGGGCAGGTGCCGATGGCGGCGCTCATGTTCCTGCGCAGGGATGTCGAGACGGCCAAGACCTATGTGGAGATCGGCAACTCCGAAGTGGACGTCTTCTCAACGCGGCCGCGGCGGACGTCGGACCGGTACTCGCCGTATCGCTACCTGCCCTATATCTCCAAGGTCAGGAATGCCTACTTCGACGAGGCCTACGAGGGGAAGGCGGATGTGGTGGTGGCCTCGGGGCACTCCGCCCATGGGTCGTACGCGCAGGCGCGGCGGGCCATCGTGTTCGCGGACAGCCCGTACACCGATGAGGCAGCGACGAAGGCGGACCGGGCGGCGTCGGCGCTGGCCACTGTGCCGAAGCTGCGTGCGACTGGCGGAACGGGCGAGGCGCCGCTGAGGTTCCGGGGCTTCATGTGGCCCGACCGTGCTCTGTCGGCGGCGCCGGACACGCTGCTCGAAGCGGCCTCGCTGCCGGGTGGGGCCGTGCGCTTCGGCACGACCACGGACGGCGAGAGGTGTCTGGGATTCATCAACAAGCGCTTCTGTGTGGCCCCGCACGTGAGCGCGCTCCAGGACGGCGACCCGGCCTGGCCGCATCGGCTGTACCTTGCAGCGGCCTCGCACTGGAAGCTGCCGGGGGCCGGGGCTCCCGAGGAGGCCGGGGACGTCTTCCGCAGCGATACGGGGCAGCTAGTGTTGGATCGCGGGAAGGGCCTGTTCACCATTGACGCCCCCGCGATGCGAGGGGCAGTGGGCTTCCTGGGTGATGTGGGTGCGGTGGAGTTAGGCGAGCTACGCGTGGTGTGCCGCACGCCGTTCGCGTCGGTGACGGTGATTGCGCTGGACGGCAAGCGCCTCGAGTCCTCGAAGCGGCTGCTGATCACGGCGGTGGCGCGGTCGGAGAACACCGGGCAGGCGTACTACAGGAACCACACGCGGGTGCCGGAGCTGGGCAGGTTGCCGGTGCTGGCAGAGCCGGTTGACTGTGACCTGACGCTTCCGGGGCGCGGTAAGTGGAAAGCCTACGCCTTGGGGCCGACGGGGAAGCGGCGGACGGAGCTAAGCCTGGACGAGGGAATGCTGAACACGCGGCCGGCGGAAAGCCCCTGGATCCTGGCCTTGCGGCAGTAGCACGGCGGAGTTGTCACCTCGAGCGGATTACGGGCGGGCAGTCGCGCCCCAACGGGCGGCCGATTCTGCCGCCCTCCCCACAATGCGACGAAGGAACCCCTGAAGCAGTAGGGCCGTCACTTGTGCCCTCTCGCGCCGCTGTGACGCACAGCACCGTCTGGCGGGCGCTGGGGGGCGTTTCTAGGTATGGGGGAGCGGGCCAGAGGGCGCTTGTACCCGCCTGTAGAGACGTTAAGGACATTGTGACAGGACCGAGGTTTGTGGGGTCTTGCGGCATGGTACGATACTAGTGGAGGAGCCCGCAGAGCGGGCTAGGAGGCCCGTAGGGGCGGATTACAGTGATGAGGCGAGGCGCGCCAATAGCTGTCGCACTGGGACTTGTGGTCTCGGCCGTGTGGGCGCAGGGCGCGCTGGCGCGGTCGGTGGGCCACGCCCGGCGCAGCGTGCTGGGCGTGCCCGTGCACGTCATCACGGTCAACATGGCCGACCCGAAGGTGCGTGTGTCCGTGGCCACCGCGCGGGGCTTCCCCGGCGGGGCGGAGCCCATAGACCACATCCTGGCGCGGAGCATGCCCTCGGCGGCCGTCACGGGGACGTATTTCTCTAAGCGCACACACCTGCCGGTGGGTGACATCGTGGTGGGCGGGGTGCCGCGCTACTTCGGCGGCATGGGCACGGCTCTGGCCATCACGCCGTACAATGCCGTCGAGCTTCGCGCCGTGCCCTACGGCCGCCACCAGGACTGGCGGCGCTTTGAGACAGTGCTGAGCGCCGGGCCTCGGCTGCTTAGGAAGGGCCAGGTCTCGGTGAGCCCGCGGCGGGAGGGGTTCTCCGATCCCCGCGTCCTGGGACGCGCACCGCGCACGGCGGCGGGCATCACCGCCCGGGGCAAGCTGCTGCTGGTGGCCACGCGGCGGAGCGTGACGCTGACCGAACTGGCCAAGGTCCTGGCCAGACTGGGTGCAGTGGAGGCGATGGCCCTGGATGGCGGGGGCTCGACGGCCATGTACTTCGATGGGCGGCACATGGTGCGGCCGCAGCGGGCGCTGGTCAACCTGCTGGTTGTGCACGAGAACGTGCCGCTGCTGGCACGGGCGGTGACGCCGATGTCGCCGGAGGAGCAGGCGGGTCACCGGGCCTGGCGATTGGCGAAGGCTCAGGAGCACTACGGCGCCGGACAGCGCCTGCGGCGCGGCGGCGACGCCGAGGGGGCCATGGCTCAGTTCAGCGCGGCCATCGCCCTGGCGCCTGAGAATGCCTCGTACTGTGTGGCGCTGGCAGACACGCTGGAGACGGAGGGACACGCAGCGACCGCCGCGCAGGTTCTGACTCGGGCCGGCGGCCTGCTGGTGGCCAAGGCGGAGTACGACAGCGCGGTGGGCAAGCTCACGCGCGCAGTCTCGCTGGACCGCGGCAACCGGGCGGCGCGAGTCCAGCTCGGCATTGCCTTCCTCCACGTGAAGCGCGTCGCCGCGGAGGAGCAGGCGCAGGGCGGGAAGCTCGGCCGCAGGGCGCCTGCGGCGCCCGAGCTGCACCCGCAGCCGCTCATCTCAGCCGCCCACCCGGGCCAGCTCACGGTAGTTGCGCTGCGGCTGCCCGCACAGCTTCGGTGGCTGCCGAGCTCTCGCGCCGAGCCGGGAGGGCCGAGCCGCACGGAGCCGAGCCTGCGGGACTTCCTCGGCGGGGCTTACGTGTTTGAGAATCCCAGCATCCTGGTCGTCGTCTCGTTGATCGTGCACAGCCTCGACTACGTGCACGCGGCGGACGTTGAGCTTGTGCGGCCACACCGATGGGGTCCACATCGCCTCGCCGGCAGCGTGTCTACCCCAACCAGCTGAGCACGTCTTCCACCACCTGCGGGTGGCCCTTGATCCAATCAATGGTCGGCTGTCGCCATGCTGAGCAGAAGGCGCAGTCGGAGCGGTCGCACAGCAGCAGATTGGGGCGGGCGGCGAGGGCTTCGGTCAGCAGCCTTGACTGGGCCTTGGACCTGCACATGAGCACGCGCGCCGCGCCCACGCGGCCCTCGCGCACAATCCCCCCACTCCACAGCACCTCGTCCAGCTTTGAGTCCGTCCTGTAGAAATCGCGGTGGCCCATCGGGCTCTTGGTCACGGGCACGCAGCGGGGGCGGCCGTCCGGCCCCTTGACCAGGGCGGTCTCGTTGGACATGTAGGGCAGGTCGAGCCAGTCCTCCACGGCGTGGACGGTCGTGTTGACGCGGAAGTCAACGCCCAGGAAGAGCAGCCAGGCGTCCCACTGGACGTACCGCCCGTAGGGCCCTTGGCGGTCGAAGGTGCTGCCCTTCTCGTGGTCCCGCACCAGATCGGCGGCTCGAGCGCCGATGGCGGCGATGGAGTGCGTGGGATGGGCGCTGCGGTGGGCGTCGGGTCGTCGCCAGAGCGTGTCGGTGATGAGGCCGACGCGAGAGGGGGTCTCCGCAGGATCCCACAAGTGTCCCATGGGGTCCTTGTGGGCGAAGGTGAAGGAGAGCGTGGGCACGGCAACTAACCCCTCGCGTCCGACCACGTCCACGAAGGCGTCCACCACCGTCTCGGCGCCGCCCTCCACGCGGCCGAGGCTCTTCAGGGAGCTGTGGAAGAAGACGGTGTCCCTTTCCTCGAGCCCCAGGCGACGTAGGCCGTCGGCGATGGTGGCGCGGTCTACGCTCATCAGGTCGGTTCGCCGGGCTCTCCTAGACTGACGTGCCCGTGCTTCGCCAGGAAGCGGAAGTACTCGACCCAGTTCGTCTTCTGCGGGCCGCATTCGAGCTCGACGCGGGTGCCTATCTCAGCAACCGTGCGCTTCCCGTTGCACCAGAACTGGGCGAGGGCCTTTGCGGGCGACCAACGCGGGCTGCCGAAGTGCTCCCATTCTGACCGAGGGGCGCCCTCGAAGGTGAGCGTGCCGACGGTGCGGCGGGAGGGAAGGAGGTTGTGGCCCGAGGTGGAGCGCCCGAGGGTGTCTAGCAGGTCGCCCGGCGGGGCGCTCGGCGCACCCGGTAGTGAGGTCGCCGCTCTGGTGAGCCCCTCCTGCTGGAAACGCGATTGAGGGTCATCGGGTCCTCCTCGGGCATCACCCGAGGCCTCGCGCCGAGCCTCGTGGAAGGCGATCATGCGATTGCGCAGCCAGTTGTGGTGCTTTGGCTCCACATTGGCAGCGCTCCAGAGGTAGGCGGCCACCGCAATGGTCAGGCCGCGCACGGCCTCGGGGTCTATCTTCTCGGGCGTGTCGTCGCTGGTGTGCCAGTAGAGGTCGCTCTGGCCCAGCCAGAGGCCGCCGCGGCCGAGCATGGGATCGCCGCAGATGCAGTCAACCAGCGAGAAGGGTGCCCAGCGTCGCTGTCGGTCTTCGCCGAAGGCGGCCTGGAGGCATGCCTCGAGCAGCGCCTCCTCGTAGGAGGCCTGGCAGGCCGGCAAGAAGTGGGCGCTCAGCGGCTGCCCGCCGGTCTCCTGCTTCTGGGTGGCTTCGTCCACGATCAGGCTGGTGGCCAGGCGTCGGTTGCGGCCGCGGATGTGCTCCTGGGCGTAGGCGACGGTGCCGTAACACTCGGACTCCAGCAGCAGGCGGATGGTCTTTCCCGGCGGGGGCAGGTCGCCGGCGCGGACGAGGGCTTGCAGGACGCGGAGCGCCTCCATCAGTAGCGCACAGCCAGCCGCGTTGTCGTTGGCGCCGACCTCGTAGAGGTGAGCGAAGGCGAAGGCCTCCTCGTCTGGCGCCTCGGCGCCGCGGATGGCGCCGGTCACCACTGGCACGGTGCCCTCGTACAGTTTCGTGTCCACCTGCGCGCGGAGGACCACCTTGTGGCGGGCCATCGGCTCGCGCAGTCGTTTGCCGGTGGCGGGCGAGAGGCTGAAGCCCCAGGCCTCGCAGTTGCCCTTGAGGTGGGCCCAGCCGTCGGTGGCGTCGCTCCAGGCGTTGGTCCAGTAAGTGGCCTCGGGGAGCTTCTCGCTCTGGGGGCTATAATCGGAAACGATGCCGAGGGCGCCGCGCTGCGTGGCCCAGGCCTTCAGGTCGCGGGCGTGCCGGCTTGCGAGCACGATCTTGCCGGCCACGTCGGGAGCGCGCTCCGTGTCATCAATGGCGACTACCTCTCCCTGGACGCCGCCGGGGGGCGTGGGCGCGCTCCACATCGCGAGGCACGTGGGGGTCTCCCGATAGTCGGCCAGGAGCTTCGGCTGGGCGTCAGTGGGCTCGGTGATCTCAAGGCGGGCCTGGCGCGCGTCCCAGGCGAGGGGCATGGTCCAGTCGCCGAACTTGGTCTGACCGTCGGCGGGGAACTGGATCAGCTCGACCTCGTCGAGGTCGGCAGTGCGTAGCTCCTCCGCGCAATAGCCAGCGGTCTGCGCGAAGCGATCGAAGCTGAACCAGCGATCGCTGTCCCAGATGGCGCGCGCGACCTCCAGCGTACGATCGAGGTCCACGGCGCCTTCCAGCCTGGTGACGATGTCGTCCAGCATGTGCCGCTAGGTGGGCCCACCCATCACGAGCCTTCATCGGTGCGGAGCCAGAGGCGCCCCAGGGGAATGACCTGCTGGTCGCCGCCGGGCGGTCGCCAGCTCAGCACCAAGCCGGCGGGGTTATCCCACTCGAAGTACGTGACCTTGAGCGCGCACAGGCCCTTCGTGAGGGTGACCTTGCCCGAGACGGCCTTCATGCCGTGGACGCCGTCGTTGACGACCACGAGCTCTTCGCCCAGCCAGAGCTTGGCGCCGTCGTCGGAGGTCACGGTGAACTCGTACTCGCCGTCCGCGGGGCACTCCAGCAGCGAGGTGAAGCGGGCGGCGAACCAGTCCTTGTGCTTGGAGCCGGGGAAGGGGCCCATGGAGGCAGGGAGGTTGATCTGGCGGAGGGTGGTGACGGCGTCGGGCTGTCTGCCGGTGAGGTCGGGCACTTGGTTGACCTGCTCCTGGGGCAAGGGGAAGTACTCCACACGCACGCCGGGCATCAGCCCCTGGCGATAGGTGAACTTGATCTGTTGGTCGCGGAGAGCGGGGTTCCCCTGCCTGTCTCTCAGGCCGAAGGCCTGTACCGTGACCTCGGCGTCCGGTTTCAGCGGGCGGCTGATGGTGAGCAGGAGCTCGACCTCCCCGGCGCGGGAGATCTTCCTGGGCTGGGCGCGGCGCACCCTGAAGTTGCGCTTGTCCAGCGCCCGCGCGGCCAAGGGTTCATTGAGGACGAGCCTGACCTTGTTCGGGCCTTCCGCCCAGGCGGACAGGAGCTTGGGCGGCTCCTGGTCCGGGAAGCGCTTCAGGAAGTCCCGGGTGACCTTGTCGGCGTCTATGTCGGTGTGGACGTAGAAGGGCCCGGCCTTGTCCCAGACGTACAGCAGGTCGTCGCCGACCCGCGCGCGCCGCGTCTGGAACCAGTTGGGATTGATGCAGGCGCCAACCGCGCCCACATCGAACAGCCCGCGGCTGCCGCTCCACAGGGAGGCCAGGTACTTGCCGATGGGGCACTGGCTCATATAGCGGTGAGCCTGCGCGTCGGTGACCAGGACGCGGACGCCCACCGAGGCCGGCATGAAGTAGCACTGCAAGTTGGAGTTGGCCACGCAACGGTTGGCGTTCAGATCGTTGCGGGCGTTGAACTCCCTGGTCATCCCTTCGGGCGTCCCCCCCAGCCAGACTACGACGACGCGCTCGGCGATACGCGGCTCCTTGAGCCAGGCGGAGGCCACGTTGGTGAGCGGCCCGACGGGGATCAGGAAGAGGGGAGGCTTCTCGTCGGGGTCGAGGGCGCGCTCGATGATGAAATCTACGGCCGCGGAGTCTACGGGCGTCTGTGGGTCCGGCATGGGCTTGGGCGCGCCGCGCAGCACCGGCACCTCGTCGGCGGCGCCGATCAACTCGACCACCTTCTGGGCCTCGGCGAAGTTGCGGTCCAGGCTGCCGGGCCGGTTGTGGTGCTCCACGCACACGCCCTCGACCTTGAGCTCCTTGGCCAGAATGGCGTAGGTGACGGCGTGCTGGTCATCGACTTCGTTGCCGCAATCCGTGTCTACGATGCAGCGGCGGGGCTTGGGCGTCTGCGGCTGGCACAGACAGGTGGAGACGGTCAGCACGGAGATGGCGCAGCCAATGGCAAGCCGCATGGTCACAGGCCCTCCAGGTCCGGTCGGTCGCTGGCGTTCCTATTCGCACGGGTAAGGCCGGGCACCTTCGCCCGGGGGGGCGCATGCACTCGACGGCGAGGCAGGTGGTGTGGGCGGGCGGCGACGAAACAGAACCGGAACGAGGAGGGGATCGCATGTCCGACGAGGAGCGGGCGCGCCTGCGCAAGCTGTATGAGGGGCTACGCACGACCGACGTGGGCGACGGGCTGGACTACTGCGGCCTTCAGGACGTGACGCTGATGTCGGCGGACATCAAGCCTCTGTGGCGCAACATTGAGACCTTTAGCCATCGCATCGTGGGGTTCGCCAACACGCTGCGCTTCGTGCCGACCAAGCGGCGACCGGGGCCGATGCCTGCGGATCAATGGCGGGAGCTGGTGGGCAAGTGGTACCGCGAGCTGGCGCCGGGGCCGGACCGGGGGGCGATCCGACCGGGGGACGTCATAGTCATTGACGCGCCCAGCACGCGCTGCGGCTTCATCGGCTCGAACAACGCTCAGGGCTGGATGAACGCCGGCGCGGAGGGCGTCGTCACCAACGGGGGCGCGCGGGATACGGACGAGCTCATCAAGCAGCAGGTTCCGGTATACTGCACCACCATCGGGCGCACGATTCGACCGGGCCGGCTGGAGTTCGACAGCGCCAACGTCACCGTCAACGTGGGCGGCGTGAAAGTGAGCCCCGAGGACCTCATCGTGGCCGATGGCGATGGCGTGGTGGTGGTGCCGCAGGACTTCATCGAGGAGGCGGCCAAGTACGCCCGCGAGATCCACGAGGGAGACGCGCGCGGCCGGGCGAAGCTGTATGAGGAAGCAGGGCTGGAGCCCGACTTCACGCTTCAGTGATTCGGAGGACGCGGCGCCGGGCCTCCGTCGTTCCGCCCAGCAGCCAGCACGAACGGGGGGAGCACTAGCAGATGAGCTTTCCGAAGCACGCAGCAACACGCCTGATGATTGCGGCAGCGCTCGCGGTCGCACTGAACGCAGCAGGGGCCGGCCATGCGGACCTGTTCGAATACGTGGCCAAGCCCGACGAGGCCTACGAGTGGGAGCTGCGCAAGGTAGAGGAGACGCCGCTGGGCAAGGTCTACGATCTACACATGGTCTCGCAGGTGTGGCAGGGCATCACCTGGGAGCATCAGGTGCAGGTATACGAGCCGCGGCAAGTGCGAGTGCGCGACGTGGTGGCGCTGTACATCACCGGAGGCGGCGCCAACGAGGAGGCTCAGCTACTGGGCCTGACCATAGCCAACTCGGTGGGCGCTCGGCTGGCGACTCTCTACCACATCCCGAACCAGCCGCTCTTCGGCGACCTCAGCGAAGATGCGCTCATCTCGCACACGTGGCTCAAGTACCTGGAGACGGGCGACGAGGACTGGATTCTGCTGTTTCCCATGGTCAAGTCGGCGCTGCGGGCGATGGACTGCCTGGAGGAGCTGGCGGGGCAGAGGTGGGAGGTCAAGCCGCGCGGGTTCGTGGTGCTGGGGGCGTCGAAGCGCGGGTGGACGACGTACCTGACCGGCATCGTCGCTCCCGAGCGGGTCCTGGGCATCGCGCCCATGGTGTTCGACATCCTCAACATGGCCGTGCAGGCGCAGCATCAGAGGGACTTCTGGGGGGATTACTCGCCGCAGATCGGCGACTACACGGAGAAGAACCTGGAGGCCATCGCGGAGACGGGGCGGGGCTTTCGCCTCTTCTGGATGGTTGACCCGTACACTTACCGCGACCGGCTGCTGATGCCCAAGCTGGTGATCCTGGGCAGCAACGACCCCTACTGGCCGGTTGATGCGGTCAACTACTACTGGGCCGGCCTGCCGCAGCCGAAGCTGCTGCTGATTGCCCCCGATTCCGGCCACGACCTCGATGATAGAACGCGCGTGCTGGGCTCGCTGGCGGGGTTCTTCGGGCTGGTGGCCGGAGAGCAGCCGCTGCCGCGCGTGGTCTGGCGCTACGACAACACGGAGGAGGGTGTGGAGCTACACGTGGTGGCCGAGCCGGAGCCGGCCGAGACGCGGCTGTGGGTGGCGCGGTCGGAGGTGCGCGATTTCCGCAACGCGGAGTGGGAGGAGGCGCCGCTGCCTGCTCAGGGCGAGGAGCTAGTCGCCGCCATCGCGCGCGCCGAGGGGCAATACACGGCCGTCTACGGCGAGGTCGTGTTCGAGGTGGACGGGCGCGAGCTGTATACGTCCACGCAGCCGAGGGTGTTGCATCCGAGGGTGAGGTAGGGGGGGCGGGACGGACGGCCCTTGGGAGGCGGCGAAAGGGGAGAGAGATGACTCCAGTAGAACTGATGGCTCGGGCGACAGTGTGGCTGGCTGTCGCCACGTTCGCCGCCGTGATAGTGGCGCTGTTCCAGGAGCGCATCCGCCAATGCTGGCTCCGCACGAAGCTCGGCGTGCCACAGGACGGGCGGAATCCCGTGTCCGAACTCATGTCGTGGCGCGACCCGCGCGGGGACGCAGAAGTCGCCTGCTGCTACGTTAGGCTCCGAGTAGGCAACATCGGCAAGCGGCCAGCTCACAACGTCGAGGCCTTTGCGGCGGCACTGCAGGAGGAGCGCGCTGACGGCGGTTGGGCTCCTCGGAGAGCCTTTCTGCCCGTGGGCCTCCAATGGACGCACGTCGACAGGACATACCTCCCAGTCATCCACTCAGGCACGGAGAAGCTGTGCGACCTAGCGTACGTGTTGGACCCTGACAAGCGCGCGCTCTACCCGGGCCACGAACTCGCGGGAATCCCTGAGCAGAAGCGAGGGCTGCTCAGCCTGGCTTGCTCCCCGAAACCGAGACAACTGCCGCAAATGCACAACCTACCGCCTGGCAAGTACCGACTCAAGGTGCTCATCGCGGCGGCCAACGCTGCCACAGTGGAAACCACAGTCGAGATCAACCTGACAGGCGAGTGGCGCTCCGGCGAGGCGGACATGCTGCGCGAGGGGCTTGGCGCACGGCTCGTCTGATGTGCGACGCCGCACGCGCCCTCCCCCCCGGCCACCGCGCTTACGTGCTCCCCGCCAGGCCCAACTCCTCGGCGATGGTCTGGAGGGCCTCGATGACGTTGGCGAGGTGCTCCTCCA
>JBHIEF010000050.1:0-23102 GCA_046760465.1 Armatimonadota bacterium | reverse complement strand
GGAGCCGGAGGCGGAGGCGGCCGAGCCCCCGCCTGCGCCCGAGACCATGGCCGAGGCCGAAGCCGCGATGGCCGAGGCGCTGCCGGAGTTCCGTGAGGGCGACATCGTCGAGGGGACGACAGTGGACGTCACCGAGGGTGGCGTGCTGGTGGATATCGGCGCCAAGTATGAGGGCCTCATCCCTATCTACGAGTTCCCCAGCCCCAGCGAAGTGCCCAAGGCAGGCGACGCCATCAGCGTGGCCATTGTCCGCATCGAGGACGAAGAGGGCGGCATAGTCCTGTCCAAGAAGCGGGCGGACTATGAGCACGTCTGGAACCGTATCTTGCAGGCGCGCGAGACGGGCGAGGTGGTCACCGCCATGGTGACTGAGAGGGTCAAGGGCGGACTGCGCGTGGACCTGGGCGTGCAGGGGTTCGTGCCCGCCTCGCAGGTGGGCGCGCGGCGACTGCGCGACCTGGACCGCTTCGTGGGCCGTTCCCTGCGGCTGAAGGTGATAGAGGCCGACCGCGCCCAGAAGAAGGTCATCCTCTCCCACCGGCAGGTCCTGGAGGAGGAACGCAAGCGGCGGCGCGAGGAGACCATGGCCAAGCTGGTCGAGGGCGCGGTCTTCGAGGGGCGAGTGCGCAACATCACCGACTACGGCGCCTTCGTGGACCTGGGCGGCGTGGACGGGCTCCTGCACATCTCCGAGATGTCCTGGACGCGCATCAACCACCCCTCCGAGGTGGTCAAGGTGGGGGATACCATCCAGGTGATGGTGCTGAAGATAGACCGCAAGCGCGACCGCATCTCCCTGGGACTGCGACAGATCCTGCCGGACCCCTGGAAGGAAGTCGCCAAGAAGCTGAGGGTGGGCAGCGTTGTGGACGGCCGGGTGACCAGGGTGGTGCCCTTCGGCGCCTTCGTGCAGATCGAGGGAGGCATCGAGGGGATCGTCCCCAACTCCGAACTCACAGAGAAGCGCGGCGTGGAGGCCAAGGAGGTGGTGCAGGCGGGCGACGAGATGCAGGTGAAGATCCTGAACATCCGGCTGGAGGAGCGGCGCATGACCCTCAGTC
Organism: Armatimonadota bacterium; assembly: GCA_046760465.1. Lineage (GTDB taxonomy): Bacteria > Armatimonadota > Zipacnadia > JAUWAU01 > JBHIEF01 > JBHIEF01. The sequence goes on along the minus strand of JBHIEF010000050.1, from coordinate 22,041 downwards.
GGGTGCAGGCCATGCAGCAGGCCGAGCGCGAGGAGTACCAGAAGTACATGCGTGGCCAACGCTCGGAGCGTCCCACGCTGGGCGACATGTTCGGCGAGCAGCTAGAGCAGCGCAAGGCCGAGCTGGAGGCCCGGCAGGAGCAGGAGAGCAAGGCCGCCAAGCCGCGGCGCAAGCGCAAAGCCGCCAAGAAGGCCAAGGCCGCACCAGAGGCGGAGGAGCCCCAGGCCGCTGCGGAAGCGGAGGAGCCGGCAGAGACCGCCGAGGAGACCGAGGCGGAGGCGCCGCAAGCCGAGGCAGAATCCGCAGAGCCCGCCGCCGAAGCCCCGCAGCCCGATGAGGAGGAAGCGGCAGAGGAGTCGCCGGAGGGCGAGGACGCTGCGGCGGCCGACGAAGACGAGAAGCCGGAGGACGACTAGCGGCCCCGCGCGCAGAGCCGAGGCGTCGGAGAGCGACACCAAGTGTTGGTCGTGGGCATCGTCGGCGATTCCGGCAGCGGCAAGACCACGGTGCTCGAGCTCCTGGGGCAGCGGGGGGCAGCCATCATCGAGGCTGATGCCATCGCTCGCCAGGTGGTGGCCCCTGGTTCGCCTGCCTGCCGGCAGATAGCCAGCACCTTCGGGCCTGAGTACCTCAGGGAGGACGGTTCCCTTGACCGTGCGGCTCTGGGCCGCCTGGTGTTCTCCAACGAGGCGGCCCGACAGCGGCTCAACGCGATCACGCATCCCCCCATGCTGCGGCGCATCGAGGCCGAACTGGCGCGTCTGGCTGGCCAGCAGGCGCCGCCCAGCGTCGTCGCCTTGGAGGCTGCCGTGCTGAAGGAGATGGGGGCCCTGGAGTTGGTGGACCTAGTCATCCGGGTCACTGCGCCCCTCGCGACACGGGTGGCCCGTCTGCGCGAGCGCGATGATCTCTCCGAGGAGGAGGCGCGACAGCGGCTGCGCTCCCAGGCGCAAGCGGGACTGGCCGGCATATCCGCCCAGGAGACCGTGGACAACGGGGGGAGCCTGGATCGAACGCGGGCGCAGGTGGCGGCTCTCTGGGAGCGCGTGGCGGCGCGCGCGGAGGCGGAAGCAGCCGGCGAGCCGGGCAGCCAAAAAACCACCGAGGCGAACTTGCAATGAGGGGCGGGCTGTGCTATAATCCGCGCTGTCGGAGTGGACGGAGTGCCCGCGTTCACTGCACGCGACACAGTTGGAGGGCCGCTCCGGAGAGCGCCACTCGGCAGTTACGGTTCGGGCTCCCCAGGCGTGTGTGTCTGCCTCAGAGGCACTGAGGCCGAAGTGTGCAATGACGCGACTCTTAGTGCCGTGCGGCAAGCAGCAGGCCTGGATTGCTTTTCGGGCAAGGGCGATCCTGCCGCGCTAGCCGCTCTCAACGGGCTGGCGCGGCTCTCGGTTGTCGCGACGCGGGTAAAGCCAGCGCATGAGCGACCGCAAGGCTGCAGGTCTGCGGCCTCAGGTGGCGCCCAGGCGCGGTCGTTTCCGTGTCCGTCCATTTTCCCGGTGTCGCGGGCCAAAGGGAGTGGGCTCGGCTTGACCGGTCGGAAGCCATTGTCATCGTCTGCGTATCCATCTAAGTTCCTCCTGTGCCAAGCCCAGACTCCCCACGCCCCGCACCTGTCGCTGAGGCTCCCCGCCGCCAACACGGCTGCTGGCGGCCGGCAGGGCCGTTGCACACGAGTTTACAAATGCTAGACCCTATGCTATACTGACCCAGACCGCTCGCCGGGCGGCGGTTCGCCCTGCGTCGGAGGGAGGATGTCACAGCATGTCCCATAGCACAGTTCGCCGAGGCAGCAGGACTGTTTTGGCGGCGGTGGTTCTAGCCCTGCTGCTCCCCTTGTGCGCCTTCCTGATCCCCAAACAGGTCGAAGCCCAGCGCGGCGAGATGAGGTCCATCGCTGTGCTTCCCTTCGAGAACAAGTCCGGGGCCTATCCGGGCGAGGCCCGGGGCCGGGCGGCCGCGGATGCGTTGGCCCTCGAGCTGGAGGCGACCCGGCAGTTCCAGGTGACGTCCGGCGACGAGTTGATGGCCATGATCCGGGCCGAGGGGCTGCGGCTGCCTCTGGATCGGCCGGACATGGCGCGTGTGGGGGAGCGCCTGGGAGTGGAGATGCTGGGGGTCGGCATCATCCACAGCATCAACGTCATGCAGAAGCAGGGGCGGGCGTCCACGGTGATTGACGTCCAGCTGTTCGATGTGGCCGTGGAGGAGTACGTCAACGGCGCCAAGGTCCCGGCCACCACCGCGAAGCGGCCCTCCCTGCGCCACGTGCCAGAGGACAACCTCATCGGCCTGGCCTTCGACCAGGCGGCCAAGGAAGCGGTGGACCGCATTGTCAGCCAGAAGGTCCCCGAGGGCACCGTGCTCATCGTGGACGATTTCGGCAAGGCGACCCTGAGCCTGGGTACGCAGGAAGGCGTCAAGGAGGGGCAGGTGCTGGTGACCCTGCGCCCCATGTGGGTGCCCGAGAGGGAGCAGTTGCTGCTGCGTAAGGTGGGCACCCTGAACGTCATCAGCGCCAACCCACACGTCGCCACGGCCGCGCGCCGCAGGGGCCAGATGCCCAAGCGCGGCGATCTGTTCCGCGTGCTCTACACGCCCAAGGGCATGAAGCTGCGGGCCCAGTCCAAGAAGCGGCAGCGGATCGGCGGCTATCTGCTGGCCCTGGCGGCGATCGCCGGCGTAGCGTTGATGGCGTCGGGCGAGCGAGTGGGCGACGAGCCGCACCAGGCACAGGCCTACGTCCAGCAGATTGTGGATGGCCAGACGCCGGCCATCCTGGTCAACTTAGCCAAGACCAAATTCGAGCAAACGACGGTCGGTTACGTGGTCCACCGAGGCACATTCCGGAATTTCCAGCCCGACGGCGCGGGCCTGAGCATCGAGGCGGCCCTGAGCGGCGAGAACAACCGGGCCTGGTCGGATGCCCCGCCGAGCGACTTGGCCACGCAGACGGTGACCATTGGCCCGAAGACCTTCATCATCGGCGGCGATGAGACCGAGGTCAGCGCTGACGTTGACTTCACCCACGAGGAGCCCATCCCCGACACCCGCTACTGGTACCGGTACCAGACGATCAGCGCGCCTGGGGGCGTGCCCGGGCAGAACCCACCCATCGGCGGCTCCGTGCGCAGCGTGCGAGGGTGGTTCCAGCTGCATCGGGGACAGGTGGGCGCCGCCCAGATAACGCTGAATGACGCGGTGGCGTCGGACCTGAGTGCTCCCTTCCCGTACGGGGGCGTGACCTACCTGGAGGCAGTGGATCTCAGCGATGTATCGGCCGAGCCGGCGGCCGGCGACACCGGCGTGCCCGTTGACACCATTGACTTCACCTTCCCGGCGGCCGTAGGGGCGGACGAGTACCAGCTTCAAGTCTTCGCCTCGCCGGTGCCCAACGGCAACCCGATCATCAGCCGCAGTGGCATCCGCTTCGCCACCAGCACCCACACGGAGACGGTCAACTTCTCTCCCGATCTGTCCGGTTTGACCCAGCACTGCTGGCGGGTAGGGGCCAAGGCCGACAACGATCCGACCATCAACCAGGACCTGTCCAGTCGCAGAGGGTGGGTCTATAGCCAGAGCAATCTGTTCACCACCGTGCCCGCGCCGCCTCCGCCACCATAGGCGGTGTGGGGTCGGTCCGCGCCTGAGGGTGGTCGCGCTGCGGCGGTGGGCATGAGGGCAGCGCGCGGCGCCCATCGTGCGGAGCGAAGGGAGGAGCCGGCGTGATAGGTCCTCGGCGACAGCATCGGCGGTCGGCTGTAGGGGCTGTCAGCCTGTTGCTGGCGGGCGTGCTCGTGCTTCTGTCGTCGCCGGCCGGCACGGCGCCCCTGCTGCTCGGCACCAGTGGCCGGGACCGACTGCTGGCCCAATTGCCGGGGCTCGCCGAAGCCCGGCTTGTCGCCAACAACCCGAGTCTGGTAGCTGCGCTGGGCGGCCTGGTGGTCGTGTCCGAGGAACGGCCTGGCGAGGTGCCGGCCTACGCGGCGTCACACGGCATAGAGCTGATCGGTGGCCTGCCTCGGGTGACGGTGGTCTTCAAGACGCCGGGCGACGCAGCGGGGGCGGACCTCACCCCCTATGGTGCGCAGGTCATCTACCGGGGGGACCGGCGCGTGGAGGTTCTGGTCCCCATCGCGCAGTTGCCGCAGATCGCCAGCCGGCCCGACGTGGCGATGGTGCGGCCGCCCCAGTACTTCTACCCGACAGTGACCAGCGAAGGCGTGGCGCTGATTGACCCCGGGGCCACCTTCGCGGCAGTGGGGTTGGACGGGACTGGCGTGGATGTCACCGTCATGGACCTGGGCTTTCAGGGCTATAAGCCCCTGCTGGGGATAGAGCTGCCCCTTACTGTGGACGCGCGGTCCTTCCGAGCGGACGGCGACATAGACAGCCCCCTGGCGGATGTGCACGGTACCGGCGTGGCGGAGATCGTGTACGACATGGCGCCGGGCGCCACCATGCGGCTGTGGGCCATTGACACCAGCCTGTCCGTCATAACCGCGATCAACCAGGCCATCATCGAGGGCACCGACGTCATCAACATGTCCTTCGGCAGCTTCGCCGGGCCCTTCGACAGCACCGGGCCCGACAACGACGCCGTGGAGCTCCTGGACACCAACAACATCCTGGCCTGCGTGTCTGCGGGCAACCATGCGGAGAAGCACTACGCGGGCACCTTCACGGACGCCACGGCGGACAACTTCCACGAGTACGCTCCCGGCGACCAGGCGATTGACGTGCCCGGCTCCGAGCTCATGATCATGGCCACGCTCAGTTGGTGGCAGACGCCGGGCTCCAACCCCGTGACCGACCAGGACTACGACCTGGTCTTGTGGGACCCAGTGGCCAACGCGGAAGTCGCGCGCAGCGGGTTCGTGCAGGATGGGGACGATCCGCCGTGGGAAGTGCTGTTCGCAGTCTTGCCCGATCCGGCCATCACCTACGAGCTGAGGATCGAAGCGGTCAACATCAACCCCCTCAACCCGGGCGTGTTCCACCTGTTCCGCCAGTTGTGGGACCTCGACCCCACGCACCGGGTGCGGGCGGGCAGTTGTCTGGTCCCGGCCGTTTCCGAAGGCGCCTTCACTGTTGGCGCCACCCGCGCCGTGGCGGGCCTGCCCGACGGGCTGAACGTAGACGACCAGGAGCCCTTCAGCTCAGAGGGTCCGACAGACGATGCCAGGATCAAGCCGGACATCGCGGCGCCCGACTACGTAAGCACCGTCACCTACGGCCCGCTGCCGCCGCCGGGCGGCTTTCCCGGCACCTCCGCGGCGGCCCCGCATGTGACCGGCGCCGCTGCGCTCGTGCTACAGGAGGACCCGGCGCGGACGCGCGACGACGTGGTGACCCGCCTGCAAGACCTGGCCGTGGCCAACTTCGACTTGGGCCTGCCCGGGCAGGACAACAAGTTCGGTTGGGGGCGCTGCTTCCTCCGCTTGACCGGGCCGCGCATCATCATCACCTCGCCGCGACCCGGGCAGATCATCAACTTCCCCACGCCCACCATCACCGGCTTGATGCGCACGGCGCTGGACCCGATAGATGACACCACTATTGTCTTCACCATTGACGGCGCGGCCACGCTGGGCTGGACGTTCAACCCGGGCACGGGCGCCTTCCAGTATGACGTGCCCGCGCCGGGCTTGAGCGACGGTCGGCACACGGTCACGCTGACCGCCTCGGACACGGCGGGCAACCCCGGCAACGTGGCCAGCGTCAGCTTCCGCATCGCCCTGCCCATCGCCAGCGAGGGGCTCAGCATGGTGTCCTTCCCGGCCCGCAACTTGGCCGACCCCGATCCGGCGGCGGTGTTGGGGCTGCCGGTGGGCGACTTCTCGCTGGCGCGCTGGCTGCCAGACGACACTGCGCCCAACAAGTATCACGTGTTCCCCGATGCCTTCGCGGGCCTGGAGCCTCCGGATGCGTTCGGCATAGACGCCACGGTGAGCACACCCCCGGCGGGGCTGGGTTACTTCCTGCAAGTTCCGACCGATACCATGATCGCCCTCAACGGGGACCCGGTGGACACGGCCGTGCCCTACATCATCCGCCTGCGGCGCGGCACCACGCCGCCGCTGGGCTGGAACATGATTGCCTCCCCCTACAACGTCGGGCTGCCCCTCATCGCGGCGGAGTTCGTGCTCCCCGGCGGCGAGGTGATTGACCTGGTGGAGGCGATTGACCGAGGGCTCACCAACGGCTACCTCTTCAACTGGGTGGCCGACGCGGTGGGCGGCCACTACGAGTTCAGCGAGCCGCTCAGTGGGGTCATGCAGGCCAACGTGGGGTACTGGCTAAACGTCTCCCAGGACATGGTGCTGCGGATGTTCGCCGTGGCCGGGGCCTCTGTGCCGGCCGCGCGCGCGGCCGAGGTGGCGCGCCCCGACTGGCGGGTGCGGCTGTCGGCTCAGGCCGGCGGCGACCGCGACCCCATGAACTACGTGGGCGTGTCGGCGGCTGCGTCCGAGGGGTACGACATTCTCGACGTGCCCGAGCCGCCACCGGGGACGCCCAGCGTCAACTTGTACATTCCCCACACCGACTGGGGGCAGGAGCGATCGGGTCAGTACGCCCAGGACATCCGGGCAGCGGGAGGAGTCAACCGGTGGGAGTTCGAGGTGGCGGCGGTGGAGGCGAACCAGCAGATCACGTTGAGCTGGGACCTGTCCGAGGCTCCCAAGGACGTGCAGTTCGTCCTCAAGGACCTCAACGCCGACACCTCGGTGTTCATGCGCAACCAGGTCTCCTACACCTTCAGCAGCGGCGCGGCGGGGGCGGCGCGGCGCTTTGAGCTGGAGGCCGGCGAGAACGTGGGGGAGCAGCTGATGATCAGCGGGCTGGTCGCCAGGCCCAACCGGGCGGGCGTGGGGGCCAGCATCGCCTTCAACCTGAACAAGGCGGCCGCAGTCACCGTGGAGATTCGCAACATTGCAGGCCGCCTGGTGCGGCGTGTGAACGATCGGCAGATGAAGGCCCAGGGGGCGCAGGAGGTGCTGTGGGACGGTCGCAGCCTCCACGGGACGCTGGCGCCGCCGGGGTTCCACCTGTGTCGGGTGATTGCGAGGAGCGACGACGGCCAGCAGGACGAGGGAGTAGTGCGACTGCTGGTGGGTCGCTAGCCGGCGGGCGTCGAGTGCCGTTTTGCGCAGCAGCGTCGGTGGGCAGCAGGAGAGGAGCTGAACTCCGTTGCACAAACGGGATTGGTCACGGTGGCGGCTTACTGCCGTCTGGGCGGCGGCGCTGTGTGCCGCCTACAGCCCGGTATACGCGGCCGATCACACAGCGACTTCGACGACCACCGTGATCACGGACCCGACGAACTACGTCATCTTCCGGCATATAGACAGCTTCCCCGAGGAGCTCATCCCGGGCGAGCAGGAATGGAACGCAGGCGGGACGTGGGGGCTGGAGATAGGCCCGCGCTTCCCCGCCATGCTGGGGTGGCCTGTGGCCGGACGTCGCTGGCCCTTCACAGTTGGCACGGTCATCAACTTCGCTTACACGAACGCAAGCGTCATAGCCGTTGACGACGACGGAGCCACAGGCCCCAACGCGCCCGCCTTCTGGAACTACTACGCCAACACGCGCGACTTGCCGGTCGGTCCGCCCCTTCAGAGCCTGCTCACCGAAGCCTGGACGCAGCGGAACAGCCGCATGCTGGAGGGCGAGTGGCGCATACCGATTGACGACCCGGACACTAACGTGGCGCAGCAGTGGCTGTTGGTGCGGCAGCGTTACACCGTCCTACGGGACACGCTGCGGGTCGAGTACTTCGTCACCAACGATACCGAGGGGCCGTTCGATCCGACGCTGGTGCCGCCGGGGCCCAATCCGCCCGGCATCCCGCTCGCGGTGGGGATACGCACGGTTATCGACGCCGGGTTCGGCGAGGTCCAGGGCCTTACGCGGGGCACTGAGATCGACGGACAGCCGGTCTTCGTCACGCCCTCCCAGCCGCCGGTCACCGACGACGCCCTCTTCGCCAACACGCCCGGCGCCGGCGCGCCGCCCGTCCCCGAGGTGTGGCAGGCCTTTCAGACGGGCAAGGGCATCGGCAACACCGGGGTGATCGTCAAGGGAACTCTGGCCGGCCAGGACGTGGACGACCGGCAGTTTGCCGACAGCGTGGCGGGAGCGCCGGACCAGTTGCACATCGGCCGCATCGCGACGGTGGCGGCCGACGATTGGCAGTTCGACTTTGTCCCCTCCCCGCTTTCCTTCATTGGTCAGGATTGGGCCGTGGCCGTGCGCTGGGACATCCCGGACCTGCCAGACCTGCAAGTGGGGGAGACGCGGCGCTTCGTCACCTACTACGGCCTGGGGAACGCCACCTCCGACTTCACGCGCACCGCGCCCGGGCACTACGTACTGGCCCTGCAAAGCCCGTTGGGCGTGGAGGTGGTGCAGGGAGACGATCCGACCACGGTGGACGTGGAGGACTACTTCTACACGGTGGACGCCCTGGATCCGGCCCCCGACGGCATCATCCCCATCCAGGCCTTCGCCAACAACGTTGACCAGATAGCGGTGGACGTGGGCAGCATATCGGTGTCGCTGCCGCCCGAATCGGGGATGTTCTTCGTGGACGCCGTGGGCGATCCCATCCCCGGAGCCGGCTCCACTATCACCGTGCCCGTTGGCGCGCTGCCCCCGGGCACCGAGGGCAGCGGCGACCTCTTCATCCGCATCCCGGCAGGTACATCGCCCGGAGTGTACCGCATCCGCTGCTTTGGGCCGGGGAAGATGGTGGAGCGCCCGATCTCCATTCCGGCCATCCCGGTCTTCGGCGTGGGGCCGGCCGCGGACCTGGCCCGCAACCTCCAGATGATGTCGGTTCCGTATGACTTCGTTGACAGGGACGCGGAGAACATCCTGGGGACGCTCCAGCCTGCGCCGGTGGACTCGACGGTGTCGGCCCTGGGGCTGGCGCGGTACGACCCGACCTTCATGGGGTATCGTTTCTGGCCCAATCCCTTCATTCTGACTATCTCGCCGGGACAGGGGTTCTGGGTCTACAACCCGCCCGACGCAGTGCCGCTGATTGACGTGCTCACGCTGCCGGCACCGCCGGACCGCAGCGAGGTGGTGGCGCCGACCGGCTTCCCGCTGCTGGCCCTCAAGGGCTGGAACCAGATCGGCACGCCCTTCACCTCCTCCGGCAAGTGGAACCAGACCATGTTCCAGGTGGGGGTGGCGCCGCCGGTTGACTTCGCCACGGCGGTGAGCCAGGGATTGCTGCTGCCGGTGTTGTTCTCCTACGACACCACTACGGGGGACTACGTCTTCGATGCCGACCCCGATGACACGGTGCTCCAGCCCTGGGTGGGGTATTGGCTGTTCTGCAACCGGGACCTGACCGTCATCTTCATGCCGCCCGAGCCCATAGTGGGACGGGGAGTGCCGCCGCCGGCGGCGCCGCGGGCGCGGCAGGTCGGGCCGCAGGACTGGCGAGTGGAGTTGGTGGCCTCAGTCCCGGGTCTGACGCGGGGAGGCGTGTAGTTGGGGTGGCTGCCAGCGCTGCGGAGGGCTACGACCCCGGCGACATCATGGATCCGCCGCCGCCGAACTCCCCCGAGGGCCATCTGGCCATGTTCATGCCGCACAGCGATTGGGGCCAGCTCTCGGGCCGGTATCGCTGGGACATGCGGCCACCGATCACCGAGGAGACTACGTGGGACGTGGTGGTGCAGACCGACCGCGCCAACGAGCAGGTGACGCTGTCCTGGCCCAGTCTGCGGGAGTTGCCCAAGGAGTACGGCATCGTCCTGCGTGATCTGGATGCCAACGTGTCGCGGTCCATGCGGACCACGAGCGTGTACAGCTACAACTCGGGAGCGAACGGCGGGGAGCGGCACCTCCAGGTCGTGGTCTCAGCTCAGCGGCCGGGCGCGCCCCAGATCGCCGGGTTCCAGTTCGTGCCCGCCAAGGGTCCCGGAGGGCGCGGGGACGTGTTGTTCCACGTCAACATGGACTGCCTGGTGGACATCAACATCCGCACCATTACGGGTCGGCTGGTCAAGAGCTTGAGTCGGGGCCAGCACTTCGCCACCGGACAGCATTCGGTGTACTGGGATGGCCGCAATGACTGGGGAGCCGTGGTCCCCAACGGCACCTACCTGGGGCAGATCATCGCGCGAACCGAGCAGGGCGCACGCAGCAGCGCGCTCAACCGGTTCGTCGTGCTCAGGTAACACACGGGTCGTTACGGCCGCCACCGGCCCAACTACGGCTGCAGACTTCGCTGCAAGGGGGAAGCACCCATGAGCAGAATCCGCAACTCGCGGGCGACGGGGCCGCTGGTGGTGCTGCTGGCAACGGCGCTGCTGGCGCCGCTGGTAACGCCCGTACTGGCCCAGGGCGGCGCGGCGGCGGGCGCCGTGCATATCCTGGTCTTCCCGCTGGAGGACGAGAGCAGCGCGCCGCGGGATATGTCGGACATGGCCACGCGCTGCCTGGCGCGCGCCCTCGACGATACTGAGAAGTACACGGTCGAGGTCTTCAGCCGACACTCGCCCACCGCGCGGCGCAAGGTGGACGAGGGCGTGTTGGGCTCAGAGGACATCGTGCCTCCCTACGGGCCGCGCACGGCAGTCAATATCGGCCGCGCCTTCGACGCCGATGAGGTGCTGCTGGGCACAGTGGTGGACCGACAGATGGACGAGGCGACGAACGTGGTCGCGGTCACGATCACCGGCCGCACCTTCGTGGTAGCGGCCAACGTCGAGCCGACCACCGGTACCCCCTTGGAGCAGATCACGGCCGACCGCAGCTTCGGCGTCACCGGTTCCAGCCGGGAACGGCGGATCTTCGGCGGGGATCCCTCCCTGCTCGACAAGGAGGCGTGCGACGACGCCGGGGCCAAGATCGCCGAAGTATTGGCGGGCGAGAAGCCGCCGGAGCCCGAGCCGGTCGTGCCCAAGAAGAAGGGCTTCTGGCAGAAGTGGGGCTGGGTGGTGGCAGTGCTGGGGGTGGGCATCATCGTGGCCGCGGCGCAGGGCAACGACCGGCGCGCGCAGGCCCCGCCGGCACCGCGCAATCTGGTCTGGAGCAAGACGGTCACGGATGAGATTGTGCTCCAGTGGGACCCGCCGCTGAATCCACCCGGTACCGTGCTTCGTTACAGGATTGACCGCAGCCTCAACAACGCCGCTTGGCAGCGCATTGACGGAGGCGTGGTGCTGGGCGGGGCGACCGACTTCACCGACACCGCTGCGCCGGGCTTCCCGCCGGGGACGGTCAAGTACCGCATAAGGGCCGAGTACGCCGGCGGCGGCGTGTCTGCATTCGTGGGGACCGGGGACATACCGATTCTGTGAGCGGGCTCCCTGGTCCGCTTCGGAGTGATGGTGAGGCAGGGCGCTCCAGCGGGGCGGCCTGCCGACCGTATACGGAGCATCCGGACCCTAGGCCGAAGGCCGGCCGCTCGCAGCACTGAGCAGGGAAGGGCTCGCCGAGTCGGCTGTGAAGGAGCAGGCCGGCGAGACGGAGCGGGGGCACGTCTTGGTGGGACTGATCGCAGCCAAGGCCGGCACTGACGGACGCGGGGGCAGGCTTGAGCGGACGGCGCGGCTCGGCCGCGTTGCCGCGTTGGTGGCCGTCTCGCTGCCGCTACTGCCCTGCGCGGCCAGTGGACAGGCCGGCAGCCTCATCCGCGTCGGGCGCGTACGCGTCACCCTCATCCCCATGGTGGACCAGGCGGTCGCCGACGGGCGCACGGAGGTGCTTATCCGGGCTGACTGCCGCGAGACACAGGGCGGCCGCCCTGTGCCCGACGGCACGCGGGTGTTCTTCAGCACGGACCTGGGCGACCTGTCCACGGACAGGGCCCGGCGCGAGCCGACCCTGGAGGTCGAGACGCGGGACGGCTTTGCCGAGGTGTTTGCCACCAGCGACGAGGTCGGCACGGCCACGATCACCGCCAACGTGATGGACAGCCACACTTACGTGGTCATTGACTTCGTGCCCGAAGGCACGCCGACAGGCGGCCGCGCCGACGTCGTCTCCGTCAAGGGGGCGACGGTCAACTACAGCATGGACTACGGCGTGGTGGATGCGTGGGAGGCGCGCGTGCGCCACCGCGGCCTGGTGGTGCAGGCCGAGCACCTCATGATAGACGTCAACAGCGAGGACCTGCGGGCGCGCAGCGTGAGCCTGACGATGGGGGACCAGGCGTTGGAGGGGGAGGACCTGTACTACAGCTTTCCGCTGCGCCGCGGGGTGCTGCGTCGGTTTAGCGAGGAGGGCGGGATCGAGCGGCTGACCTTCTCGGGAGCGACGCTGAAGGAGCTGTCCGCGGAGATCTGGGAGCCGCCGCCCGATCCCTTCAGCTTCGAGCAGGGCGAGAGCGCGGCTTGGATCACCGCCAAGTCCATCCAGATAGTCCTGCGACAGAAGTTGATTCTGCGCAACGGGGCGTTGTGGGTGGGCGACAAGAAGGTCATGGGCCTGCCGCGCAACTACGTCATCGGCATGGAGGGCTACAGCGGCTCCTCTTCGCGGCTGCTGACCTTCGATTCGGAGGGCAGCGTCTCCGTGGACGTTCCCTACTTCGTGACGGCCAGCAGCGGCGAGCTGCGCTCCGTGCGCCTGCAAAAAGGCACCCAGGCCAACACGCTGGTGGCGCGCAAGGGCTGGTCGTTGGCCCTGGTGGACGAGTACGAGGACACGAACTCCCTGGGCGAGGCCAGCCTGTCGGGCCTATTGCAGAACGACCCGGACGTTCAGTGGAACCACTTCGAGGTGTTGGACGCGGACTCGGCGGCCAACTTCTACGTGGCCTCGCCCGGTCTGCGTGGAGTGCTTACGGACGCCGGATACACGCATTTCAGAGGCGGGCGACGCTTCTACAGCCGGCTCAGCGCCAGCGTCCTGGGGGAGGGCGGGGCCTTCGCCACGGCCGAGAGCCACCTGGTTGGAGCGGCCAAGCCACTGGGCAAGACCGGGCTATACCGGCGGCTGGGCACGGGCCTGACCTTCCGCACGCGCGACCACAGGACCGGCGGCTCGGCGCTGGAGCACGAGGTCAATGCGGGATTGAGCACGCGGCGGCTGCAACTGAGTGACAAGCTGTCGCTGCGGCCGTCGCTGGACGGGTTCTTCAGTTGGGACACTGCCAGTCACGTGCGCGAGTACGCCCGCCTCCAGGTGGCTGCGGACTACGCCTTCAGCCCCACTCAGCGGCTGGGCCTGCGTTACAGTCTGGCGCGGCAGTGGGACGACAGGCGGCGCGGCAGCGGCCTGCGGCAACTGCTGGGGTTCGACTACTCGCTGCTGGCCGGGCGCAAGTGGCAGGCCTTCATCAACGGCACGTACGACATGACCGAGCAGGGCCTGTATGCCATGGGGTCGGTCAGCTACCAGTTCCGGCCCAAGTACAGGTTCAGCGTCTTCGGCAACATGTACGACTACGGGGGCGTGGGCTTCACCGACCTCGACTTCACCATCTGGCGCAGCATCGGCCAGCGCGAGCTGGGCCTGCAATACTCCACTGCGGACGATCGCTTCTCCCTGCAATTCGCCGGAGCCACCTTCTAGGGCAGTGACGCCAACTGCTGGCCGACGGTCGGGCCCGCGCGCAAGGGCCGTGAATCTCGCTCCCTGGGAGCACAGGAGGTACGACCATGAGCGAAGCACCCCCGCGAACCCCAACCCCTGGCGGCGCGCCGCCTCCGCCGCCCGCTCGCCCACCTGGGGCGGGCGCGCCGTCGGCTTCGGCGCGGCCCGGGGAGGTGCGTTGGGTGGCGCTCAAGCGATGGGATGTGTGGTCGGTGGGCAAGGTGCAGGGGGTGCTGATGGCCGCGATGGGCATCATCATCGGCCTGATCTACGGGGTGATCTTCGTGATCATGGGCTTGGCCCAGGGGGAGCCCACGCTGGCCTTGGCTGGGATGGGGTTCCTGGTCGGCGCGCCGGTAGCGTACGGGGTGATCGGCCTGCTGGGCGGTGCCCTGTTCGCCTGGCTCTATGGTATCGTGGCCGACTGGGTAGGGCCCATCCGCTGGGAGATGGAGCTCGAGTAGCGGCCGGCCGCCTGGGCGCGGGGCCGTGTGGGTGCTCCTTGACGGGGCATGGGAGATGGGTGTACCAGACAGGGCGGTCGTACGAGCTTCGGGGCGACGAGCGTCATGGAGACGGCCACGACAGTCAGGCAGTTTGAGTTGGTCTCGGATTTCGAGCCCCGCGGCGATCAGCCCGAGGCGATTGACCGACTGGTGCAGGGCGTCGAGCAGGGCATGAAGCACCAGACCTTGCTGGGCGTGACCGGCTCGGGGAAGACGTACGTCATCGCCAAGGTCATCGAGCGCGTGCAGAGGCCCACGCTGGTCATCGCGCACAACAAGACCCTGGCGGCCCAGCTCTGCGCGGAGTTCCGGGAGTTCTTCCCGCACAACGCGGTCAACTACTTCGTCAGCTACTACGACTACTACCAGCCGGAGGCCTACATCCCCCAGACCGATACCTACATCGAGAAGGACGTGCAGATCAACGAGGAGATTGACCGGCTGCGGCATGCCTCGACGCAGGCGGTCATGGAGCGGCGGGACGTCATCGTGGTGGCCAGCGTCTCCTGCATCTATGGCCTGGGTTCGCCGGAGATGTACGAGGACATCACGCTCAATGTGCGCGTGGGCCAGCAGATAGACCGCGACGCCATCCTGCGCCAGCTCGTGGCCATGCAGTTCAGCCGCAACGACACGGCGCTGCCGCGGGGCACCTTCCGCGTGCGGGGGGACGTGGTGGAGATCCACCCGGTGGACGAGGACCTCATCACCCGCGTGGAGATGTTCGGCGACGAGATTGAGCGCGTGTTGATCGTAGATCAGCTCACCGGGGAGATCCTGGAGGAGAAGCAGCGCACCATCGTCTTCCCGGCCAGCCACTTCGTGGCCTCGCAGGAGCGGCAGGAACGGGCCATCCAGAGCATTCTGGCCGAACTGGAGGAGCGGCTGGCCTTCCTCAATGAGCAGGGCAAGCTGCTGGAGGCCCAGCGCCTGGAGCAGCGCACCAGGTACGACATCGAGATGATCCGCGAGGTGGGGTACTGCCAGGGCATCGAGAACTACTCGCGCCACCTGGATGGGCGCCAGCCCGGCGAGCCGCCCTACGTGCTCATCAATTACTTCCCCGACGACTACCTGCTGATCGTTGACGAGTCACACCAGACCATTCCCCAGATCGGAGCCATGCACGAGGGCGATAGGTCGCGCAAGGAGAGCCTGGTTCAGCACGGCTTCCGGCTGCCCTCGGCCTACGACAACCGTCCGCTCACCTTCGAGGAATGGGAGGCCTGTGCCAACCAGGTCATCTACACCTCGGCCACGCCAGGCCCGTACGAACTGGAGCGCAGCGGGCAGGTGGTGGAGCTAATCGTGCGTCCCACGGGGCTGCTCGATCCGGAGATAGAGGTGCGCCCAACCAAGGGCCAGATTGATGACCTCATCGGCGAGATCCGCCAGCGCGTGGAGAAGCGGCAACGGGTGCTGGTGACCACCTTGACCAAGCGCATGGCCGAGGACCTGAGCGAGTACCTGGCCGAGCTGGACATCAAGGTGCACTACCTGCACTCCGACATCCAGACGCTGGAGCGTAGCGAGCTGCTGCGGGACCTGCGGCTGGGGGCGTACGACGTGCTGGTGGGCATCAACCTGCTACGCGAGGGTCTGGACCTGCCCGAGGTGACGCTGGTGGCGATACTCGACGCGGACCGCGAGGGCTTCCTGCGCTCAGAGACGTCGCTCATCCAGACCATGGGGAGGGCTGCCCGCCACGTCGAGGGCCAGGTGATCATGTACGCGGACGAGATCACCGAGTCGATGCAGAGGGCGATAGACGAGACCACGCGCCGCCGCCAGTTGCAGCGCGAGTTCAACCAGCGGCACGGCATCACGCCGTCCACGATCCAGAAGGCCGTGCGGGATACCATCCGCTCCCTGGACCAGGTACAGGCCCGGGCCCGGGAGGAGATCATGCTGGCCGAGGAGGGGGAGCTGCCGGCGGAGGACCTGGTCGAGGTGATCACGGCCCTGGAAGAGGAGATGCGCCAGGCCGCCGCCAACCTCGAGTTCGAGAAGGCCGCCGAGCTCCGCGACGAGATCCAGGAACTCCAGAAGCTGCTCGCCGGTGTCTAGCCGGGCGGGTCGGCTGGCCGTCCCGAGCGTGGCCGCCATTCCCCGCTATTGCCTTCGCCGTTTGCAGGTGCTATCATAGCCGTGTCGCGCGGGGTGAAGGCGTCCGCGTCTGGCCCACATTGGCATCTCCCGGGTGCTGGCTTGCCAGAGGCATCGGAGCAGCTTCGACTATTCGCGCGGGTGGCGCGCGTCCGCAAGGGGCGCGTCCGGCTGGACGCGGTCGGAGAGCAGGGCCTGGCGCAGATACGTGAGCGCGAGCTCATCGAGCGCTTCCGCGAGCTCCCCGAACACGATCAAGACGTGGTGTTCCAGTACGTCTACCGGCTGCTGGGTCGTCCCCGGGCGCTGCCCCCGTGGGCCTCGGGCGAGATGAAGCGGACTTGGGCGGCGGTCACCCGCCTGACCCCGGTGCAGTTCGAGGATTTCGCCGGGCTGCTGCTTTGCGCGCAGGGATACCGATACCACCCAGCGCACCGTGAGCACCGCGACAATGGCATCAGCCTGCTGCTGAAGCGGCGCCGCGCCCGCTACGCGGTCATGTGCAAGCTGCGCACCGTCAAGAACGTGGGTCTGGCCGGCGTGGACAAGCTGGAGTCGCTGCTGCGGGCGGCCCACCTGAGGCGGGGCGTCATCATCACCAACGCCGGCTTCACCGACGAGGCCCGGGACCGGCACAACGAGCTTGCCGCCAGGAGCAGGGGCGTTGACATAGCGCTGATTGACTCGCGGCGAATCCATGCGTGGCTGCACAACCCCAAGTTCGCTCACGCACGCGACTTCCTGAGTTCGCCCCGCTCCGAGATGTGGCAGGCCGTGTTGGCCGGGTACGGCAAGAAGAGGCGGCGCAGCCCGAAAGGCAAGGTCTAGGCGTCTCCACGATGCCGTTCGAAGAGAAGATCCCCAACATCCCCGACAGGCCGGGCGTCTACATCTTCAAGGGTCGAGAGGGCGAGGTCATCTACGTCGGCAAGGCCCGATCGCTGAAGAAGCGCCTGGCCACCTGGTTGGGGGAGCGCCCCAAGCACTCGGCCTGGGTGGACGTGATGATCCGGCAGGCCGCGGATCTCGACTACCTGGTCACCAGCTCCGAGGTCGAGGCGCTGGTGCTCGAGTACAACCTGATCAAGGAGCATCGCCCCAAGTACAACATCAAGCTCGCCGACGACAAGAGCTACCCGTACCTGAAGGTCTCCCTGGAGGAGCCCTTCCCTCGCCTGATGCTGGTGCGCGAGGTGCCGCGGGGCTCGCCCATCACGCGTCTAGGCGGCGGACGGGCCTTCCACGACCCCAAGAAGCGAGAGGTACACAAGCTGCGCCAGGGCCGGTACTTCGGGCCCTTTCCCTCGGCCAAGCCCACGCGGCGTACCATGCGGCTGGTGCAGGAGCTGTTCAAGCTGCGGGCCTGCAAGAAGGTCGTCCAGCCGGGGGCGCGGGGCACGCCGTGCCTGATGTACCACATCGGCCGCTGTGCCGGGACCTGCGCGGGCAAGATCACCCAGGAGGAGTACGCTAAGCGTGTAGAGGAGGCCGTCCTGTTTCTGGAGGGCAAGCACACCGAGGTGATTGACCGCATCTACGCCGACATGGAGGCGGCGGCCGAAGCCATGGACTACGAGCGTGCTGCTCGCCTGCGTGACAAGGCCCGGGCGGTGGAGAGGGTGCTGGCTCAACAACGCGTGGTGGCCAATGTGGCGCGCGATGAGGATGTGCTGGGTGTGGCGCGGGGCAAAGGCTACGGCTGTGTGCAGGCGTTCACCGTGCGCGCCGGCAAGCTCATTGACCAGCACAGCTACTTCCTGGACAACACCGTAGGCCACGACGAGGCCGAGTTGCTGGAGGGCTTCCTCAAGCAGTACTACGCCGGGACTGACAACCTGCCCAAGGAGGTGCTGCTCAGCGAGGATCTGGATGATGCTGAGGTGCTCTCGGAGTGGCTGAGCGAGCAACGCGGGGCCAAGGTCAGAGCCTTCCGGCCGCAGCGAGGCGAAAAGCGGCGGCTGGTAGACATGGCCCGGGAGAATGCCAAGGTGGCCCTATCCAGGCGCCTGGAGACGGAGCACCAGCGTCAACTGGCCGCGGACGCGCTGCTGAGCGACCTTCAGGAGGCCCTGGACCTGGAGCGCATGCCCCGACGCATCGAGGCCTACGACGTCTCCAATACGTCGGGCCGGGAGGCGGTGGCCTCGCTGGTGGTGTTCGAGGATGCCCAGCCGCTGAAGTCCGGCTATCGGCGCTTCAAGATGCGGGCCACGGCCGATCGGCCGGACGACTACGCCATGATGAGGGAGGCTCTGACCCGGCGATTCCGCCGTGCGCAGGAGGGCGACCGCAAGTTCGCTGAGTTGCCGGACCTGGTGCTGGTGGACGGCGGGAAGGGGCAGCTCAACGTGGCGCTGGAGGTGTTGGGCGAGTTCGGCCTCGAGGAGATTGACGCCGTCGGGCTGGCCAAGGAGTTCGAGGACATATACCGGCCGACGGCGACCCGGCCGCTGCGGCTGCCGGCCGACGCTCGCTCGCGACACCTGCTCCAGCGCCTGCGCGACGAGGCACATCGCTTCGCGCGGGCCTACCACACCGGCCTGCGCGGCCGGCGGGTCAAGGGCTCCCTCCTCGACCAGGTGCCGGGTATCGGCCCGACGCGGCGGCGACGGCTGCTGAAGCGCTTCTCTTCGGTCAAGCGTATGAGGGAAGCCAGCGTGGACGAGTTAGCCGCTGTGAGAGGCATGAACCGAAAGGCCGCCGCGGCGCTGCATTCCCACCTGCATGCAGAGGAGAGCGAGTAGGCATCCGCCCCAGGGGGTTGACAGAACCCGCCCCGTGTGCTACAAGTACATGCGATCGCGCGGTGGAGCAGTCAGGTAGCTCGCAAGGCTCATAACCTTGAGGTCGCAGGTTCGAATCCTGCCCGCGCTACCAATGCCTTCCAGAGGAGCCCTTGGGGAAACCCGAGGGCTCTGTTTTTCCCCGTGGTTGAGCCGTTTGTGGGCCATCGGGGGTATGATCACAGCCCCTTCCAGAGAGGCCGATGACGCCTGATTCTGTAGTGTGCGTCACCGTCCGAACCTTGCGAACGTAATCCTGAGCGCTCGGAGCGACGTCCGGCATGTTACCAGTGCGTGGGCAGGACGTCAAGTCCCGAGCGCAAACCTCCCTTCGGCGCTTCGGCCCGCACCCGAGTCGGACGCTAAGCGGGCACCCCCGCAACGCTTGCTGATCAGGGATTCGCGCGCGAAGAGGTAGGAGGGCCCACAGATGCCCCCCGTCGGAGTCGACCCACCGGAACCTGACCGCGCCAGCTTCTATCCCCCGGAGACTGCACGCTGGCTGGAGCAGTTGCTCCTAACTAGCCGGGATCCGCAGGGAACACCCCCGCAGAGGATTCGGGTCCTGCCAGACCGCGGGGTAGACGCCGCGTTCGCGTGGGTGCAGTCCCTACGCAGCGGGTACATTACCCGGGACCATGACGCGAGGGGGGACCTCAAGGCGCAGGAGGCAGAGCTTCGCCGCCGCGTCGAGAGGCAACTCACCAGGCTGCCAGAAACGGACGTCCGCAACAGCATCGCGGCGCTGCGCAGTTGGGCGGAGCTCAAGGCTGATCGTGCCGGCCCGTTGCTGCTCAGCGAGATGCAGGAAGCAGTCGGGGAGGAGCCGTACAACGCCTACATGCGGTGCCTCGAGCTGGCGGGAACCGGGGTCGTCGGCATGCTGCACTACGTGGTCGAGTGGCTACGGGCTGAGAACGTGGCCGAGAGCGATCGGGTTGTGGTGACCGTAGTCCGGCCCAGCTGGGCACAGATGCTGGCCCCCGTGGGCGACAGTGACATGCCAGACCGCCTATTGGCCAAGGTGGGGCCGACGGAGAGAGGAAGCGACTTCGCATTCGAGTTGCCCCTCGAGGATGCCTATGGTGTCCTCTTCGCGAAACAGCCAGCCGTTGGGGAGCAGTGGTGTGCGGTGCTTCGCGGCGTGCAATGGCGGCCGACGGCCACCTTCATCACCGATCAGCCCTGGCTGCCTCCCTTCCTGCTCGTGCTGTCTTTCGCGTTCCAGGTGCTATGCGGGGACTATGACATCCGCAGCACGAAGGGCCGCGGGGGCAGACTCTCAGCCATCGGCCGCTGTCCGCGCGAGTACGAGGGCGGCGTGCAGTGCGGGGAGCTGTTCCTGCGGTTGCTGACGCATGGGGGCACCCGGGCTGGGCGTCGGCGGGCGCGGGATTACTGCTCCCCAGCGTGTCGCAAGGCAGGTGGCGCAGGCGGTTAGGGCCGCCGGTACGTTTTTGGCAGAATAATGCGGTTGCCGCATCGCCCCTTCCACGATAGCCTCGGGGCCGACGCAGTGAGTCGGCCCCATTCGTTTGGGGGGCGTGTCTGAAAGGAGCCGGGGATGGGACGGCCTGGCTGCCGCGAGAGCCGAGCACAATGGGGCGCCCAGCGTGACGAGGAGGCCCTGGCGTAAGGCCATGCGGGCGGAGGCCTCCAGCGGAATGCAGGAGGAAGCGGGGCGGCCGACGACGCGGCTGCGTCTGGTCTCCGCGGACATCGGCGGCCCGCCCAACGTCCAGGAAGTGTGGAGCGAGTTCAGGGACGAACTGCGCCTTCGGGGCTTGAGCTCGACGACGATCGCGTGGTACAGGTCCGTGATCCTCCCGTTCGGGCGGTACATCGAGGCGCAGTACGGTCCCGACGGTCTGTACCGCGCCACGGAGAGAGATGTGCGTGCGTTCGAGCGCCGGGGCTCCGAGACGGCCGGGCCGCGGCGCCTGAATCACTATACGTCGGGCCTTCGCCGCTTCTACGAATGGTTGCAGGAAGAGGGCTACGCGCAGAAAAACCCGGCCGCCGGCATACCCAAGATACGCGAACCGCGTCGCCTGATCAAGACTCTCAATGAAGGCCAACTCCGCGCCCTCCTGCAGCAGCCCGACCGAACGCGCTTCGTGGGCCTGCGGGATTTCATCTTCATATTGCTCCTGCTCGACACCGGCCTCCGACTCTCCGAGGCACTGGGGCTGAAGGTCGCCGACGTGGACACCGACTTGGGCGTTGCCACGGTGTGGGGGAAGGGGGCGAGGGAGCGGCGGGTGTCGCTATCGCCGAAGCTCCTGGCGCAACTCAAGCGCTACCTGCGGGCGCGAGAGGCAGCCCTGTCGGTCGTCGGACGCCCCAACTCCCCGTGGGTCTTCATCAACGACGTGGGCGGGAAGTGGTCTGCACGCGGCGCGCAGCGACGGCTCAAGCGGTACGCCAGGCAGGCGGGCATCCAAGGGGTCCGCGTCAGCCCGCATACCCTTCGGCACACGTTCGCCCTCGCGTGGGTCGAAGCCGGGGGCGACGTCTTCACCTTGCAGCATATCCTGGGCCACAGCGGGCTTGAGATGACGCGCAGATACGTGAACGTGAGTGACGCACACGTGCTGGCTCAGCACCGGAAGCTCAGCCCGCTGGAGACGATGGACTTGCCGATTAGAGGAGCCCGAATGCCGAGGAAGGCGCTGACGGTAGATCAGGAGGGGCGGACGTAGCCACGGGCGTGCACACATAGGCGAGCGGGAGCGACGCGGACGCATGGACCTGCAGGTAGCACAAGCACCCGCAGCAGACCGTGTGGCCCTCCGGGAGCAGCCGCGCGAGCCGGCCGACGCCAGGCCGTCGGCCAATCCCTCACTCGATGCCGGCTTCATGCAGATCCCGAACGAGTTGGTCGACGCGCTTGTGCTGTATCCTGGCCCTGGCTCGGCGAAGGACTTCGTGCTCGCGGTCGCCCGCGAGACGCTCGGCTGGGGAAGGCAGCGGCGGCGGATATCGACTGCGCGGTTGTGCCGGATGACTGGCTGGCGGCCAAGGCGGCTCAGGCGCGTGAGGGAGTACGCCGCGCACGCGAACCTCATCGAGTGGCGTGCCCC
>JBHIEF010000049.1:0-23110 GCA_046760465.1 Armatimonadota bacterium | reverse complement strand
GCACGAGTGGCTCGATGATCTGATACCCGAAGGCCTCCTCGGGGTCTATCCCTAGCTGCTCGAAGACATTGTGTTGCCTCTTGATGCCGGCAACCGTCTCATCCACGTCCGTGAGAATAGTGCCCTGTAGCAGGTACTTGGCTCCGCTCTCCTTCACCAGTTGGCCGAAGACGTCCCTGTAGAACGTCTGTGTGATGGCCTCCCGCTTCTCCTCTGGGTCGGTCACGCCCCGGAGCGCACCGAAGAACTCGTCGCGGGCGTCCACCAATTCGACGCTCACGCCCAGGTCCGCGAACAGCGAGACGATCTGCTGCGGCTCGTCCTGTCTCATCAAGCCGTTCTCGATGAAGTAGGTCTTCAGGCGATCACCCAGAGCCTTGTGGCCGAGCATGGTAACGGTTGAGGAGTCAACGCCCCCCGACAACGCATTGATGGCCAGGCCATCGCCCACGGTCGCGGCGATCTCTGCCACCTTCTCATCCACGAACTGCTGCGGATTCAAGTCGCGGCTGGTTATCTCCTGGATGGACATCTCGAGTGGCACTCCTTCGTTGGTGGTTTGTGTTGCTGCACCATGGACTTGCGCCTGACGCCTCGGCCGGCCAGAACAGACCGAAGCAGGCAGTTCGTTGCCTCCTGGCCGAGACCTTCTCCGGGAGCAGACTTGCTGAGGGCGCCGGCGTGGTCGGACGGGCCGGTCACTCCGTCGGGTTGAGGTGCTGGGTCGCGGCGCTCTCGGGATGCAGGGGGATGCGCAGCCCCTCGGCCAGCAGCGTCTCGCCTGTGGCCATTCTGGGCTTTCGGGCTGAGAACGGATCCACTACCCGGTACGTCTTGGCCGTGTCAAGATCGCTCGGATGGATGCTGCCCGGGTAGGTGGTTCGCGCCCTCTGGTCGCCCCGGACCCGGCATGCCAGAGTGACCGCCTTAGCCGTCTTGCGGTGGACGAATTGCACCACCTCCCACTCGTCTGGGCCGCGCGGATATGCCGTCAAGGGGCAGAAGTCCGTCATCAGCAGGTGGCGGAACGTCCGGTACCGGTCCAGGAGTTGGCCCACGCGGCGGGGTGCTCGCCGAGCTAGATGCGCCTGAGCACTATGGCCACGTCCGTTCGGATGGTGGGAAGGGAAAGCGTGAGGCATCCGTCACTAACGCGGAGCTTCTCGGTCCGCTGCACCTTGCCCCGCCACGTCTCCCACCACTCGGCGCGGTAGCGGCCGTCCGCCAATCGCCGTAAGGTCAGAGTGCAGGGGTCCACCTTGCCGACCTGGCTGTTGCCGGCGTGGTTGTACCAGGAGCTGTCGCGGTTCTGGAGCCAAAGCATCGCCAGGCCTTTCGTCTTCATGCCGCAGACCAGCAGGTTCGGCGTGTCCAGGACCTTGCAGCCGGTGAACCTATAGCTGGCCACCTTGACCCAGTCCTTGCCGGAGTTCTCAACGCGTATGCGGTGCTGCCCGGCAGAGACCGGCACGGCAATGTCCGTGTCGTAGGTCGTCTCCCACAGCTTCCACTGCTCCCGCCACACGCTTTGCTTGCCCAACCCCCCGCCGCAGGGAAGCTCCACTTCTGACTTCAGGTCACCGTCCACCCAGATGCGCAGCAGCCCAGAGCTCGACACGACGTCCACGTGGACCACGAACTCGCCGGCTTGGGGATAGTCCACCACGAACGTGGGCGGGTGCTTCAGGTCCTTGTGTGCCTGCCCGTGCAGAAGGTGCAGGGGACGGCGCTCATCCTGCACGGTACCATCCGCCAGGACCACGAACTCGTCGTGGTCCGCCTTGCCCCAGCTCGCCCGCGGCGTGATCTCAGCATGGCGCGTCTCGGGCTGTCGGTCCTGGTCAACGAACTCCGGCGCAGTTGTCTCAAGCATCTCCCACTTGGCCGTTCCCAGCGGCAGGCCCTGAGCGAACTTCGCCAGCGCCGTGAAGTGGAAGTAGAGGTCGAGCTTGTCTATGTACCGCTCGTGCCACCACGGCATCGGCCCGCCCGCGCAGAAGCTGAACAGCCCCGCCCAGAGCGCATTGTGGATGGCCCAGCCCTCTGGGTCTTTGTCGGCAGTGGTCGTATGACTGCGGATGCCGAACTCCCCGAACACGTGCGGCTTACGGAACCGTTCCCACTGGTGCAGGCTGTACTGGCGCACAGGCTCGGCGACATTGCCGTTGTCGTTGGTGTAGCAATGCGTCTGCACGATGTCTATGTTCTCAAGCTCCCAGAACTGCTCCGGCCCGGTTTTCCCCCAGAAGCTGGTCGTGATCAAGTGACCGAAGGGGTCAATGGACCGCAGGTAGTCCGACATCTCCCGATGCCAGGGGAGCTTCACCTCGTTGGGTGAGTTGGCCCAGCCCTCGAACTCGTTCCCGAACTCCCAGCAAAGCACGTGGGGGCTGTAGCCCCAGCGCGCCACCGTGTACCGCAAACGCTTCCGGTAGAGCTCCCTGGCAGTCTCGCTCGTGAACCAGTCGGCCGGCGTCTCGCATGGGCCGCCGTTCTTGGCGTTGAAGGGGTTCTTCTCCCAGCCGCTCTCGCGGAAATCCTGATGCGTATCCATGCACATCATGTAGTAGAGGCCCAGCCGCTCCGCCAGGTCCAACACCAGATCAACTCGCGCCGCCACGTCCTGGCGGTACCATCCCAGCTCGTCTAGCCACTCGATGCCGAATCCAGATGAGCTCATCCACCAGCGATTGTAGTTCTCCCTGGCGGCCGCGAACTTGCGCATGGCCTCGTCGCCGATCTGGCCGCTGGTGTGGTAGATGGGTAGATTGTGCCCGATGGCGAAGTACCCGTCCCCGTTGTCGAAGGCGAAGTAATGGGAATCCGCCGTGCTCTGTCGAAGGAACCCCTTGCGTCTACTGGGCTTGGCCGTGAAGGCGCCTTCCCCGCCGGTGACCTCACCGCTGCGGTCGCGCAGCGCCAGGCGCCACGTGTACCTGCCGGTCTCGGTTGGCGTGAACCGTACCTTCCACGTGCCGTTCCCCTCTGGGGTCATCACCTCGTGCCCCCCGCGGACCTCGCGCTTGTGTTCCACCATGAAGAACCCCGGGACGGTGAACTCCTCGCCCGAGGGCGCCGTGAAGACGGCGTCCAGGGCCACGTCGTCCGGGTTGTAGGGGTTGTCGTATGTCGCCGCGAGATCCACGTCCAGCTCAAGCCTCTCGTATCGGCCGATCGTCGCGGAGCTGGGCGTCACACCTCGGATGGCCAGTTGCTGCCGCATCGGCCTCACCTCTCCGGGCAAGCTGTCGGGCATGTCCTCGAACGAGACCCGGTAGTCTGCGACGGCCCTCTTGCCCACCTCGAAGTCGCTCGGCACCAGGTTGAGACGGATGACGTACGAGTCCCGTGTTCCCTGATGCTCGGCGCTGCGCACGCGAGCGGGCGTCAGGCATACCGCTCTCCCATCCTGGACCTCGATACGGAGCCTCTTGACGGGCCCTCGTCCTGGGGTGCCGAGGCGCCCCTGCCACGAGGGCTCTCCCCACACGCGTTCGCGGCCGGTGAAGGTCTCGCGGTCGGCCAAGACATGCAGCCAGACTCCGTTGGCGAGTTTGAGCTCCCCGGTCTTCGTAAGGCTACATCGCACGCGCGCGCCGTGGCGGGAAGGGCTGATGCGTAGAGCGTAGCTCACGGGCGGTGAACCCTCGCGCGTCGAGAACGCGCCCGACACCGTGATGCTCCCGTCCTCGTGCAGCGTGGGGCCCTCCTCGACGTTCCCGCCTTGGAGGGTCTCATAGAGCCAGTTGTCGTGCCACAGGAACATGTGCCAGCGTATGCTGCGCTCGCCCTCAACGCCGGCGGACCACACGCCGCCGGCGTAGCGTATGTACTCCTCGCCGCGCCGCAGGACGAAGCCGCCATTCTCGACCTGGAACCCCTGTGCGGCGCACAGGCCTGGCACGACCTGAAGGGCCAACCAGATTGCCCCTCGCTTCATGGTATCCTCTCCAGTGCCGCCGTCGTTGGCAGCAGCGCGCCCTGCCGCCCAGCTACTCCACCGTATCACACAATCGCCGCCACCGAGAAGAGCGCCAGGGCGCCAGCGCCATCGCGGCCATCCGACTGCTGCCTTCCTCGCCGACGCGCGGAGGCCCTCGCCCCGTGTCTGTCGAAGGTACAGTGGCCGGCCAGCAAGGAGGAGTCCCATGCGAAACCGTGTCGCCCGACGTCAGTTCCTGGCCAGCTCCGCGGCCGCAGCAGCGGGGCTTGCCTTGGGCCTTGAGCACGAAGCCTGTGCTCAACCGCCCTTCAAGCACAAGCTCCATAAGGCCCTCATCGTCGGCAAGCCGACGGAGGAGTCGCTTGCACCCATGAAGGAGGCCGGCTTCGACGGCGTCGAGGCCCGCATCGTCTCTCCCGAAGAGGCAGCGCAGGCCAAGCAGGTCGCCGATGGCCTGGGGATGCGCATTCACTCCGTTCTGCGCGGCTGGGCCAGCTTCAACAGCAACAACGAAGATGAAGTCAGCAAGTCCGTGGATACGACGGCCGCGGCCCTTCGCGCCGGGCAGGCGTACGGCGCCGATGCCGTGCTGCTGGTGCCCTGCCGGATCGGCGGCCAGGCCATGCCCGAGCCCTGGGAGTTCCGCATTCGCTTTGACGAGGACACCGGTCATCTGCTCCAGGTGGCCGAGGGCGACAAT
This sequence comes from Armatimonadota bacterium, assembly GCA_046760465.1. Lineage (GTDB taxonomy): Bacteria > Armatimonadota > Zipacnadia > JAUWAU01 > JBHIEF01 > JBHIEF01. The sequence continues at coordinate 18,467 of JBHIEF010000049.1, read as the reverse complement.
GCCCCGTACCGCGACTACATAGCGGCCCACGACCACGCCTACGACACCTCGAAGGCGGCGATCCACAGGCTGATCCCCATCGCCCAGGAGACCAAGGTCGTCATTGCCGTCGAGAACGTCTGGAACAACCTGTTCGTGGATGCGCGCCACCTGGCCCACTTCGTGGACTCCTTCAACAGCCCGTGGGTCCAGGTGTACTTCGACATCGGCAATCACGTGAAGTACTCGCCGCCCGAGCAGTGGATCCGCGTACTGGGCGAGCGCATCGTCAAGTGCCACGTCAAGGACTTCAGGCTCAACGAGGACGGTCACGGAGGGCGCTTCGTCAACATCCGCGAGGGCAGCGTCAACTGGCCGGTAGTGCGCCGGGCGCTCGATGACATCGGCTACGATGGCTGGATGACCATTGAGGGCAGCGGGGGCCTGTCCATCGAGGAGAAGAGCCGACGCCTCGACCTCATCATAGCCGGGGACTGACGCAGCTGAACCGCCTCTACAGCGGGCCGCCTACGGCTGAGAGGCGATACCCGTGCGGCACCCGCATCGCGTGGGAGGGAGCCAACAGTGCCCGAACCGGAAGTGCGCTTCGGCATCCTGGGCCTGGGAATGGGCCACGGCCGGGCCAAGATGGCCGCGCAGACGAGCGGCGCCAGGCTGACCTGCGTCTGTGACATTCTTGAGGACAAGGCGCGTGCCGTGGCTGAGGAGCTGGAGTGCGACTGGTGCACTGACTACGGCGACATGCTCGCCCGCGATGATGTTGACGTAATCGGCGTCATGACGCCCAGCGGCATGCACGCCGACCACGGGGTGCTCGCGGCCGAGGCTGGCAAGCACGTCTTCACCACCAAGCCCATGGACATCCGCGTGGAGAAGTGCGACGAACTCATCGCCGCCTGTGAGCAGGCCGGTGTGCTGCTGGCCGTGGACTTCGGCCGCCGCTACGCCGACGATACGCACCGCGCCCGCATGATCCTCCGCTCTGGCAAGCTGGGCCCTATCCTACTGGCCGACGTGCGCATGAAGTGGCTCAGAGAGCAGTCCTACTACGACGGCGGCTCGCCCCCCGGCTGGCGCAAGACCCTCGAGTACGAGGGTGGCTCGCTGGCCAACCAGGGCATCCACGAAGTGGACCTGATCTACTGGCTGCTGGGCCCCGTCGGGTCCGCCTGCGGGCGCATAGCCACTCTGGCACACGACATCGAGACCGAGGATATGTGCAACGCGCTCTTGACCTTCGAGAACGGAACCTGGGGAGTCATCCAGACGACCACATGCAGCCGGCCCGATCTGGGGACGGTCATCGAGCTGTCCGGCGAGAGGGGTACGCTGTGCCTGACCGGCAGCGCCATCACGCGCTACGAGGTGGCCGACGAGCCGGACGCCTCCGCGGACGACTTCGTGCCCGATCCTGACCGGCCCAAGAACATCATCGAGGACGTGGTATCGGCCGTGGCCAGGGGCACGCCGCTGGCCTGCGATGGCCACGAGGGGCGACACTCAACGCAAATACTGTGCGCCGTCTATGAGTCCGCGCGCACGGGCAGACCCGTCGCGCTCGGCCGATAGGCCGTGCCCGACCTCCGAGCCCGGGCGAGAGGATGCCTATCCCTCCGTCTCGTCCCTGGGGTAATTGGGGCTATACAGCATTGGCTTGGGCCGGAGTCCCAGGTCGCCGTCCACGACGTAGGGCTCGCCCCGTTCCGACAGGTGCTCCACGAGCCGTTGCCGCCACTCGCGCACGGTATCTCGGTGCCGCGGGTCCGACGCGAGGTCGTGCAGCTCGCCAGGATCATCCTCCAGGTCAAAGAGCTGCTGCTCGCCCGTGGGCGCCCAGAAGATGTACTTGAAGCGGCCATCGGTCACTGCCGTCCACTGGTTCTCCGCCCAGTAGCACCTGCTGTGCTCCAAGTCAATGACCTCTCGCCAGCCCTCGGTCTTGCCGCGGGCCAGGTTCAGCATGCTGCGACCGTCGAACCTACGCTCCTCAATCGGCACGCCAGCCGCGTTAAGGAAGGTGGGGAGGACGTCACGCAGCTCCACCGGCTGGCGAAGGACCTGGCCTCGCCTCGCGGCCACTAGGCCCTCGGGCCAGCGCAACAGCATGGGTATGCGCGCCGATGCTTCGTAGGCATAGGTCTTGCGCCACAGGTGATGGTCGCCCAGCATGTCGCCGTGATCGGTCGTGTAGAGAATCAGCGTGTTCTCGAGCATCCCGCGCTGCTCGAGCACCGCGAAGATCCGCCCGATCTGCTCGTCTATGAACGACACGCTCCCGTAGTATCCCTGCCGCGAGCGGCGGACCTGCTCGGCGCCCAGGTCCCCCCTAGGGGTGGTGTAGGGCAGCTTCTGGCCGCGCATGGCGTTTCGCTCTGCCCAATCGCCCACTGCCGCGGCCGGGATGTCCGCGTCCTCGTACATCCGGAAGAACCGCGCCGGCGGGTCATACGGGCTGTGCGGCCGAGCGAAGGAGACCTTCAGCAAGAAGGGCTCGGCCCGGTCGTAGTCGCGCAGCCACTTGACCGCCACGTCCCCGGTCCATCGCGTCGGGTGCAGCTCCTGCGGCAGCGCGTACTCCCTCGCCCGATAGTCGTTCCAGCCGATCCCCGTGGCGTCGGGGTCCAGGTCGGGTGCCTGCGTGCGGAACCACTTGCGATAGTCGCTCTCGAAGCCCTCAGACTCCACGCGGCCTGACTCGTCCAGAATCGTCTGGTGGAAACCGTGGCGGTTGCGCTGCGGATGCCAGTGCATCTTCCCGATGCCGGTCGTGTAGTAGCCGGCCTCCCGCAGCATCCGGGGCAGCTCGTTCTCGTACTCCACGGCCACCCGACCGTACCCCAGCATCCCGTGGTGCCAGGGAGACAGACCGGTGAGCAACCCGGACCGCGCCGGCGTGCAGGAGGGCGTGGACGTGTAGGCGCATCGGAAGCGGACGCCCTCGCTGGCGATGCGGTCCATGTTCGGCGTGTGGATGACCGCGTTCCCGTCGGCGCTCACACAGTCGGCCCGATGCTGGTCGGCCATGAGAAAGAGGATGTTCGGCCGCTCTGCCCGTGCCGCACTCGCCAGTCTCCCGCTCGACGCTGCCGCCAGCGCCGCCCCGCTTGCGCCAAGGAATGTACGCCGACTCAGGCCGTTCATGGCATGCTCTCCTTCGCTGGGCTCGCGGCGCTATGCCTCCAGGACGAACCAGTGAGTCCGGTCGGCTCGGCTCAGCGGCACGGTGATGACGCCGCCCCTGGCCGCAAGCGTCTTCTCGTCTCTCTTGGACCCGTCCGGCCCCAGCCCCGCCATCTTGAGCGCGGTCGCCGAAGTCTTGATGGCGATCTCGCCCTCCACGGGCTCCGAATAGAACGGCATCCTGCCCTCCTTCGAGAGCACCCGCGCCCCAACCGTGACCAGCAGCCGCTTCGCCTCCCGTATCGGCGCGCCATCGAGGCTCTGCACGCAGACGGTGGCGAACTTGGTCTTCAACTTGAACGTGACGTTCCCCAGTTCCTGTGGGCCGTAGACGCCCACCCAACCCATAGCCGCCTTGGTCCTGGGCGAGTCAACTGTCATAACGCCCTGCTTCCAGTTCCGAGAGACCTCGCCTGTGTCCGTAGTGGCTGCGTCCGCACCTTGCTCTAGGAATGACCGGTCGGGGCTCACTCGCTCGTCAACCTCAACGCCCTCGGGCACTGACTCCAACGCGATGAGCATGGCGTGCTTCCTGATCCCAGAGCGCAGCGCCGCCATCTTGTGCTCGTTGTTGGCCTGGTTGTAGATGTTATCCCGGCTGCACGTGATGGCCACGGTCTTCTGCCCCCGGGCAACATCGCCCCGACGGTACATCAGAGCGGCCGGGATGGCCATCCCCGCCAGCGCCGGGTCGTAGGCGCTGCCCCACTGCGGCGTCCGGTCCGGCCTGCCCAGCCGCCCCTGCCAGTAGTTGTACATGTACGCCCCATCCCAGCCTTGGTGGCACGCCGTCGCCGCCATCTCCAACTGCGTGGTCACGCGGAAGGGGTTGGGCACCGTGACGTTCCACTCGCTGACTACGAAGGGCTTGCCGGCAACGCGCGCCAGGGCGATATGATCAATGTAGGAGGCCTCGTAGGCTGGGTTGGCCTTCAGCGGCTCTCCGCCGCCGTATGCGTGCGTATCCATGAAGTCCATGGTCGCCATGGCCGGCAGGTCGTACAGCGCATAGCACCAGTTGGTCCCTGTAACCGGGATTCTGACGCCCAGTTCGCGCAGGTGATCCCGCATCATCCCGAAGAACCAGGCTTGCTTGTCGTTGAGGAAGAGCTTCGACGGGCCCGGCTCCCACGTGCGCCAGGCTCTGTCCTTGTCCAGGCCATGCCTCTGGGCGTACTCGTCCACCTCGGCCTGGAAGATCTTGTTGTGGTAGGGATTCCCCTTGTCGCCCAGCATCAGGTTCCCGAAGTGCGTCGTCAGGTCGTTCTCGTTGCTGATCAGCGCCAGCGCAATCGCCGGGTCGTCCTTGTAGGCCAGCTTCGTGTAGGGGTTGACGTGCCTCCACAGGTACTCCTGATACTGCTTCATCAGCTCCTGAACGCGCGTGTTGAAGAAGCAGTATCCCTTCCCCTCGCCCCTGCGCCCGCGGTCGGTCATCTCCTCAAAGCCCGGGATCTGGTCTCCTTCCTTGAACGTGCGCCCCACGTGGATGTCCATGTGGACGTAGATGCCCTCGCGCTTCAAGCAGTAGATCCAGTAGTCCATCGAGTCCCAGAAGGCGGCGTCATAGGTCTGCGTGTCATTGGCGTCCTGGTCGAACACGCGCGGGCTGACCCATGCCGAATCCTGATGGTGAAGGCGCACCAGGTTGTAGCCCAACTTCGAGATCCGCCGCGCTGCCCTGTCGATCTCCCGCTTGTCCTCGCAGTAGATGGCGTAGGCTGCCACATTGGCCGCCCAGAAGCGCACGGGCGTCCCATCCTCGAAGACGAACTTGCCGCCGCGAACGGTGAGGAACCCGTGTTTGCCGGCGGGCTTCTCCGGCTCGTTGAGGAAGGACAGGTCAACCGGCGAGTCCTCCCACCCCAGGGCGTCGGGGAACCAGTCGGCCCAGTCGTTGTCTGGATCGAACGACTCGCCAATGGGCTGGCCCAGGACTGTCCCTGCTGGGAAGGTCAGCGTGACCACCAGCGGCTCAGCGTTCCTCGTCATCCTCCCTGAGACGAAGAAGTGCCGAATGGCGTAGCTGTGCTCGTTGGTAGCGCTACGCCGGTCCAGCGGGATGCACGCGATGGGACGGCTCATCTCCGCCTTGATCGTGCGGCCGCCGATGCGCCACTCCCAGGCCGACAGCTCACGCACGTCGGCAAAGGCCGGGTCGTCCGTCCAGATGGGCTCGCGGAGCTTGGTGGGAGGGAAGCCGACCTCTATCCTCGCGCCATCCCTGCTGGTGTAGTGCACGGCCTTCTCATAGGGGAGACTGCGCAGATCGAACTGCAACTCCATCGCCAGCCCGATCAGGTCGAACTCGTCCGCCGACCTGGGCGTGTAGGATAGCACCAGGCGGTTCGGCGGCTCCAGGCGCAGCGATCCGCGCACCAGGATCTTCTTCCCCTCGTGTTCGAACTGGCCGTCGAAGACGAACTCGTTTGGCTCCGACTTGACGGGGGCGACATTGAAGCCGTGCCACGCCCAGTTCGGCCCCCAGCACGCATAGCTGCCCGTGATGATCGTCTCGCCCTCATAGCCCACAGCGAAGCCGCCCTTCTCGTCGAGCGCAACGACAAAGGCCTCTCCGCCCTGCTGCTGCTGGGCGTCTGGCTGAAGGGTCAGCAGAGCGGCCGCGAGTCCAAGCAAGATGGGGGGGAGGACCAGTAGACGCCTCATGTCAGGGACCCTCCGCTTCCAGGCTGTGAGGTCATGCCTGGATTCCCCCAGAGACCACAGACCACCTGCGGATCGTGGGCTGGACCCACTTGGTGCCCGGGGACCCGCCTGCGTCGTGCTGTGCAGGTGCGGCTGGGGACAGGGCTTTCGCCGACGCGGGGCGAAGTGGCGGACGGCGGCACTCCAGGCGCTCCCGCCACAGGAGGCGAAACGCGTGCGAATCCGCAATACACGCCGGCCGGCTACGTGGGCGGCGCTTCTTCTTCCGGCCGGCCTTGCGGCCTGCTGCGCCCGCGCCCAGAACATCGTCCCCAACGGCGACTTCGAGCAGGGAACCGAGCCCTGGCGCCTGAGCCAGCAAGCCACGGCTCGAGGCAACATGGCCGCCGTACCTGTGCAGGGCGCCGAGGGCGAGCGTGCAGCACGCGTGACGGTCACCACGCCCTCCGCCCCCCACCACATCCAGCTCTTCTGCGACTTCGACAGCGCCCTGCTGAAGCCCCGGCAGGCCTACCGGCTGTCGTTCCTGGCGCGCGCCGACCCACCCAGGTCGTTCAGCGTGCACGTGCTCAACTCCAAGGCCCCCTGGGGAAGCGTCGGCCTCGCCGACCCGGTCACCGCGGGCACCGAGTGGCGGCGCGTCGAGCTCCCCTTCCGAGCAGGCACGCCGCGAGAGCAAACCGTCCGGCTGGACTTCTTCCTGGGCGCGAGCGCCGGCACCGTGTGGCTGGACGATGTGCGACTCGCCCCCTACGAGCGGCTGCCTGCTGACGTGGAGCCGGACGGTCCCGCGCTTCAGGGCCAGTCGTGGCAGCTCGAGCTCTTCCGCAACGGGGGCGTAGCCCGATTCGCTCACATCCCGACGGGCCAGGTGCTACTGCTCGGCGATTCCCAGGCGCCCGTCTACGAGGTCACGTATCAGCTGGACGGCGTCGAGCACATACAGACTAGTGCCGATGCGCGCACGGTGCTCTACGATCCGCGCGGCGAAGGCGCCCGCTTCAACTTCCAGCACGATTCGTTCCAGGTTGTCTGCACGGTCGGCCGGGATGCGCAGGAGGACCTGGCGACCTTCTCCGCCGAGGTGGTCAACGGCGGAGAGGCCGCCGTCACCCAGATCAAGTACCCCGTACTGCATGCGCCCGCCGCGTTGGGCGAGTCGTCGCAGGACGACTGCATCCTGTATCCGCAGTGCGACGGAGGCCTGATCGAGGACCCGGAGGAGGCGTTCACGGGCGGGGCCAGCTCCATCAGGAGCACGTACCCCGGCCCGTTGTCGTGTCAACTGATGGCGCACTACGACGGGCGCGCCGGCACGTATCTGGCGGCATACGATGCCCAGGGGCACCCGAAGTCCTTCGGCATCAAGCTGGGCTTCGACCTGATCTTCGACGTGACCCACCACTCACCACTCGTTCAGGGCGCCGACCTCCGGCCGGGCTATCAAGTCGTCCTGGGCGCCTTCGTCGGTGACTGGTACGAGGCGGCGGGAATCTACCGTCGCTGGAGCAGCAGGCAGCCTTGGTGCGCGACGCCACTGGTCCGAAGACAGGACACGCCCGACTGGCTGCGACGGGGCGCGTTGGTCACCTTCTACAACCCCCGCTACCGCGACGCCGACGGCGGACGGAGGTTCGACGCGGACGGCCTGCGCGCCCGGCTGTCACAGATGACACAGGCCTACGGCGCTCCCGTCATAGCCAACAACCGCGGCTGGGAGCGCTACGGCGAGTGGACCGGACAGGAGTACCTGCCGCCCTTCCCCAGCGCCGACGACTTCAGAGCCGACGCAGGGCTCATCCGCGAGCTCGGCGGCCGCGGGATGGTCATGCTGTCTGGGTATCGCTGGACCATCGAGAAGCGGCTGCCTGACGGCTCCGTTTACTCCAGCGCCGAGCGCTTTGAACGTGAGGTCGCGCCGTTTGCCGTCCATGACCCCACTGGCGCCGCACCGGCGATCCGTACGTCCACCGACCCTAAGGACTGGCACGGACAACGCTGGGTACAGCTATGCCGTGCCACCGAATTCGCCAAGACCACCATCGTGGACGTCGCCGAGTATTGCGTTCGCGCCGGCTACCCCATCATCCACTTCGACCAAGAGGTCAGCGGCAGCGTCCAGGCCGGCGTGTGCGGCAGCCGTGACCACGGGCATTCCCCCGGCTGGGGGCGGTGGATCCACCTGGAGTTGGCTGACCTCTACCGCCGCATCCGCCAGGCCTGCGGGCCGCTGGACCCCGACTTCGTACTGTCTATGGAGGAGCCCAACGAGCTCTACCTGCCGTACCTTCAGCTTTGCCAGTCGCGGCCCTTCGGCCTGACTGCCGAGTTCCCCATCAGGAAGCCCATGACGCGCACGGTGCCCCTCTTCTGCTACCTCTACCATGACCAGGTCATCGGCTGGGCGGCCTTCTATCCATGGAAGAGCGCCGGCCACCCGCGCTTCAGTCTGGCCAAGGGCTTCGCGGCGGGCCTCATGCCGGGCCTTTCGCCCGGCCAGGTGGAGCCCATGAGGGCGGAGGAGAAGCAAGCCTATCTGACCATGGTCGCCAACTGCACGCGGGCCTACGTCGGCTACGCCCGGGGCTACTTGATGTGGGGCAAGATGCTGCAACCCCTGGACCTCGACGTGCCAACACGTTCGCTCAACCTGGGCGAGAAGTGGGGCAGTTACCAGGCCCCGGCCGTCTACCACAGCGTCTGGAGGCTTGAGGACGGGCGCGTGGGCGTGGTTCTCATCAATCCCGAGACCCAGGCGCACTCCGTCGCGCTCGACCTGGGCGCGCTTTCAGAGGGCATTGCTGATCCGCGCTTCGTTCTGGCCACGCTGAAGGAGAAGAGGCGCTTGCCCGGCGCGCGCTCTTCGATCACCGTCCCACCTCTGGAGCTGGTCCTGGTCGAGATCACCGGCGCGTGACAGCACACACGTCCCTTCGACGGCCTACGCGAACCGATGGATGGGGGGACTATGCCAAGCGAATACCACCTGTACTGGGGCGATATCCACAGCCACTGCGGCATCAGCTACGGCGAGGGCGAGCTCACGCACGCGCTGGAGGCGGCGCGCGAGCATCTGGACTTCTGCAGCGTGACCGGCCACGCCTGCTGGCCCGACATGCCCACGGATCGAGAGCAATATGGCAGGGTCATTGACCAGCACACGCGGGGCTTTGCGAAACTGCGCAGACTGTGGCCGGAAGTGCTCCAGACGTTCGAAGACCACTACCAGCCCGGCCAGTTCGTCACCTTCCTCAGCTACGAGTGGCACTCGTGCGAATTCGGGGATCACACCATCTTGCTCTTCGAGCCCAAGGGCGAGATCACCGACGCGCCGACCCTTGGGGAGCTGCGCGAGAAGCTGAGCGACAGACGCGCCATAGTCTTCCCCCATCACATCGGCTACAAGCAGGGCTACCGGGGGATCAACTGGGACGCCTTCGACGACAGCCTGTCGCCCTTCGTCGAGATCTACTCCCTGCACGGGTGCTCGGAGAGCGACAACGCCCCCTACCCGATGCAGCACACGATGGGCCCGCGGGACCACCAGAGCACGGCCGCCTACGGACTGTCGCTGGGGCACAAGTTCGGGCTCGTGGCCAACACGGACCACCACGGCGGCTATCCCGGCTCATACGGCGAGGGGCGGACGGCCGTGTTCGCCGGGGAGCTGACCCGCGAGGGCATCTGGGAAGCGCTCTCGGCCCGGCGCGTCTACGCCGTCACCGGCGACAAGATCAAGGCCTGGTTCCGCGTCAACGACGCCTGGCCGGGGGAGGAGACCGAAGGCGTAGGGCCGCGCGAGATCAGCCTGACAGTGGAAGCCAACGACTTCGTGGACCACATCGAGCTGATCAAGAACAACCGGGTCCTTTACCGCTTCGACGGACGACTGCCGATGCCTGCGTTTCCAGGAGCCGGCGAGGTCCGCGCCAAGGTCCGCGTTGAGTATGGATGGGGTCCGCGCGACCTGGAGACCGACTGGAATCTGCGGGCCAGCGTTACCGACGGGCGGATCGCCTCGGTCGAGCCCTGCTTCCGCGGCCGGTCGGTCATCCTACCGGAGGAGAGCGACGCTGGCTCCGGTCGCATGGCCAACCGGATCGTCGCGGTGGACGAGACCTCCTGTGCCTGGACCTCGCACACCAGGGGCAATCCGTCAGTGTGGCAATCCGCCACCAATGCCATGATCCTCGAGGTAGAGATGCCGACCTCCGCCGAGCTGGCCCTCGAGGCCAATGGCCGGACGTTCACACATCCGCTCAGCGACCTGCTCGAGGGGTCTCGCGTGCACGTCTTGCGTGGCTGGCTGACGGAGGCGGTCAGGATCCACCGCGCCGTGCCGGCATCCGCCTACTGCATTGACTTGAGCTGGACGGATCAGGCCGTCGAGTCTGAGGCCGACTTCTACTACGTGCGCATCGCCCAGCGCAACAACCAGTGGGCGTGGCTCAGCCCCATCTGGGTCCAGAGGTAGGCACCGTGGAAGCGCGGGCCGCGCAGGCCCGCCAGCAGATTCCTCGCTGCGCCTCGTCCTGCGTAGCGAAGGGTCGCCACTTCGCAAAGCAGCATCCGGATAACGAGAGCCGTTCCTCGCAGCTTCTGGGATAGGCGCCTACAGGAGGGGAGAACACTGAGACGGGAGAAGCGACGAAACAGGCCCTTGACGACTGCTCGCACCGTCCAGCGGCGCGCACGATGGCGCGGGTTGGCTTGCTTTCGGTAGCCATGCGGCAGGGGCCTCGGGTGGGCGCCGCAAGGCCATCAACCCGGACGTCATGGGGTCTTGCCAACCACAAGGAGGCACCCAGTGCATCGCTACGCTACCGCCTCGCTCGCCCTCTGGCTACTTCCCGCCCCTTGCGCCAGCTCGGATCCCCTCGTGCTTGGGTCGCACTGGGGCAACCTGGAGGGCCAATGGCTGTTCCGCACGGACCCGCACGAGGTAGGGGAGAGGCAGGGCTGGGCCGCTGCCGACTACGACGACTCCGACTGGCAGACCCTCCGCGTCCCGGGCCACTGGGAGCCGCAGGGCGTCACGCAGCCCCGCCCGGGCCAGCCCCCCAGGCCCAAGAACGGACTGCCGTGGACCGACTACGACGGCGTGGCCTGGTACCGCCTGCGCTTCGTCCTGCCTGAGGGCTGGGCCGGCCAGGCCCTCGTCCTCAACCTCGGCAGCATTGACGACTGGGATCGCACCTACCTCAACGGCCAGCTTGTAGGCGAGACCGGGCCCGGCGTGCCGACCTCCGTCTTGGTGAAGCGCCTCTACGCGATCCCCGCGGATGCCGCCGTTCCCGGCGCTGAGAACGTCATCGCCGTCCGCGTAGAGGACGGCGGCGGCCCGGGGGGCTTCGTGGGGCCACTCGTGTCTCTCCTTCCCGCCAGCGCGCTGAACGAGCCCGTCTCACTGCCCCAGGGGGATCGCCCCCTCAAGCAGCGCTTCGGCGACCCACCGGCCGACTCGCGCATCCTGAAGATCATCCACGGCTGGCCCGACCAGCCCGACGCGCAGGACACGCTAATCCGCTCGCTCTCCTCTCAGGGCTTCGGCGGCGTCGTCTGCAACGTGTCGTTCACCGACTATCTCACCAGCGACGCCATGTGGGACGCCTTCGTCCGTGCCGTCAACGAGGCGAAGAAGGCCGGCATGTCGCTCTGGCTGTATGATGAGAAGGGCTACCCCTCGGGTGCGGCCGGCGGCCTCGTGCTCCGCGACCATCCCGAGTGGGAGGCGCGTGGCCTGCTTATCGCCGAGGCCCACACGGACGGCGATCCTGTGTCCCTCGACCTGCCGCCTGGCGACCCCTTCATGGCCGTGGCCTTCCCCACGAACGACGGGCGAATTGCGCTGGCCGAGGGGATTGACCTCACCAACCGCGTGCGCGACGCCCATCTCACCTGGGACCCTCCAGCGGGCACGTGGGCCATCCTGGCCATCACCGAGGACCGCCTGTACGAGAACACGCACGCCGCCATGAGCCTGGCCGACAAGCTCCCGTACATCAACCTACTCATGCCCGAACCCACGCGTCGCTTCATCGAGCTTACCCACCAGCAGTATGCGGATCGGCTGGGCGACGACCTCGGGCGCTATTTCGAGGCTACCTTCACGGACGAGCCGTCGCTCATGAGCCTGTTCATGCGCCCCATGCCGTACCGCGTGCTGCCATGGGCCCCGAACCTGCCAGTTGAGTTCCGCAAGAGGCGCGGATATCGCCTCAAGCCCAATGTCCCTGCCCTCATTCTCGACGCGGGCGCCCGCTCCGCCCAGGTTCGCCACGACTTCTGGCTCACCGTTGCGGAGTTGGTCTCCGATAGCTTCTTCGGTCAGATCCAGGAGTTCTGCCGCGAGCACAACGTCCTCTCCGGCGGCCACCTGCTCTGGGAGGAGTCCCTCCGCAACCACGTTGCCTTCTACGGCGACTTCTTCCGCTGCCTCCGCCGCACCGACGCCCCGAGCATTGACTGTCTCACCAGCGTGCCGGCCCAAGTGCCCTGGCGCATCGCCCGCCTCACGGGCAGTGCCGCCGACCTCGACGGCAAGCCCATCACCATGTGCGAGACCAGCGACTTCTCCCAGCGCTATCGTCCGGACGGCGATGATCGCCCGGTCCACAACGTCACCGAGGACGAGATTCGCGGCACCTGCAATCGCTTGATGCTCAGCGGGATCACCACCATCACCAGCTACTACAGCTTCGTCGGCCTCGATACCAGGCAGCTCCGCCGCCTGAACGAGTACGTCGGGCGGTGCTCGACGATGCTCGAGGGTGGCCACCAGGTGGCCGACATCGCCGTCGTCTACCCCATCGAGAGCCTCTGGCCCCGCTTTACCCCCGCCCGCCACGGCGCCACGGACTCGCCTTCAGCCCTCCAGGTCGAGGAGGCCTTCAACGCGGTGAGCGAGAGCCTCTTCGCCGCACGCCGCGACTTCACGTATCTAGACTCGCGCACACTGGTCGAGGCGCAGGTCGGCGACGGCCAGCTCGTCCACGGTGACATGCGCTGGCACGTGGTCATCCTGCCTTGCGTGGACACACTGCCGGAGGCCGCGTGGCTCAACCTCGCCCAGTTCGAGAAGGCTGGGGGCGTGGTCATCGCAGTGGGCGCCCGCCCGACCAACTCGACTCGCGCCTTCCCCTCGCCGCGCATCGTTGAGCTCGGCCAGAAGATGCTCGGTGCCAGCGCCGAACCGCGCGTGACCTGGTATGGCGAGGGCGCCGGCCTATTCCTGCCGCAGTCGGCCGTCGCCGTCCTGCCCAGCATCCTGAGCACCATCATCGCCGAAGATGTGGCCGTCAGCCCGAGCAACGTCCCCGTCCGCGTGACTCATCGCCGGATCGAGGGGCGGGACGTTTACTTCCTGATCAACGACGGTGCACAGCCAGTTGAGGTGACCGTCAGCTTGACGGCCGCAGGCACTGGCGAGCAATGGGATCCCGCCACCGGGGAGATCACGCCGCTCGAGTCGCGCCAGGACATAGCCCTTGCTCTCGGCCCGTATGAGGGGATGCTGTTCCGCTTCTCCGAGGCCCGCGAGCGCCAGCGCCATCGCCCTCCGGCGGCCGCCCTTCCTGGCATAATGGTCGAGTCGCTGCCCGAGGTCCAACCGGTGATTGGACATGGCGAGTTCGTGCAGGGCAGTCTCGAGCGGGGCGGAGAGACGGCCTGGATGACGCGCGGGACGCTCACCAAGAGCGACGTGGACACCTTCCTGTTTGTCGGGTTCGAGTACCCGGGCACTATTGACCTCACGGGCGCAGAGACGCTGGTCCTCGATACGAGCGTCCCTGCCGGGCAGCGCACGCCAAGCCAGGTCCTAGTCATCCTCCACGAGCAGGGCGGAGCCAACTACCTGGCCTCGACCGGCCGCTCGCTGGCGGCCCCCGGCGAGGTGCAGTCCTTCGTGCCCATCTCCCGCTTCCTGCTCGCGGGCTGGTCGGAGGACGACAACGGCCGGCTCGACCTCGACAAGGTCGTCCGTATCAGCGTCGGCTGGGGAGGCTACTTCGGCACCGAGGGTGAGACCATCCAGTTCGGCCTCTCGCTGCCCCGGGTGGCCCGCCGCCAAGCTGACTGAACTCGCCACCGCGCCCCAGGCGTCGCCAGTGACGAGGATGGCTTCAGCCGGAAGGCGAAAGGCACGGCGGGAACTCCTGGGGGGTAGGTCATGCTGCCTATACTACCGCTGATCCTCTACGCCGGCTGGGGCGACCTGCCGGAGGGAGCGGCACCCGAGCCCGTACCCGTTCCTCACTTCCCCGACCGAATGCACGCCTTCATCTGGCGCAATTGGGCCTTGGTGCCCCTGGAGCGCCTGGCCGAGGTGCTGGGGACCCAGCCCGACCGGGTGCGGAGCATCGGGGTGGCCATGGGTCTGCCGGATCGCCCCCCGATCAACGAGCAGAAACGCCGGCGCTGTCACATCACCCTCATCCGCCGCAACTGGCATCTGCTCCCATACGATCAGCTCTTGCAGCTCTTGGGTTGGCGGGAGGAGGAGCTAGCGTACACACTGCGCGAGGATGACTTCCTCTGGCACAAGCTCGGCAGCCTCAAGCCCCGTTGCGGGCCCCTGCGCTACGTCGAGCCGAGCGAGGAAACACGGCGCCGCGAGGCCGAGATCCGGGCAGCAGTGCAACGCTACTTCCCTGAGGGCTTGGGCGAGCAGCCTGAACCGCTGTTCGCCTTCATAGACGACCTGACAGCCCGGTCACCGCGCGCCGCGCCGCCGACGAAGGGGCGCAGCCGCTTCTCGCCCCGATTCTGCTATTCCTACTTCGCCCTCTACGGCGACCCGCTAGCCACTCCCGAGCTCGACCCCTACCCGGATGGCTACCTCCAGAAGCTCGCCGCCGTCGGCGTCAATGGGGTGTGGATGCAGGCCGTGCTATACAAGCTCTCCCCATTCCCGTGGGCACCCGAACTCAGCGAGGGCTGGGAGGAGCGCCTGCGGAACCTGAGCGTTCTGGCCCAGCGCGCCCGCCGGCACGGGATAGGCATCTACCTGTACCTGAACGAGCCGCGGGCCATGCCGCTCAGCTTCTACCAGGAGCACCTGGAGCTGAAGGGCGTCGTCGAGGGCGACCACGCCGCGCTCTGCACGAGCGTGCCGGAGGTCCAGGACTACATCGTGGACGCCCTCCGACGCGTCTTCGCGGCCGTCCCGCAGTTGGCCGGCGCCTTCAGCATCACCGCCTCAGAGAACCTCACCAACTGCCACTCGCACCGCAACGCTGCCGGCTGCCCCCGCTGCTCCGAGCGGCCTGCGGCAGACGTGATCGCCGAGGTCAACTCGCTCTTCGCCCGGGGCGTCCGAGAGGGCAATCCCGACGCCGAGGTGATCGTGTGGGACTGGGGCTGGTCCGACGATCGGGCCGCCCCGATCATCGAGCGCCTCCCCGACGGGGTAGCCCTCATGAGCGTCAGCGAATGGAGCCTCCCCATCTCTCGGGGCGGCGTCGAGAGCGCCGTGGGCGAGTACTCCATCTCCAGCGTTGGCCCAGGCCCCCGGGCCACGCGACACTGGGGCCTCGCCCGCAAGCACGGCCTGCGCACCATCGCCAAAGTCCAAGCTAGCAACACCTGGGAGCTATCTGCCGTGCCCTACGTCCCAGCCGTCGAGCTCGTGGCCCAGCACATCGCCAACCTCTCCGAGGCCGACGTGGACGGCATCATGCTAGGTTGGACGCTGGGCGGCTACCCCTCGCCCAACATGGAGGTGGCCGCCGAGCTCGGCGCCATGCGCAAGCCCTCGCCCACCGAGGCCATGCGCCGGGTCGCCCGTCGGCGCTTCGGGCGGCGCTCGGCACGGGACGTGGTGGCCGCCTGGTCCACCTTCAGCCAGGCCTTCCGGGAGTTTCCCTTCCACATCGCCCTGGTCTATCGCGCGCCCATGCAGTATGGCCCCTCGAACCTACTCTGGAAGCAGCCCACGGGCTACCGCGCCACCATGATCGGATTCCCCTACGACGACCTGGACGGCTGGCGAGCCATCTACCCGCCTGAGGTCTTCATCCGGCAGTTCGAGGCCATCTGCCAAGGCTGGAAACCCGGGGTGGCCCGCCTCGGCGAAGCCTTGGCCAGCGTGCCTGCCAAGCGCCGCTCTGCGCTTGAACGCGAGCTCAACGTGGCGCGAGCCGCGCATCTTCACTTCCGCACGGTCGCCAACCAGGCCCGCTTCGTGGTGGCGCGCGATGCTCTCGCTGTGGCAACCGGTGAGGAGGAAGCGGGTCCGCAGCGCCGAGAGCTGGAACGCCTCCTGCGCGATGAGATCGCCATCGCCCGCGAGCTATACGTCATCCAGGCTCGCGACTCCCGCATCGGCTATGAGGCCTCCAACCATTACTACTACGTGCCCCTTGATCTGGTTGAGAAGATAGTGAACTGCGACTATCTGCTGCGGCGCTGGCTAGGTGTGGAGGCATAGCCCCAGCCACCGTGGCGTCCCGCAGAGAACACGCGTGCGGGTCGAATGGCCGTGAGTTCGCTGCGCTGCGACCCCATAGCCGCGTGTCCTGCTCCGCCCATCTCCTTGGCCCTCGGACCCATCCCCACCGCCGGGCAGCCCTGAGCTGTGGCGTGGGTGGACTTGTTCGGCGGAACGCCTACAGCTCCAGCTTCTGGCCTGCGCGTCCATAGTCGTCCTCGTGCCGAACTTGGTCTTCAGCCGTCCATTCTCCGAATGAGACGACGAGCATCCGGAACTCCTTGCCCTCCGCCCAGAAGCGGTGCTTCATCCCCGGGTACACTACGTGCTCATCGTGCGCCTTGGGGCGCGACACGCGCCCATCAACTTCCAGATACGCTCCGCCATCCAGGAAGTGGAACAACTCGGTCCGAACTTGGTGCGAATGGAGGCTCGCCCGCTGCCCCGGTTTCACACGGGTCAGGTCTACCGAGCACCTCTCGTTCCGGACCACCATGTGGATGTCGCCCCACGGCCGTGCGGATTTGAGCGTGCGCCTCTCGCCTCGTGGGTCCCTGTCCTTGTCCGACATGACGGTTCTCCCCCTCGTCCGTGCCCCTGTCAAGCCCCGGGCGATGGAGGCGGCAGGTCACGGTCGGCAGGCGCTGTCTATGCGCAACGTGCGTGGGCTCGGCGACGCCGGCGCCGCCGCTTGCCTGCTCGTAGGGCGAGGACACCCGATCTCGCTGCGCACTGGCGACCGCCCGGGAGACAGATGCTATGTGGCTACGCTCTCTGTGCGCTGCCTGCTCACGGCGGAGGCAGATGCCAGGAGCAGCGCTCCGAGGCCGAACACGGCCGCTGCCAGGAACGTGAGCCACCCGACGACGGGCACAGCCATGGCCAGCCCTATGATCACCGCCCCCAGAAGTGCCGCCAGCACTCGCGACTTGCGGCCTCGCAGAACGACGTCGCCGAGTGCGGTAGCAGACACGGCGAACGCGATGAAGAGCGCTGCGGCGTAGAGCAACATGAGCAGTAGCCCCACCGGCGACCCCAGCACCGTCACCACGAGCATGCATGCGATCACCGGCAGGAGGAACAGCCCGAGGGCCCCCAGCCCAACCGATTGGCCTGGTTGGGTGCGCAGGTTGCCTAGGAGCTGATCCGTCGAACGGGGAGCCAGCGTCACCATCAGGCATCCGACCAGGAACATGCCCGCCACGCGCAGGATGAACAGGGCCGCCATCATCCTCCAGTTGGGTCCAGTGCGTGCCGGCTTGGTCGGGGGCCGATGGACTACTGCCCCCTCGACAGTGGCCTCGTCCGGCACCACGGGAGGTTCGGAGGAGTGCGACACGAAGTCGCCCCGGATCAGGCTGCCGGGCCCGAGCAACACCTCGCCGCAATTGGCCACCAGGTTCCTCCCGATGTCACCCGACACTCGCAGGATGCCGCTCGCCACCTGTAGGTCACGCCCCACGGTCCCGTCACAGGTCACCTCTGCGCCGGCAGCGATGGCGTCGCGCCCGACGCCCGCGTCCTCGTTCAGCGTAACCTCGGATGCTGCCACTGCGAGATTCCGCTTGACCTTGCCGGACACCTCAATCGTCTGTCCGGCCACACCGACACTGCCGGCCTCAGCCGCATTGACCTGCACTCGTTGGCCGCACCCCAGCATCAGGCCGGTCGCCGACCCTTCGAGGGTGACCTTCTCGCCGCATGCCACGACGCTCCCGTCAACCTGCCCGCGAATTGTCACCGTCCGCCCCGTCACGATGAGATCATCGGCGATCACCTCGTCCTCTCCGACCACGACCGCGTCCCCGCTTCGGAACTCAAAGCCGGTGGCAGGGGACGCGGCGAGCGCAACGGCGAGACAGACCACACATGCCCAAGCTGATGCCCTCATTGCTGACCCTCCTGTGCCGGAGACCAGCGTCTGCTCGCCCCTGGCCGGTGTGCCGCGCGAGAACGGGATGCCACTATGCGGTCGGGTGCGACAACTTCCGCAGAGAGGTGGCCCAGTCGGTCCGGCCATTCGCCGTTCGAGCGCTGCTAGCCTCTCTCCTCCCTGGTAGACGGCGGTCACTTAGAGCCTGCCACCAGCGCCCTTTCTACACCCGCAGGAGGAGACCGTCTTATGATGAACCCAAGACCGAGGCTCTCGGTCGGCTGTCATTCTGAGCGCAGCGGAGAATCTCGTGGTGGG